>JBMNQI010000043.1:0-20684 GCA_050944055.1 Oscillospiraceae bacterium | reverse complement strand
ACAGAGAATACATAAACAAGCTCATGGACGAGCTTGAAGACAGGCTCCGCTACGTCAAGGAAGATACAATTGAGAGCCCGGATATCGGCCCGGGCCCGAGCCCAAGCCCGAGTCCCAGCCCCAGTCCGAGCCCGAGTCCCAGTCCGAGCCCGAGCCCGAGCCCCAGCCCGACGCCAAGCCCGACGCCGACACTGCCTCACGGCGGGTATGTTGATACGGGGCTTCTGGATGCGGTTACAACGTACGACCACTCGCAGCTCGAGGAAAAATACGGGGGATACGCCTCGAAATACACGGAACGCGGATGGTTAATCACATATCCGGGCTGTCCCGCAGACTTTTTCTACGGCTATAAGGGCGGAGGCCTTGTGGACGACGGCTCGGGAGAGCCTCACGCCGATTCCCAGGCAAACCTTGTAAGCTTCACAGGTCCCGACAAGTTTATTGTCGGCGCGAAGGGCACGATAACAAAGGATGAAATCGAAAAGATATTCAATACGAGCGCGACAGTCGAATACAGCGAGATGGATCAGTGCTATCTGCTTTGCCTTGATTATAACGGCTGCCGGATGTGCTTTATCAGCAACGAAAAGGGCAGCGTCGGAGTGATGGAGTATAACACGGTGACGGTAAAGATAAAATGATTTACTTAGTTATTAAAGCAAACACATATATAAAAGGAGAGAAAGCCAAATGGCAGAAAAAGTGTTCTTTATGAACGGCATCCTGAAAGAAACGCCGGACGGGCCGTGGCCCTATTTTGTCCGCTGCAAGAAGTGCGGCAAAACCTTCTTCCCCGCGGAGCCCGTGTGCAACGCCTGCCTTTCCGAGGATCTTGAGGAGGTCCTGCTGCCAAAGTACGGTTCAATCCGCACGTTTACCGTTTTTTACCGTAAGGTCAACGCATACCCCGCGCCCCACTGCCTTGCTCAGGTTAATTTCCCGGAGGAGCGGCTCGTGGTTTACGGGCAGCTTGTGCCTAAAGACCCGGCAAAGCTTGAAAAGCTGCGTGAGTTCAAGATAGGCGCAAAGGTCGAAACGATAGTCGACACGCTCTGGACCGAGGACGGCAAGGAATACATAGGCTACAAGTTCAAGGTCTTGGAATAAGGGAGGGTATGACATGAAAAAAGACGGACTTAGAGACGTATACGTAATCGGTATCGGCCAGACTAAATTCACTAAGCAGCCGCAGTTTTCTGCCATTGAGCTCGGAGTCCAGGCCTGCGGGGCCGCGATAAAGGACGCCGGCATAGACCCGCGCAAGTTCCAGGTGGCATGGGCAGGCCGCATAGAGCAGGCCAGCACAACGGCCCAGGCCGTATTAAAGAGCTTCGGAGTCCACTCCATTGAGTGCATGAACGTCGAAAACGCCTGCGCCACGGGCGGAGCCGCCGTGCGCGGGCTTTGGCGGGATATAGCCACGGGTCTTTACGACGTCGGAATAGCAATGGGCGTCGAATCGCTCTCCACAAGCCCGATAGCGGGCAAGCTTGTGCCGACGGCGAAGGGCAACTTCCTCGACCTTATCGGGATGCCGGCCATAGGGAACATGGCCATGGCTGCCCAGGCGCTGATGCAGCTGCGCGGCCATACGATGGAGGAGCTTGCCTACGCGGCCTACAAGAACCATAAGGCCGCATTATACAATCCCTATGCCCACTACCGCAAGGAATTAAGCCTGGAGGAGATCGTAAACTCCGAGGTCATCGCAAGCCCTATAACAAAGCTCATGTGCTGCCCAATGTCCGACGGCGCCGCCGCGGTCATTATGTGCACAAAGGAGATCGCCTATCAGTACACAAACAACCCGGTCAAAATGGAGACCGCGGAGCTTGTCTCCGGCTGCTTCAGTACCTACGACGACGATCCCGCGCAGAGATTCCCCAACCTAAAGCTCCTCTCAAAACTGGCTTATGAGAATTCCGGCTGCGGCCCCGAGGATCTGAACATCATCGAGCTGCACGACGCGTATTCGCCCGAAGAGCTTATTACATACGAAAACCTGCTGCTCTGCCCTCCCGGCGAAACCTCCAAGCTGATCAGAGACGGAGTCGTGGAGATGGGCGGCCGCTGCCCGGTCAACCTCTCCGGAGGCCTGTTGTCACTCGGACACCCGCTGGGAGCGTCCGGCGCCAGGGTTGTCTGCGACGTAGTGCGCCAGCTCCGCGGCCAGGCTCCGGCGGAGGTCCAGATCCCGGTTCGAAAATGCGGCATGGCCGAGATGGTCGGAGGCTCTGTGGGCCGCCCGGGCCCGGAGGCCGGCTTCATGGCGATAATGACAATATAGAGAAGGCCTGTATAAAAAAACGGACGGGCGGCGTCAGCCGTCCGTCTGTTTTATCTTTCCCACTGTTCCAGAAGACCTCTCATCCATTCATATACGTCCATATCATAAACAGACCTGAGAGCCTCCGGCGTGAGCGTTTCCGAGGCCGGCCCCAGACCGGAGACACGCCCCCTGTTAAGCAGCAGAGCGTGCGTACCGTAGGCCAGCGCGAGACTGAGGTCATGGACAACGGACAGCACGGCCCGCCCCGGCTCGGAAAGCCACTGCTTCACAAGTGCGAAGACCTGCTTCTGGTAGACAAGGTCGAGGTGGTTCGCAGGCTCGTCCAGTACCAGGAGCTGCGGGTCCTGGGCGAAGATCTGGGCGAGGAAGGCGCGCTGGAGCTCGCCGCCGGAGAGCGTAAGCACGTTTTGCCCGCGCAGCTCCTCCATTCCGGTAAGTTTGAGAGCGCGGGATATCATCTCGCCGTCGTCTGAAGAGCGGCCTGAGAGAGGGCCTTTGGACCGGGCGTAGCGCCCGAGGCTCACAACTTCCTCCACTGTAAAAGAATAGCTGACGCTGTTTAGCTGCGTCAGCACACCCATCAGGCGGGCGCGCTCGTACGGAACAATACATGAAGCGTCCCGCCCTCCCAGCAAAATCTGTCCCGTATAGGGTACGCCCTGGGATATGGCGGAGACTATCGTGCTTTTCCCCGCGCCGTTGGGGCCTACGAGCATAAGCCACTCGCCCTCGCCGACACTGAAGCTGACTCTGTCAACTATTGTACGTCCGCCTTTTCGGACGGTAAGCTCTTTGACTTCCAGCATTTCACACGGCCTTTCGCTGACGGTAGAATACTACGACAAAAACAACGGAGCCGATAAGCGATGTCACCACGCCTATGGGGAGCTCCAGCGGGCTTAGTATTGTCCTGCTTATTAGGTCCGCAAGCATCAGAAATACAGCCCCGGCGAAAACGCAGGCCGGGAGCAGCCGCCTGTGGTTGGGCCCGACGAGCATGCGGGCTATATGAGGTATAACCAGGCCGACAAAGCCGATCGTTCCGCCGATGGATACGCAGGTACCTATGAGCGCCGCGGTGAATATAAGCACGCGCAGCTTAACTCGTTTGATGTCGACTCCGACATTGCGGGCGTTATCCTCGCCGACGGCAAAGGCGTTGAGCTCGCGCGACGAACCGAAAAGGAAAAAGCCGCATATAACCAATGCTGCCAGCAGGGCCAGGGCGTTTTCGTAACCCGTACCCGACAAAGAGCCCATTGTCCAGAATACTATGCTGCGCACCCTGTTGCCCGCGAAGGTAACTACAAGGCTTATAATGCTGTTGGCGAACATCGAAAAAATTATGCCCACAAGTATTATGGTGTTCGTAGACAGGGAGCAGTCGAGCTTGTAAGCCAGCACGAGTATAAGCAGCAGGGAAAAGAAGGCGAAGAGCATAGCAAGCGCGACTGTGGAATAGGAAAAGACCGTCAGTCTCGAACCGAATGCTATCGACAGCACCGCGCCGAGCGACGCCCCGGATGTGACGCCAAGTGTAGTGCCGTCAGCCAGAGGGTTTCTCAAAAGCCCCTGCATCGCGCCGCCGCACAGCGAGAGCGAGGCCCCGCTCAGCGCGGCCGTAAGCACGCGCGGTATGCGCGAGGAGAGGATAATCGAACGCGCCGATTCAGAAATCTGTCCCCGCCCCAGAAGGGCCGAAAAAACCTCGTTTAGCGGGATGCTCACGCTGCCCAGACATACGCAGAGCAGGAAAAACGCAATCGTCAGGACTGAAAAAACGATATATTCAGAGAGGCGGAAGCTCTCGGAACGTGATTTCATATATCTCCGCCTCATTACTCAGACGCCGAAACGCCGCTGAAAAACTCGAACAAAGCCTCCGCTGCGTTTACAAGCCGCGGGCCGGGAAGCGATATTTCGTTTGAATCGACGTTGAGGACGGCCCCGTTTTTTACGGCTTTGAGGTTCTGCCAGCCCTCGCGGCCCATGATCTCCTCCACCGGCGTCTCGCCCTCGCCGAGGTACATGGCGACTGTCACGATGTAATCCGGGTCCCGCTCAATCACCTGTTCCTCTGATATCTCGGCCCAGCCCTCGACGTCGGAAAACGCGTTTTGGACGCCGAGAAGACTGGCAATCTCGTCCATAAACGTCCCTCTCCCGGCGGTCCAAAGCCCCCATTCAAGCGGCGATACCTCAAAATAAACCGTTTTTGTGCCGCTAGAATCAGATTTGGAGATAATGGCGTCAAATGACGAGCGCATATCGGCGACAAGCGACTCTGCGCGGGAAGCCTTCCCTGTCAGCTCGCCGAGCATAGTTATCGCCGAGTATACACCCTCAATATCCTGAGCGTCGCTGACCACGCATCTTATGCCGGCTTTTTCCAACGCCGCCACATGCTCGACGGTCTGCGCCATTTTGCTCATCACCACGACGTCGGGCTCAAGCGCGATTATCTGCTCGATGTTCGTCTCTCCGCCGGAGGCAACCTCGGGTATACCGAGCAGTTCCTCAGGATACTGGCAGTATTCTCCGCGCCCGACGATTAAGCCGCCCGCGCCGAGCGCGCAGAGTATCTCACAGTCAGCAGGCATCAGCGCGACAATGCGCCCGGCGGGGCCGGAGAGCTCGACTGTTCTGCCCGTCATGTCCGTTATGGTTAACCCGCCCGCCTGCCCGCCCGACAAACCGGCGGGATTGTTAGCATCTTTGGTATCGCCAGTACCGCAGCCGCAGAGGAAGAGCGCCGGCATAAGCAATGCCAGCAGCAGTGAAAGCAGTTTTCTCATTATAAAACCTTCTTTCCTCTTACTGAACAATAAAAACGCCCGGCCTGAGGCCGGGCATCAATCTGCATAAGAAGACAAAAACAGACGGAAACTCTCAACCCCAGGAGACGTCCATGTGAGACAGGTCTACCGACTTTGCTTCATCCTAACGGGGCGCCTTCCCATCATAAAGACAGTGGCACAATGCCCTTTCGTCAGCTTCACGGTTACTGGGATAGTTCGGAAATTTCATCCGATTCCCTCGGTATCAGAAGATACCGGCGCGTCGCGCGAAACACATGTTGTTCTATTTTAATTAGTACTGCGGCTGCTTTCCGGCCGCAGCATTTGAATTATAGCACGAAAAACGGTGGAATTCAATAGCGAATGGCGGGAAAATGACTATTTGCCTTTTCTGCCCGCAGGCGGTATAATTATTCAAATAAGGCTGAATAAACAAAAGGAAGCAATAAATGACCGAAGAAGAAAAAAGACGTTTTATTAAGGCGCGGCGCGAGGTAATTGAGGCCGAATTTTCCGGCTTAAACCCGATGCAGCGTATGGCCGTCATGAAAACCGAGGGTCCTCTTCTGCTGCTGGCGGGAGCGGGCAGCGGGAAGACGACTGTGCTTATTAACCGCATAGCCAACATCATAAAGTACGGGCGCGGCAGCGACAGCGAGGAGGTCCCGGCCTTCATAGGAGACGACGAACTGAGAATCGTCGAGGAATACGCGGCGGCGCGTGACCCCGTACTGAAAGACAGGGCTCAGGCACTGTGCGCCGTCGACCCCGCGCCGCCGTGGTCGATAATAGCTATTACCTTCACAAACAAGGCGGCGAACGAGCTTAAGTCGCGCCTTAGCGCAATGCTGGGGCCCGAGGCCGAGGACGTGTGGGCCTCGACCTTCCACTCGGCCTGCGCGAGGATACTCCGCCGCGATATAGACAGGCTCGGCTTCGACCGCTCCTTCACGGTATATGATACGGACGATTCAAGGCGCGTAATGAAGGACGTCGTGTCGGCGCTGAACCTCGACGACAAGGTCTACGCCCCGAAGGCGGTGCTGAGCGTTATTTCAAAGGCCAAGGACGCCCGGCAGACGCCGGACGACGTAATTAACGACGCGGAAAAGCGGGGCGACCGCCGGATGGCATGCATAGGCCGGTGCTACGCCGAATACCAGCGCAGGCTTCGCGAGTACAACGCTCTCGATTTTGACGATATGATATCTCATACGGTTACGCTGCTTGAGGAATTTGCGGACGTTCGGGAATACTACCAGCGCAAATTCCGATACGTGCTTGTAGACGAATACCAGGATACGAACAACCTCCAATACCTGCTGACGCGCCTGCTCGCGGGAGGTTATAGGAATATCTGCGTCGTGGGAGACGACGATCAGAGCATATATCGTTTCCGCGGCGCGACGATTGAGAATATACTGAGTTTTGAGGACGAGTATAAGGACGCGGCGGTCATAAAGCTCGAACAGAATTACAGGTCGACCAAGCACATACTCACAGCCGCAAACGCAGTGATAAAAAACAACGAGGGCAGAAAGGGCAAACAGCTCTGGACAGACAACCCGGAGGGCTCGCGCATCTCGTTGTATACGGCGATGAACGAGAACGAGGAAGCGCAGTACGTCGCCACACAGATACTAAGGGGCTACGCAAAAACACGGCGCTGGTCGGACTTTGCGGTACTTTACAGAATTAACGCGCAGTCAAACCAGCTTGAATACGCCTTCAAGCGCAGCGGCATACCGTACAGGATAGTGGGCGGCACGCGCTTTTACGACCGGGCCGAGGTCAAGGATATGCTGGCCTATCTCTGCCTAATAAATAACCGCGCGGACGACGTGCGCTTAAAGCGCATCATAAACAACCCCGCGCGGAACATCGGAGACGTGACGCTGAACCTAGCCGAAAGAATCGCGGCCGAACAGGGGAAACCGATCTTCAGCGTAGTTTCCGAAGCGAAGAATTATCCGGAACTGGCCCGCGCCGCAGCGCGGCTTGGTGAGTTCGCGAAGCTGATTGACAGCCTCGATGACGCGAAAGGCGAAATGCCGCTGCCGGAGTTTTATGATCTCGTCGCTGAGAAGACGGGCTATCTGCGCATGCTGGAGAGCAAGGACGATATCGAGAGCCGCACGCGGTCCGAAAACGTTCGCGAGCTCCGCTCCAGCATAGTCGCCTACTGCGAAAACGAAACCGACGGCTCCCTCGCCGGCTTTCTGGACGAGGTCGCGCTGTATTCGGATATTGACAACTACGACGCGGGCGCGGACGCCGCCGTGATGATGACGATACACAGCGCCAAGGGCCTTGAATTCCCCAGCGTGTTCATCGTGGGCATGGAGGACGGAATATTTCCGGGACTGCGGTCAATCGGGAGCGCAGAGGATATGGAGGAAGAGCGGCGGCTTTGCTACGTCGCCATTACGCGCGCAAAAAACGAGCTCACGCTCACATGCGCCAGTCAGAGAATGCTGTTCGGGCGCACCGCGTCAAACCGCCCGTCACGGTTTATTGAGGAGATACCTGCGGAGCAGCTTGACCGCTCCGGGCAGGTGCTTTATACGGGCAGGCCGGCGCCCTCGACGGCGAGACGGTTTGAAGAAAGGACCGAGAAAAGGCCGAAGCAGCTAAAACCGCTTTCTCCCGCCCCGGCCCAGGAGTTTAAAAAGGGCGAGATAGTGGAGCACACGGCCTTCGGCCGCGGTATGGTAATATCGGTGCAGAAGATGGGAAACGACGCGCTTCTGGAGGTCGCCTTCGACAGCGTGGGCACCAAACGCCTGATGGCAAACACGGCCGGACGCCATATGAAAAGAATATGACTATTAACTCAAAAAACTCTTGCAATATGCCGGCCGTTGTCTTATACTAGAAAAAATTTGTCTGGAGGCGCGCTGATGAATGACGGCAACCTGTTAGAGCTGAAGAGTCTTTCGGTTTCGGAGATAATAAGCATACTGGACAGGGCTCAGGCGTTCCATGACGGGGCAACAGATACGACGCTTAAGGACCGTATTGCTGCCAATCTGTTTTTTGAACCGTCGACCCGCACCCAGTACAGCTTCAATGTCGCCGAAGAGAAGCTGGGCATGCGGGTCGTTTCTTTTAACCCGGACTTATCCTCGCTCAACAAGGGCGAGAGCTTTTACGACACGGTAAAGACGTTCGACAGCTTCGGCGTCGACCTCATCGTAATCCGCCACTCACAGAACGAGTACTACCGGCAGCTGCTTGGCCATGTAAAAGCAAAGATCATAAACGGCGGCGACGGGACGGGCAACCACCCGACGCAGTCGCTTCTCGATCTTCTGACTATCAGGCAGGAGTTCGGGAGTTTTAAAGGCCTGCGCGTCGCCATTATCGGGGATATATACCACTCAAGAGTCGCCCACACCGACTATGAGGTGCTCCAGAGGCTGGGCGCCAGGGTCTGCACCTCCGGCCCCGAGGAGTTCATGGAGCAGGGCTTCAATTACCGCCCGTTTGAGGAGGCCGTGCGCTCAAGCGACGTAGTCATTCTTCTTCGCATACAGCATGAGCGGCTTGCCTCCGGAATGAAGATGACGACTAAGCAGTACCACGACCGGTTCGGCCTCACTATGGAGAAGCTTGAATGGATGCGCCCCGGCGCGATTATCATGCACCCGGCGCCGTTTAACCGCAATGTGGAGATCGCCGACGAGGTTGTCGAATGCAGCCGCTCTCGCATATTCAAGCAAATGCAAAACGGCGTTTTCGTGCGTATGGCCGCCATATGCCGCGCTTTGGGAGAGATATAGGAGAGATATAAATGAGCGGCTTCACAATAAAAAACGCCCTCGTCTATGTGGACGGGGCGCTTAAAAAAACCGACGTAATCGTAAACAAGGGCGTTATCGCCGCAATCGGCACCGGGCTTGAGAGATGGGGAAGCGTCATAGACGCTGGGGGGCTTATACTCTCCCCGGGGTTTATAGACCTGCACGTCCACCTGCGCGAGCCCGGGTACGAACATAAGGAGACAATCGCCTCGGGGACATACGCTGCCGCGGCGGGCGGCTATACGACTGTCTGCGCCATGCCGAACCTGAGCCCCGTGCCGGACAGCCTGGAGGCGCTGGAGGCTGAAAAGCAAATAATTAAGCGCGACGCCCGAATACGCGTTTTTCCGTACGGCGCAATAACACTAGGGCAGAGGGGCGAGAAGCTCGCCGATATGAAGGCAATGTCCAACCTCGTCTGCGGCTACTCGGACGACGGGCGCGGCGTCCAAAGCGAGAGCCTGATGCGCGAGGCAATGGAAACCGCCGCCGCGGAAGGCTTGATGATAGCATCGCACTGCGAAGACGAGAGCAGGGAAGACGACCGTGAAAAAGAGTATTTCGAGGTGCAAAGAGACATAAGACTCTCGGCCGAGACCTCATGCCCTCTCCATATCTGTCACGCTTCGACTCTGGAGAGCTTCAATGCCGTCAGGCGGGCGAAAGATGAAGGGCTGAGCGTAACCTGCGAAGTGACGCCTCACCACGCCCTTTTGTGCAAGGAGGATATAGATTTCTTAGACGGGCGCTATGTCATGAACCCGCCGCTTCGCTCCCGCGAAGACATGCAGGCCGCCGTCGAGGCTCTTATCGACGGCACGGCGGACGCTGTAGCGACCGACCATGCGCCGCACAGCTTGGAGGAAAAGGCCGCCGGTGCAAACGGCGTAATCGGCCTGGAGACGGCTTTCGCGGTTTTACACACCAAACTTGTGCTTACGGGCAAGCTGCCTATGACAAGGCTTCTGGAACTGCTGACGACCGGCCCGGCGTCTGTACTTGCCCTGCCGTACGGTATAAAAAGAGGCGTCTCGGCCGACCTTGCGCTTATTGATCCGAATTTGGAGTGGGTAATTGGCAGCTCCAAGTTTTTAAGCAAGGGGCGGAGCACGCCGTTTGAGGGCTGGAAGGTAAAAGGCAGGGTAGTAGCGACCTTTTTAAACGGGGAGAAGGTATATAATGACGCAGGCTTACTATGAGATTATATCGAACAACCCGATTGCCCCGTCCGTGTTCAGGATGAGCCTTTCCGGCGACACGTCGGAAATAACGCGGCCGGGCCAGTTTGTAAATATTAAGATAGACGGCCTCTTCCTGCGCCGCCCGATAAGCGTGTGCGACTGGGACAGAAATAACCTGACAATCATATATAAAGTTGTCGGGGAGGGCACGAAGCTTATGTCACGGATGAAACCGGGGCAAAAGCTCGACCTGCTCTGCGGACTTGGAAACGGCTTCGACACGTCCAAATGCCCCGAAAAAGCTGCTCTTGTCGGAGGAGGGGCGGGCGTGCCCCCACTCTACGGCCTGGCTAAACGCCTTATAGCCGAGGGTAAGAAGCCGTTTGCCGTCCTCGGCTTCAACACCGGGGCGGAAATATTCCTGAAGGACGAATTCTGCGCTCTCGGAATACGAACCGTAATAGCGACGCTGGACGGGAGCGCAGGCATTGAGGGCTTTGTCACCGACGCGCTGCGGGAAGAAAGCTATGATTATTACTGCGCCTGCGGGCCGCTGCCGATGCTGCGGGCCGTATACGATATGGGAGCGAGGGGCCAGCTCAGCTTCGAGGAGCGTATGGGCTGCGGCTTCGGCGCCTGCATGGGCTGCACATGCAAAACCCTGACGGGCGGCAAGAGGATCTGCGTCGAAGGGCCTGTACTGGATTCGGGGGAGGTGCTTTTTGATGAAGCTTAAGACTAGTTTAGCGGGTTTGGAGCTGGATAATCCCGTAATCCCCGCCTCCGGCACCTTCGGCTTCGGCTATGAGTTCGCGAAATTCTACGACCTCGACATCTTGGGCAGCATCAGCCTCAAGGGCACTACGCTGGAGCCCCGCTTCGGCAACCCGACCCCGCGCATAGCCGAATGCTCAAGCGGCATGCTCAACGCGATAGGGCTCCAGAACCCGGGCGTCGACGCCGTCATAAACCAGGAGCTGCCCAGGCTCCGGGAGGTCTTCCATAAACCGGCGATAGCCAATATATCGGGCTTCTCTGTTGAGGAGTACGTGGAGGTCGCAAAGAAATTCGACGCCTGCGATGAGATCGGAATACTTGAAATCAATATAAGCTGCCCGAACGTGAAGCACGGCGGTATGGCCTTCGGGACCGACCCGAAAGCCGCGGCGCAGGTCTGCGCCGCGGTCAAAAAGTCGGTAAAAAAGCCCGTGTTTATGAAGCTTACTCCCAATGTGACCGATATAGCCGCGATAGCCCGCGCCTGCGAGGCCTCGGGGGCGGACGGGCTGACGCTTATAAACACGCTTTTGGGCATGCGCATAGAGCCGCGAACCGGCAGGCCGATAGTTTCGACGGGAGCAGCCGGCTTTTCGGGCCCCGCCGTAAAGCCTGTCGCTTTGCGCATGGTATGGGAGGTCTATAAGGCGGTCGGCATACCGATAATCGGCGCCGGCGGCATTGCATGCGCCGACGACGCGCTTGAATTTCTCGCCGCGGGGGCAAGCGCTGTGCAGGTGGGGGCGCAGAACCTTGTCGACCCTTTCGCGTGCAGGAATATTATCGCCGGCCTGTCTGAGAAACTGGATGAATACGGCATCGACTGCATAAGTAATTATATAGGGAGGGCGCATGAAGAAGCGTGAAGTAATAATCGCCTGCGACTTTCAAAGCGCGGAGGAGACTTTTTTATTTCTTGAAAAAATCGGGGAAGAGAGGCTTTTCCTTAAAATAGGCATGGAGCTTTTCTACGCGGAAGGGCCTGATATCGTGCGCCGGCTAAAGTATATGGGGCACAGGGTTTTCCTCGACCTGAAGCTGCACGATATACCCAACACGGTTGAAAGGACGATGCGGAACCTGGCGCGTTTGGGCGCGGATATGACAAATCTGCACGCGGGCGGCGGCTCTATTATGATGCGCGCCGCTCTGGAAGGCCTGGAAGCGGGCTCAAATGGCGAAAGGCCGCTGCTTGTTGCGGTCACTCAGCTTACAAGCACCTCTCAGGAGCTTATGAACCGAGAGCTTCTCATAGACCTGAAGATGGAAGATGTGGTGGCGCATTACGCGAGAAACGCGCTCGGCTGCGGGCTCGACGGCGTCGTGTGCTCGCCGCTTGAAGCCTCCCTGGTTAAGCGGGCGTGCAAACCTGATTTTCTGACTGTTACGCCCGGCATACGATACGCTTCGGGCGCCGACGATCAAAAGAGGGTGACGACGCCGGAAGAAGCGCGGAAACTCGGCAGCGACTATATAGTGGTGGGGCGGCCTATAACCGCCGCTGAGGACCCGGAGTCGGCCTACAGGAAAATTGCCGCTGAATTCATTGGACAGGAGTAAAACAAATGATAAATACGGAAAAACGAATCGCGGAGATTTTGCTTGATATTGGAGCCGTATTTCTCCGCCCGAACGAGCCTTTTACCTGGGCGAGCGGGATAAAATCGCCCATATACTGCGACAACCGCATTATACTCTCCACCGTAAGCGAGAGGAGGGAGGTAGAATATGCGCTGGCGGAGATGATAAAAACAAATTATCCAAACTGCGAATTTTTAGCCGGCACAAGCACGGCCGGCATAGGCCACGCCGCGCTGGCGGCGGAGCGCCTGGGCCTTCCTATGGGTTACGTGCGGGGAAGCGCCAAGGATCACGGGCGCAATAACCGCATCGAGGGCCGTATCCTGCCGGGGCAGAAGGCCGTCGTGGTGGAGGATCTCATATCCACCGCCTCTTCGGCGATTGAAACGGCGCAGGTCCTCCGGGAGGCCGGAGCAGAAGTCCTCGGCATAGCGTCCATATTCACATACGGCATGAAAAAAGGCCTGATAAACCTTGAAAAGGCCGGAATAAAAAATGTCTCGCTCTCCAATTACGACGCGCTGCTTGAGGTCGCCGTTCTGCGCGGCGTAATCGATAAGGAAGACACAAGGCGCCTATTAAAATTCCGAAATGACCCCGAAGATCAGAGCTGGATGAGAACTATGTGACAGGAACCGCCAAATAAATGAGTTTATTTCCGCCGATTCCGGGAAGCCTAAAATTTCACTTGCAAAAATGAAAATGATAATATATAATAAAGATTGTAAATTGTCAAGATGGAATTTAAAAAAATTTTGGCTTCATTAATTACAGCAGTGTTAATGGTTACCGGAAGAGAGGACGGAAGATGTATTCAGTTGGCGACAAGATTGTTCATCCGATGCACGGAGCGGGTGTGATTGACAGCATAGTTGAAAAAAGGATGAATGGCGTCAACAGGACATACTATGTTCTGAAACTGCAGGTCGGCAATATGACGGTCATGATCCCGACGGACAACTGCGAGGATATCGGCGTGCGCAGCGTCGTATGCCCGGACGAGGCTGAGGAAATTATCAATTCCATGGCCGATATCGAGGTAGATATGACCCAGAATTGGAACAGGCGCTACCGTGAGAATATGATCAGGATCAAAAGCGGCGACCTGATCGAGGTTGCGCGCGTAATCAAAGGGCTCATGGCCAGAGACGGGGAGAAGGGACTTTCCACAGGGGAGCGCAAAATGCTCCACTCGGCTAAACAGATACTAATCTCGGAAATTGTGCTTTCTCAGGGCTGCAGCTTTGAGGAAGTCGAGGAAAGAATCAACGCTGTCCTTGCCTGAGGTGACGGTAGATGCCATTTTTTTCTAAGTTAAAACGTCGGAAATATTTCTGCTCCGCGGTGGTTCTCGCCGCGGGCAGTTCTGTTCGTATGGAGGGCGACGATAAGCTTACGGCTGTGCTTTGCGGACGCCCCGCGTTCATTTGGGGCCTTGAGGCTCTCGATAAATGCCCCGACATTACTGAGATCATTCTTGTTACCCGGAAGGACCGAATAGCCGAAATGGCCGGATACTGCGCGTCCTATGGCATAAAAAAATGCAAAAGCGTCATAGCGGGCGGCGAGACGCGTATGCGCTCAGCCTGGCAGGGCATCTGCGCGGCGGATAAAAACGCGGAGCTTATCGCCATTCACGACGGCGCGCGCCCGCTCGTAACGGCGGAGCTTGTTTCCGGCGTTGTCCAGATGGCGCGGCGCACTAATTCGGCGGTGCCCGCCATACCGGTTTTGGATACCATAAAAACCGTGGAGAACGGAGTAATCTCAGGCTCACTCAGCCGCGAAGGCATATACAGGATACAGACGCCTCAGGTTTTCCAGGCGGAGCTTATCAGGGTCGCTACATACAGGGCGGTTGAAAACGGCGAGGATATGCCGGACGACAGCTCGGCCGTGCAGGCCCTCGGCATGAGGGTGAGCGTGGCGCCGGGCTCGGCGGAGAATTTCAAAATAACCACTCCTATAGACCTCAGGCTGGCGGAGGCCGTACTCAGGAGGCGCGGGGAATGCGGATAGGCCAGGGATATGACGTTCACAGGCTCGCGCCGGGGCGGGCTCTGGTGCTCGGCGGCGTAACAATACCATACGATGCGGGGCTTGCCGGCCATTCGGACGCCGATGCGCTTATACACGCCATTATTGACGCGCTTCTGGGCGCCGCGGCCCTGGGCGATATAGGAAGCCATTTTGACGACGCGGACATGCGGTATAAGGACATATCGAGCCTCATTCTGTTAAAAAAAACAGCGGAGCTTCTCAGCGGCGCGGGTTATAAAATCCTCAATATAGACTCGACGGTAATTGCGCAAAAACCAAAGCTGGTTCCGTATATAAGCCGTATGCGCGAAAATATCGCGCGCGCCGCCGGAATATCTGTTGAAAATGTAAGCGTAAAGGCGACGACCGAGGAGGGCCTGGGCTTCACGGGAAAAGGAGAGGGCGTGGCGGCCCAGGCGGTGGCTCTGATAGAAAAAACGCCCTGATGCAGAGGAAAATATGAATCTTCACAAGCTCTATTCCTTCACAGTTGTTGCGGAAAAACGCAGCTTTGCGCGGGCGGCAGAGTACCTGAATTTTTCGCAGCCGGCCCTGAGCAAACAGATATCGTCGCTTGAAGAGGAGCTGGGCGTCCGCCTTCTGGAGAGGGACACGCACAGCGTAACGCTGACTGAGGCGGGACGCGTTTTGCTGGAGGGCGCGGACAAAGTCTTCCGCGCGGTCGCGGAGCTTGAGGACGCCGTTATTAAGGCCGGGGAGCGCGATCCAAAAATCAGCGTGGGCTATGCGGTATTCCATTTGAACATACTTCAGAATTTCCACAAGTTTTTCGGAGAGCATTATCCCGGAATCTTCTCTCTGACCGTGACATATGACTATAAAGCTCTTATGAGCCAGTTTTTCGGCAATAAGCTCGATATCGCGCTTATACGCTCGTTCGAGATACCAGGCGACCTTTTTGACAACAACATAGCCTTCCAGCATATCTGGGAAACCAGGCTGCAGTTTTGCGTCCACAAGGACCACCGGCTGGCAAAGCTGGAATCCCCCTCCATAGAGGATCTTGAGGGCTATAACCTGATCTTTCTGGCACATATTCTGGACTGCGGCGGAAACGTACAGAGGGAAGCTGCAAAAAAGGCAAAAATGAGGATTCCGGCAAGGCTGCCTTCAATACATGAGGAATTCATGCAGATGCTTTTTGACGACAGAAACGTGGGGCTTTATGAGAAAGACATTATTCAGCCGCCGGGAGAGGCTTATAAGGTATTCGACGTCCCGGGCTGCGAGATGCCTTTTTATATAAGCGCGATATGGAAAGTCAATAATAACAACTCGATGATACACATATATAACAATTCCATCAGGAAATATCTGGCCGAAAACTGATTAGAAAACACGGTAATAACTAAAAGTTATTACCGTGTTTCTCATATATAATTACCAAAAACCTCTATCTGTGTTATCATGTATATGCACTAAAATGCAAAAAACAGGGAGGTAGGATTAATGAAAAAAACCATTTCCATGCTTATCGCACTGCTCATGGTATTCAGCGTCTGTTCCCTGGCGGCCTGCGGCAAGGATAATGCGCAGGCGGAGGCGACACAGGCCCCGCCGGCGGAAGAGGCCGCGGCAAAAGCTCCCGCAGAGGAAGAACCCGCACAGGCCGAAAACGCTCTTGACCTTACAAAAACAAAGCCCAACGAGTACATACAGGAAAAACTCAAAGCGGGTATGGAAGTCATGGTTGCGTATTTGGCTGTAGGCAACAACTTCTTTACTCAGGCATTAAGCGAAGGCATAACAGCCGAGCTTACGCCGCTCGGCTATACGGTTGACACCTTCTTCGGCGAGGATAACCAGATGACGCAGATAAATCAGATAGATAACTGCGTTGAGATGGGCTACTCTCTTTTAATCATAATCGCTACCGACTCGATAGTAGTAAAAGACCCTATAATGAAGGCGCAAGAGGCCGGCGTATCCGTCCTGCTCTACGGTGAGCCGGCCGATTACACCTGCGTTGTCCGGCTCGACGTTTATGAATCTGCGTGGCAGCAGTCCGAAATGGCCGGTGCATGGATAGACAAGGTCTATCCGGACCAGGAGGTGAGAGTAGCCGTTCTGGCCACTTCCGCAAACAGCGCCAACCTTGTAAAAAAGCAGTCATATCTGGACTATGTCGAACAGGACCCGCAGATGAATCTTGGCTACCTGCACGAACAGTGCATGGGAACCGACGCGGGATTTACGGCCGCCCAGGAGGCCATGACCAGCTTCCCCGACACACGCGTATTCATCGACTTTGATATCGGCGCTTCAATCGGCGTCAATAACTACCTATTAAGCCAGATTAACGCCGGGCTTAATATTGACGAATTCGGGATCTTCGCCGCGGGCGAGGACAACAACACAAGGAACATACTGTCTCTCGATTATACGGAACCGACGGCGTTCAGAGGCACAATACTCGACGGTGAAACAATGTGGGACGCTGTTGTTTTGATGGCGAATAAAATCTTAAACAACGAAGTAAAGGCGCCTTACGAATTCCTCCAGCCGATATTCGCTGTAACCAACTTCGGTTATACATACGATACCAGACTGTTAGACAAGTAAGAAAGGAATAACAATGGAGCTAAAATACCCAAATTTGTTCAAACCCGCAATCGTAAACGGCAAGTATTTTAAAAACCGCCTTCTCGGCGCCCCTCTCGGCATATGGACGTTTTCACCGGAAAACTACATATTCGATTACTCGGTGGAGATGTTCGGCGAGAAGGCTGGGGGCGGCGTCGCCTCGGTCATCCTGGGGCACACAGAGGTCATGACCGGTACGGACGAGATGGAGGAATTCGGCCTGTACTTCAACCTGCATAAGCGGCCTCAGGGAGACGCCGCCCTGGCCGAGTTTGCGAGCGCCGTCAAACAGCACGGCGCGCATGTCGGCGTCCAGATCAATCACAGCGGCATGAATATACACGGCGTGCCCGGGCGCACGTATTACGGCCCTTCCGCCGTACAGAGGGACGACGGCGTCATCGTAAAGGAAATGTCGCGTGATAAAATCAAACAGACAATCGGAATGTTCGTAGACTGCGCTCTCCGCCTTAAAAACGCCGGGTTTGACATGGTGATGCTCCACGGCGGCCACGGCTGGCTGCTCAACCAGTTCTTTTCCCCCGCGTTCAACCGCCGCACCGACGAATACGGAGGAAGCCTCGACAACCGCTGCCGCTTCGGCGTCGAGCTTGTATCGGCTCTTCGCGAGGCAGTCGGGAAAGACTTCATTATCGAATACCGCATAAGCGGCATAGACCCGAACGAGGACCCGGAGGGCTTTGAGGAGCTCGTCACGTACCTCGGCAGGCTTGAGGGTATGATTGATATCGTAAACGTATCCTCGGGGATAGCCCACAACAGTGGCGAGGCCGCGACTCACACCTTCCCGAGCTACCTGAACAAGCGCGGAACAAACCTGCATCTTGCCGCTCCGCTGAAAAAGCGCATAATAACCGCCGTCGCGGTAGTCGGAAACATTTCCGACCCCGAAATGGCGGAGCAGGTTATAAAAGACGGCACAGCCGACTTTGTCTCGGTTGCAAGAGCGCTTATCGCCGACCCGGAGTTCCCGAAAAAGGCCCGCGCGGGGCGCCCAGAGGATATAAGGCCATGTATCGGCTGCTATAACTGCCTTGAGACGATGCACGGCAACCACTTTTTCGGCTGCGACGTAAACCCGCGCGCAGGAAGGGAACACCGCATAAAAAAGCCTGTGCGCGCGGAGCGCCCGAAGAAGGTGGTCGTTGTGGGCGGCGGGCCGGCCGGCATGCAGGCGGCGCTGACAGCCAGCGAATGCGGGCACAGGGTAACGCTGTTTGAAAAATCCGGCGCGCTCGGCGGCCTTCTTAAGCTGACGGACGGGGACAGCGTAAAGTATCTGCTCAACAGGCTTAAGAATTATTTTGTCGCGCAGATTGAAAAAAGCGGCGTCGACGTGCGTTTGAACACGGAGGCGACAGCCGAGCTGGTCGCGGCCGAAAACCCGGATGTTATTATAAACGCCTGCGGCTCCATGCCGATTGTGCCCGCAATCAGCGGCGTCGATGGGGACAACGTCTTCACCTGCATAACCGCGCACGAGTCCTGGGAAAAGCTCGGGCAGAGCGTGGTCATAATCGGCGGGAACATGGTCGGCTGCGAGACGGCCATCTCCCTGTATAAAGCCGGCAAAAAGGTGACAATCGTAGAGATGACCGATAAGCTGTACTCCGATGCAAATAATATTCTCAAACCCGCTTTCGAGCTGAATATGAGAGGGATCACCAAGCTTGTCGGCGCTAAGTGTACGCAGATACTGCCCGACGGAATTATGGTCGTTAAAGACGGCGAAGAGCAAAAAGTCGAGGCCCGGAGCGTCATACTGGCCGTCGGCATGCGTTCGCAGAGGCAGCTGTGCGACTCGCTTTACAGCCTCGCACCCGAATACTTCGAGGTCGGCGACTGCATAAAACCCGCTAACGTCTGCCAGGCGACAAGAACCGCCTGCTATGCGGCTCTGGACATATAACAGGCGTCTATAGACGGCGGCAGTTCGCCGGCCTTCTGCACGACGCTCTGCGTCTTCAAACTGAATCTATAAAAAAGCGTCCGGCCATGAGAGCCGGGCGCTTTTGCTTAATAGACCGGACGGCAACAGCGGCCGGCACTATTTTCTTATAAGCAGCGGCCTGATGTTAGACCTGAGCAAGTAACCGACGATTCCTGCGACCGCGATTTTTACAAGCTCAAACAGCAGAAACGGCCTGACGCCGAGCTCAAAGCCGAGCCGGAAACCGAGCTTCATTACGGAAGCGAGCCAGAGCGCGCCGACGAGATAATAAGAGACGGCGCCCGCGAGCATTGCGGGAAAATAGCGCAGGAAGGCCATCTGCTTTTTGTCTATTATAAGCCCCGTAATATACACAAGCGGCAGCAGGCCGAAAACATAGCCTCCGATTGGCCCCGCCAATACGTGAAACCCGCTCTGGTAAGCGGGGAAAACGTGAAGCCCTGCAAGGCCGAGAAGTATATAGAGGAGAACCGAGACGCAGCCCCAGAGGGGGCCTGCCAGAGCTGCAGCAAGGTAGGCAACCAGCGTCCCCAGAGACAGAGGCATCGGAGTAAAGCTTAGGTATTGGGAAACGGGGGCGACAAGGCACATGAGTAATATAGCCGCGGCAGAGGCGGCCAAACGCGGCAGCCGGTTTTTATGCTTCAAAAACAGCCCCCCTTTGGGTTAGTTGTTTATACGGAATAATATCATAACCTCCGTCGCCGCGCAAGTACGGGTAAGAGCGTTTTGGCATAACATGGTGTAGTGCCAAAAATACAGCCGGGGGAATCAGCATGGATTATCTCTTTGTGTTCCGCTCTCTGACGTATGCTCAGCGGGGCGCAAAGGCTCTCAAAGGGGCGGGAATCCGCGCCAGCATAGTGAGAAGCCCGATAGGCGTTAAGGAAGCCGGGTGCAGCCACAGCCTGCGCGTTCCGCAGAAACACGCGCAAAACGCCGCCGAGCTCCTGCGCCGCATATCTGTTCCGCCGCAAAAAATCTTCCAGTCGACAGAAGACGGACGTTTTGAAGAGGTGTCGATATGAAAGAGCTTGCTTTTATACAATAAACCGGCGCAAATTAAAATAACCTCTCAAACGCGGTGAATACGAGTACTGAATAGGGGTGGCTGATAATGATATATCTGGACAGCGCCGCTACGACGCTGGTTAAGCCGAAAGCAGTAGGGCGCGCGGTAAAAAAGGCGATAAACAATTACGCTTCGGTGGGGCGCGGGGGATACGGCGCGGCCATGAAAGCGGCCGACGAGGTTTTTAAATGCCGATGTCTGGCTTCGGAGCTGTTTGCGGTCAAGGACCCGTCAAACGTCATACTTACGATGAACGCGACTCATGGGCTCAACATAGCAATAAAATCTCTGTGCTCGAGGGGGGACAGGGTTGTAATATCCGGTTACGAGCACAACAGCGTCACGCGGCCTCTTAGGGCGATAGGAACAAGGACGTCCGTGATCGGGCGCACTCTGTATCGCCCGGACCTGTGCCTTGCCGAGCTTGACATGGAGCTTAGGAGCGGTAACGTGAAAGCTGTCATAATGAACCATGTGTCAAACGTATTCGGCTATATCCAGCCTGTGTACGAGGCCGGAAAGCTCTGCAAAAAATTCAACGTGCCTTACATCGTCGACGCCTC
>JBMNQI010000042.1:0-21766 GCA_050944055.1 Oscillospiraceae bacterium | reverse complement strand
CGAGCGGCAGCTCGTAGTGCAGCTCGACCCTGTCCGTGTCAAGATATTTCATGTCCCTGTATTCGCCCCGGCGCTCCTGGCAAAGCTCCATAATTGAGCCGACGAATTCGGAGGGAGTTATGATGCTAGCCGATACATAGGGCTCAAGCGCTTTTTCTATCTCGGTCGGGTTCGGGTAATTGAGCGGGTTGTCTATCCTTATCGTCTGGCCGTTGGTCTTTTTTATTTCATATATGACGCTCGGGGCGGTGGTGATGAGGTCAAGGTTGAATTCGCGCTCTAAGCGCTCCTGTATAACCTCCATGTGCAAAAGCCCCAAAAAGCCGCAGCGGAAGCCGAAGCCCAGCGAGCTGCTGCTTTCAGGCTCGAAGGTCAGGGACGCGTCGTTCAGGCGCAGCTTTTCGAGCGCGTCGCGCAGGTCGGGGTACTTGGCGCCGTTGGCCGGGTAAACGCCGGAGAACACCATGGGCTGGACCTTCCGGTAGCCGGGAAGAGGGGAGGAAGCGGGGTTTTCGGCCCCTGTAACCGTGTCGCCGACCTGCGTGTCGTGCACGTTTTTAATGGAAGCCGTAAAATAGCCCACTTCGCCCGCCCTAAGCCCGTCTTTGCACGGCTCCATGCCGATGGGGCGGAGATAGCCCGCCTCAACGACCCTGTATACGGCTTTGGAATTCATCATTTTTATCTCGTCGTCGGGCCGTATGCGGCCGTCAAAAACGCGCACAAACACTATTACGCCCTTATAGCTGTCGTACTGGCTGTCGAATATAAGCGCGCGCAGCGGCGCGTCCGGGTTGCCGCGCGGCGCGGGGACGTTTTTTATGATCATCTCGGGCACGGCTTCGACGTTTATGCCCAGCTTGGCTGAGATTTCAGGCGAATTAAGCGCCGGGATGCCGATTACGTCCTCCACCTCGCGCTTTACGCGCTCCGGGTCGGCGGCCGGGAGGTCTATCTTGTTGATTACGGGGAGGACCTCCAAATCGTGCTCTATGGCGAGCCAGGTGTTGGCAAGCGTCTGCGCCTCGACGCCCTGTGCGGCATCGACGACCAGGACGGCCCCCTCGCACGCGGCGAGCGAGCGGCTTACCTCATAGTTGAAGTCGACATGGCCCGGAGTGTCGATAAGGTTCAGAACGTAGTTCTTCCCGTCCTTGGCGCGGTAGTCGAGCCTGACCGCCCGGGCTTTTATCGTTATGCCCCTCTCGCGCTCAAGCTCCATGTTGTCGAGCAGCTGCTGCTCCATATCCCGCGTGTCGACGGCTCCGCACAGCTCTATAAGCCGGTCCGACAGGGTGGATTTGCCGTGGTCGATGTGCGCTATTATTGAAAAGTTGCGGATGTTGTCAAGACTCATAGGTGAAACCTCAAATGCGGTATATTATCTGTCTGGCGATTTGCGGGCAGGCGCAATCCCGCATGAAGCGCGCTCTCAGACGGTAAACGCCTCTTCTGCCTCCGGCCCCGGGGCGGGCAGGCTTGCTGTAATCGCGCCTTGCGGCGAGCCTCCGGCAGGGCAAACAAAGGTCTGAGATGCAAAAGCAGCGCCTGACTGCCGGCTTTAAAGATCCTTTATTATCTCGCGCATTTCAGACGCGCGGTTTTCAGAAAGGCGGGAAAAGAGTTTGGCGACCTCCGCCCCGAGGGACGCGCACTCGCGTGAATCGCAAAGGCCCAGAAGGTAATCGGCCGAAACGTCAAAATATCGGCAGGCGCGCGCGACAAACTGCAGCCCCGGTTCGCGTATTCCTTTTTCATAATGGCTCAAAAGGGCCTGGGATATATTGAGGTCCGCGGCGACCGCGCGCTGGCTGAGGCCTTTCTCCCTGCGCAGGGCGGAGAGCTTTTCCGAAAAATCCATTTTAACCTCCGGTTGAATTAAGGAATTTGTAAGTATGTACCGCAACGGCCGCGTTGGCCGTATAACATAAATTGCAGCAATTTATGTTATGAATACTAATATTTTATTATACGATAAGTATTAAGCCGTGTAAAGAAAATTCGGGTTAGTACTTGAAGAATTTCATATAGGGTGTATAATATGTCTTTAGAAAACAATGTTTCCAGTATATAAAGAAAACGGAGGAAGTAAAATGTCTGAAAATATGATTGTAGAAATCGAGGGCTCCGGCCGCCACGTCCATCTTAACGACGAGGCAGCGAAAGCCCTGTTCGGTACAGCCGACCTGCCGGTTAAGCGCCCGCTGACGCTCCCCAGTGTTTGGGTGTATGACGCGAAGCTAACGCTTGTCGGCCCGCGCGGCAAGATAGAGGGCGTCAGCGTCCTCGGCCCCCACCGCAAGGACGTTCAGGTTGAGCTGAGCTTTACGGACGCCCGCATTCTAGGCATCAACCCGCCTATTCGCAACTCGGGCGATACAAAGGACTCCGCTCCCATCAAGCTCATCGGGCCGAAGGGCGAGCTTGACCTGAAGGAGGGCGCGATAGTAGCCAACCGCCATATCCATATGTGCCTGGCTGACGCCGAAAAGTACGGCTTTAAGGATAAGGACGTTGTAAAGGTACGCATGGGCAAGGAGCGCTGCATTGTTATGGAAAACGTGCTCGTTCGCTTACTGAAGGACGCGCCGTTCTCAAACATGCACATCGACTATGACGAGCAGAACGCGGCCGGACTGTCTGAAAAGCCCATGCTCGGCGAGGTTATTAAGTATTAAAGCGGCTGGCTTGAGATTATAAGCGCCGTGTAAAACCAGGGCTTTGCATGACGCTCGCAAGCCGGATCACAAAAAATATACCGAACCCGGGACCCCGCGCCAAAAGGCGCGGGGTTTTTGCATGAAAACTATCGGACAAACCGGGATAAATTTCAGGACGGGTTAATAAACTGCTTGAGAGGGGGGATTGCGTTGCGGTTTTCCAAAAACTCGCTTGTATACAGTACAATCATGCTGATGGGCGTGGGAGTTGTCTCACAGCTGATGGGCTTTATATTCCGGATAATCTTAGGCAGGCTTATCGGCGCGGAGAATATGGGCCTTTATCAGCTTGTAATGCCGGCATATGCCATCATTATGTCCCTGAGCCTGATCGGCATAAACGTCGCCGTGTCCCGCCTGACGGCGGAGTATCACGCGTTAAACCGGCACAGGGCCCTTATTCAGCTGAGGAAAATGAGCCTTCTGCGTTTCCTTGGGCTGCTTTTGCCCGTCGGAACTGTGGTTTTATATTTTTCAGACTTTATTTCCGCTTCCCTGCTCGGCGACGAGAGGACAAAGCTCGCTCTTATGCTGGTTGTGCCCTGCATTTTGCTCACAGGCATTGAGAACATTCAGAAAAGCTCCTTCTACGGCATCGGGAACGTGCTCCCGCCTTCTATCGTCGAGCTCGTCGAACAGTTCATACGCTACGCCTCTATTATATTGCTGATCCTGTTTTTGCCCTCCTCGGGCGGCGGACAGACGGTCGGCTATATAATTATCGGCATGCTGATCGCCGAGGTCTTCAGCTTTTCGGCTATTACTGTTTTATGGAGGAAAAAATTCGCCCGGCGCGTCGCTGAGGACTTGCCGGAGCCGGATATGGCAAAACGCATATGGAAGATCGCCGTCCCCGTCGGTTTGACGAGCCTGATAGGGAATCTGATGGCCTCGGCCAACTCAATACTGATTCCCCAGAGGCTTATATCCTCTGGCATGGGCGCGGCGGAAGCCATGTCCTCCTTCGGGGCGATGTTCGGTATGGCCCTGCCGATGGTGATGACGCCGTTTTTCCTTATAAACGCTATGTATATCGTACTTGTCCCGCGCATGGCCGAATCGCACGTGCTGAAAAAAACGGACGAGATAAACCGCAGGACGCGCAAGGCTATGGAGGCCGCGTCAACTCTGATGCTTCCGGTGCTTACCTTCCTTGTCGTAACGGGGCCTATGCTCGGAAACCTGCTGTTTCAGGAAAAGGCGGCCGGAGAACACCTGCTGCCTTTGGCTGCCGGCGTTTTTCTTATATGCCAGTCGACTATACTTACAGGCGTTCTCAACGGCATAGGCTGCGAGAAATTCACTGCCGGCGTTTCAATTTTCTGCGGCGCGCTGCAGCTTGTTTTTACATATGTGGGCACGGGAATGCCCGGCGTCGGCATGGGCGGCTTTCTCTGGGGGTTTATCATAAGCAATTTACTGAGCTTTATTCTCAGCCTCATAAAGCTCAGGGAAAAAACCGGACTGAAGCTTCCCATAATGCCCTGGCTTCTTTCGCCCCTGCTCTCATCGGCTCTGACGGGGCTTTACGGCAGGCTGCTCCTTATTATCTTCACGGGAAAAGGGCTTGATTCGGGGCCGGCCGTCGCGCTCTGCCTCGCTTTTTCAGTTCCGCTGTATCTCGCGGTTATGGGAATACAGGGCGAATCGCCCTTCTCGGTATTTAAAGAGAGCAAGCTGTAAGAGCTTCGGCTACGCGATGCCCTCGTTGACAAGGCGTACGATTATGGAAGCTATCTCCTCCGGCGTCTCCCTCTCCGACTCTTTAAATAGCCATTTGCGGGCGACGCCTATGCTGCCCGTCGCCACGAAGGTATACGCGTATTCGCGGTCCGGTATGGCCGAGCTCCAGGCGTCGAATACGCGCTGGCGAAGAAACTCCATTATTTCCTGCTGAAAATCCGCGTCTCCGTTGCCGCCCAGAAGCACGCGGCAGAGCTCGCGGTTTTCTTCAATATATTCCATAATTTTCGTGACGGCGGATAAATAGCTGTTCCCCGACCCGGACAGTGAATGCGAATCAAGGTAGGAGCTTATGCCCTCCATGAATTCGGCCTCGATTTTACGCAGCTGGTCGGAAGGGTCGCTGTAATGGGAATAATACGTCGCCCTGTTGATGGCCGCTTTTTCACACAGCTCCTTGACCGTTATGCGGGCTATGGGCTTTAGCTTGAGCAGCTCTATGAGGCTTTCCCTGAGGAAGAGCCTTGTATACCTTACGCGCTTGTCTCCTGGCATCGTCGCACCTCCGGTTCATAAAAAATTCACGTATGAAATCAACATTTCACGGCGCAGTGTTGCGCATCTTTCAAACCGGCCGAATGTGGCGGTTGAAATATTTTCAGCTAAATAATACTATATATATGAAAGTTAATCAACATGGTGTTTAATAAGGGTGGTTTATATGTTCGAGGTTATGAGGCTTAATAAAAAACTTAATGATGATAATAAGGATACGCTTTATATAATTACCGGCGCCGCGGGGCACCTCGCCGGTACTATTATAAGATATCTGGAGAATGCAAACTGCCGTGTCAGGGGGCTTATACTGCCGTCCGAGAAGGCCGGGGACACAGGCAATACGACATACTATAAGGGCGACGTGACGAAAGAAGAGAGTCTTAACGAAATATTCTCCGGCTCGGAAGACTATGAGACTATAGTAATACACGCGGCGGCGATGATAAGCATATCTGACGAGGCGGCGGGTATGATGTACGACATAAATGTCAACGGCACGAAGAACATTATTCGCCTGTGCGAAAAGCACAAGGTCAAAAGGCTGGTCTACGTGGGCTCGGTTGACGCCCTGCCGGAGAAGCCCGGAATGGCGGTCATTACCGAGGTGGACTCGTTCCCTGCGGAAAAGGTCGAAGGCGCGTACGCAAAAACCAAGGCCGAAGCCTCTCAGGCCGTCCTGGAGGCCTCCAGGTCGGGGCTTGACGCCGTCATTGTCATGCCCTCGGGCATAATCGGGCCGTACGACGACGGGCGCAACCATATGGTGCAGCTCGTACGCTCTTATATCAACGGGAAGCTACCCGCGGGCATTACCGGGGGATATGATTTTGTGGATGTCAGGGATGTGGCGAAAGGCTGCATAGCGGCGGCGCACTACGGGGAAAAAGGGGAGTGCTATATACTTTCAAACCGCTACTGCTCAGTTAAACATTTGTTGGAATATATGCGCATTGCCGCAGACGGCAGGAAAAAATTCTGCGTTTCCGCCGGCTTTGTCAAGCTATTAGTGCCAATGTTCGAATGGGTCGGGAAGCTTACGAAAAAGAGGCCGCTCGTCACGCGGTTTTCACTGAATCTCTTAAAAAGACCGGCGATTTTTTCGCACGACAAAGCGACTATGCAGCTTAAATACAGCCCGAGGGATCTTAAGGACACTATTGCCGATACGGTCAATTGGATTAAATACCGGCGCTGTGAGCTGAATTAAGACATATAAAGGGCGCGTTGCAAAATGAGACTTTTTACAACGTTCTCTTTTATCAAGGCGAAAAGAAGAATATGAATGGAAATGCGCTCTCAGGTGTTGAAAGATTTTTGCCTGAGAGCGCAAGTATTCTGACACTGATGCTACAATCAGCGCCAAATGTTGAAAATACGGAGATTTTCAGAATTATGCAGTTTTCTTTATGGCCGAGAGATGAGTTTTGTTTCTTGCCGTCTCTGTTTTCATCAAGTTTTTTTGAGATTAAAGGCCAGTGCCAGAAAGAGAAGCTCCGCCTTAACATTTTTCTTCCCAGTTGTGAGAAATCTACGGAAAGCAAAGTTTCCTCAAGGTTCCTGGTCTCCTTTTTTGGCGCTATTTTGCATCGCGCCCTTAGCTTTGTGTAAATGGCCGGCCGTGCGCTGGCCGCGCATTAAATTGACACAGGCGAGCATTTTCAATATACTAGAAACGGGAATATTCCCGGATTATTACGGAAAGGATGTTTTCCATGCCGCAAAAACTGATAGTAATAGGCGCGGTCGCCGCCGGCCTGAGCGCCGCCTCAAAGGCCAGGCGTATAGATTCCGGGCTGGATATAACGGTATATACGGATGAGGAATACATATCATACGCGGGCTGCGGCCTGCCGTATTTTATCGGCGGAAGCATTCAGTCAAAGGACATGCTGTTCGCCAGGTCGCTTTCCGATTTCGCCGCTCAGAATATTTCGGTTAAAACCCTGCATAGAGTCGTGGAAATAAGGCCCGGGGAATCAAAGGTAATCGTACGCGACCTTAAGAAAAACGCCGATTTTGATGATTACTATGACAAACTGGTAATCGCAACGGGGGCGCGGCCCGTAAAACCTTCCATTGACGGGATCGGGCTCGACGGCGTTTTTACGCTTCGCTCGGTTTCCGACAGCCTGAAAATAAAGGACTATATGCGGCGGCACGGACCGAAAAACGTCACTATCGTCGGCGGGGGCTATATAGGGCTCGAGATGACCGAGAGCTTTGTTAAAAACAATTGCCATGTGACAATAATCGGCAGGTCAAAGCATATTATACCCAACATGGATGAGGATATGGCAAATATCGTGAGAACCTATCTCGAGTCCGGGAGTGTCACAGTCTATACGGAAGAGAACGTAAAAGGGCTGTCAGGAAACGGGAGAATCAGGATGGTGAGCACCGACAGGAGGGATATACCTTCCGACCTGGTCCTGCTGTCCACCGGAGTCGCGCCGAATTCGGAGCTGGCGGGCGCGGCCGGCATAGAACTCGGCGTAAAAAACGCTGTCCGCGTCAACGAAAAATGCGAGACGAATCTTGAGAATATATATGCCGCCGGGGACTGCGCGGCGACAACTCATCTTGTCACAGGCAGAGAAGCCTATATCCCGATGGGGACTACTGCAAACAAGCAGGGCAGGACTGCAGGCGAAAATGCGGCTGGAGGCGGCGCGGCTTTTTACGGGGTCGTCGGCACGGGCATCGCCAGAGTCATGGATATGGAGCTCAGCCGCACAGGCCTGAGCGAAAGAGAGTGCGCGGCTGCCGGCATTGAGTTCATATCCAGAAAAATCAAATCCCGCACAGCCGCTCACTACTGCCCGTCCTCCCGGGAGATGCATTTAAAGCTGATTGCGGAAAAAGACACGCGCCGCCTCATAGGGGGCCAGATAGTGGGGTATTCGGGCGCGGCCATGAGGATAGACATGCTGGCGACGGCCATCACAATGGGCGCAACTGTGGAGCAGCTTTTGAATATGGACCTCGCCTATTCCCCGCCCTTCAGCCCGGTCTGGGACCCTGTGCTTATCGCTCTTAATCAGTTTTGATGTGCTTGGGGCCCGGTCTGGATGCCCGAACGGCAAATCGCCGGCGGCGGGCTATGGCCGTCAAGTGGATTGGATGGTATAAAGCCGGCGTTTTGCCAACTTATAATTTGAGATCCGGTTGCGCTCAGAATCCGGTATTCTTATATGTTTTTGGCTCTTTTCTGCCCGAAATGCGGCAATCCCGCGTGCCGACCCGAAAACTTCCACAAAATTCCCGGGCAGAATTGACATATTAATAGTAATAATGTACAATAATATTGTCAGTAGGGCGAGGCAAACCATATAAAATTCACTTGCCCGACTGGCGCACGTACAAACGTGCGGGCACTGCCGGAAGCGGCGGTTTAGAGGCTTTTGAACAGGCATTCCCAAACCATGCCCGCTCTCGCGGGCAAAAAGCGAAGGTACGGAGGCTTCCGGCCTTCTGCTGATGAGACGGCGTTTCGGGTTGACTGGGCACTGTCTTGAGATCGCGGTATTGCGGCAGCGCAGAAAGCAAAATCCTACTCGGCACGTCGCAGCAAAAAAGTAAACAGAGGTAGATATGCTGAAAACCGATTTGCAGAACTAGCCCCCCATTCGCACCGGACGGATGGGGGGCCGCGCTATCTTCGCGCTCAAACGCCGAATGAACCGCCCCGGCGTAAAGCCCGGCGGAACAGTCATGCGAGAAAGGCCGCTATTATTATTGCAATAAGCGCGAAGGCAGAAGCTGCAAGCGTCAAACAGCCGCAGCCTGAAGGAGGTTTTCCGCCTCCCCCGCCTTTCCTGGAGTCGTTAACGGCCTGAGTGTAATGAACATATCCGTTAAGCCCTTTGCCGTAAATACCAAAATCGTCAGGCATACAAAAGCCCCCTCTGACTCTATTCTAATACGCGAATTGTTGCAAGTCAAACAAAAATCGCCTCGTATCACGCTAAGCGCTTAAAAAGCTGTGCTGGATTTCAATGCAGCAGACTGAGGCGGGGCCGGGCAAAAGCCCGGCCCCGCCCCTGTTGTCATGCGGTGTTTAGTATGCGGTCCAGCCGGCGTCGGCGACAATAACCGAACCGTTTACAAACGATGATTCGTCAGTCGCGAGGAAGAGCGCCACTCCGGCTATCTCCTCCGGCGTGCCCACGCGCGGGTTGAGGTTTATTCCGGCCATGGCCTTGTTGTAGCCGGCCTCATTCGGGGCGTATATGGTTTCGCCGATATTTGTCATAACGGCGCCCGGCGCTATCGCGTTGCAGCGTATATTATATCCGGCGTACTGGAAACCCACGTTCTTGGTAAGGCCTATTACCGCGTGCTTGGAGGCCGTGTACGCCGCGCCCGCCCTGGAACCGTAAAGCCCGCCCGCGGACGCTATATTGATTATTATGCCGCCGTTCTTTTCCTTGAATATGGGGAGAACTCTTCTGATAAAGCGCATGGGGCCTGTCGAGTTGACCGCGAAGACCTTTTCCCAAAGCTCGTCTGTGAGCGCGCAGCAGGGCATGAAATTGTCCATTATGCCTGCGTTGTTTACCATAATGTCGACCGTCCCGAATTCGTTGAGCGCAATATCGACTATTCTCTGGACGTCTTCCTCCTTGGACACGTCGCCAACGGCCGCCGTAGCGATTCCGCCCGCGGCCCTTATTTTGCCCGTAACCTCCTCGGCCCTGCTCAGGCTTATGTCGGCCACTACTATTTTTGCCCCCTCTTTGGCAAAAAGCTCCGAGATTGCTTTACCCATGCCGCTTCCGGCGCCGGTCACTATCGCAACCTTATTGTCAAGCCGTCCCATTATGTTAAACCTCCTTCGGCTAAGTATTTAGGATTTCTCCTGGCAATACTAATGTAGCATAGTTTTTGACATATGTCAATAAAGTTATTTTTTTAACATATATATTTATTTCTTAACGATAATTTATAAAATCGGGCGGATTGCGTTACTTTTTTGACACAAATTGCTTTGCCGGATTTCAGTTTAACAGGCCGGAGAAAGAGCCTGGCCGTAAGAGCACATCTGCCTAAAAAAAGAAGCGTCCCGTTTTTGAGACGCATCTTCTGATAATGATTTGCGTATAGCTCCGGATAGACGGCCTATCTCCTGATCCTGAAGTTGTCGGCAAGCAGGAACCAGTTTTGCGGGAAGGGATAGCCGAGAGCCCAATAGCTGATCCCGGCCAGGCCGTATTCCCTGACCGCGTCGAATTTTGCCTGCGCGCTGCGCGCGTCCTCAAACCACACCTCATGCCTTATCCCCGACGAATCGGTATAGTTAAAGAACGGGGACTGGGCGGTCTCGTCATACCGTATCTCCGCGCCGTAACGCAGGGCCCGGTCCACGGCTTCCTGCGGGCTTATGGTCTCGGCCTCGTCGCCGGTTCTGTGCGGGAGCGTCCAGTCCCTGGCGTAAATCTGGAAACCGAAGAAGATCTTGCTTCTGGGTATGACGGAGATTGCGTAATCAAGCACCCTCCTTATCTCGTTTATAGGCGAGATAGGCTGGGGCGGCCCCTTCCTATACCCCCATTCATACGTCATAAGTATCACGAAATCCGCTATCCTGCCGTGCGCCGGATAGTCGTGAGCTTCATACAGGAGCCCGGCCTGCTCCGGCCCGGTTTTGGGAGCCACGGCTGTGGAGAGGAAATAGCCGTTCATATGCAGCATGCCGGCCGCGCGGTCAAGGAAGCTGTTGTAGGCCTGCCTGTCGCCGGGCAGCACGTTTTCAAAATCGACGTTCAAACCCCGATAGCCCTTCTGACGCATGGTTTCGATTATATTGTTGAGAAGCTGGCCGACTGTCGCAGAATCGTTCAGTACGATAGAGGCAAGGTTTTCTCCTCTTGAGGTTGCGGTGAAGTTTGTCACCGCCATCATCGGTATGACGCCTGCCTGTGCCGCCGCCGCGAGAGCCGGCTCGTCGTCAATAGGCTGCAGGCTGCCGTTTTCGCGTATAAGATAGGCAAACGGGCTAAGATAGGTGAGGAATCCGCCGTCTCTCCGTACGATGGGAACGGCCTGCTGCCCAAGCATATAGATATATCCGTTTACGCTGATTTCCGGCCTTTGCCTGAGCGGTATGTTTAAAACAAGGCCCGGATTTATCCTGTCGGGGTCGGCGATTATGTTTGCCTCCAGAAGCTCCGAAAGAGGCACGCCGAGCCTGCGCGAGATACTCCCGAGCGTGTCGCCCCTCCTTACGACGTACCTAGACGGCGGTATATAGACAGCCTGGCCGGGATATATGGTATCCGGATTTGATATGCTGTTGCTGCGCAGTATGTAGGAAACTGAAACTCCGTAGCTGCGCGCGATGCTGCCGAGCGTTTCGCCCGGCCTGACTGTGTGTACGGCCTCGCCCGTTGGGATAACCAGCGCCTCGCCGACGGCCAGCAGATTCGGGTTTGCCAGCCCGTTGGCCAGAATTATCGGCTCCATAGGCACGTTGTATTCGTTCGCGATCAGCCAAAGCGTTTCCCCGGATTTAACAGTATGTATAAGCATAAAAACCCACCCTTCTCTTACAATATATGCCGTATCGCTGAAACTGCTTTACGGGGCCGGGCGGGGATTACGCTCGGAAAGCGTCGAGATTGCTTTTTGTCCTTCGTGCTAATATAATAGCATCAGGCTTTTATCGGCCGCGGAGAATGCGGCAGGCTTGATGAAGGCGCCGAAACGGTATACAGAATATACAGCCGCTTTTCGGAGGAAGATACTAAACAGGGGGAATATAAATTGCCGGATTTTCTATACCTGACGTTCTATAACAACACCGTTTTAAAATACCTCGTTTTCTTATTAAGCCTTATTCTCAGTTTGGCAGTTATCAGGATCGCGGCCCGTCTTGCGGTCAAACGCCTGAACCTGCGCGCTGAGAGGACGGGCCTGGAGGTTTACGGCATTCTGGCCGGGGGCATAAAAAAATACCTTGCGCCCGTCTTGTATCTTACAGCCGTCCTGCTCTGCATGAAGACGCTAGTGATAGGCCCGGCTCTGAACAAAATCATAAACAGCGTCGTGCTCGCGTTCATAGCCGCGATCGGCGCCATGTTCATTTCAAGCCTCGCAGGCTTTTTCGTAAACAGGTACTGGCTGAAAAGAACCAACGACCCGAACAACAGGCTTGTCATCAAATGGATATCGGCAATAATAAAATTTCTCATATGGGCCATAGCCCTCTTCCTGTTTCTTGAAAACATCGGGGTCAGGATAAACTCGCTTGTCGCCGGGTTGGGAATAGGCGGTTTGACCATAGCCTTCGCCGCCCAGACCATACTCGGGGACATATTCTGCTTTTTCACAATCTTCTTCGACAGGCCGTTTGAGATAGGCGACTTCATAGTGGCCGGCGAGCAGAGCGGGACGGTGGAGCACATAGGCGTAAAAACGACGCGCCTAAGGGCGTTAAGCGGGGAGCAGCTCATATTCTCAAATTCCGATTTGACCAGCTCACGCATAAGAAATTACAAGACCATGCAGCAGAGAAGAGTTTTGTTCACGCTGAGCGTAACATATGATACGAGCGCGGAAAAGCTCAGGGAGATACCCGGTATTATCAAAAGCGTCGTTGACAGCTGCGGCGAAACCTCCTTCGGCCGCGCGCACTTTTTTTCATACGGCGAGTCAGGCCTCGACTTTGAAATCGCGTATTACGTGTTAAGCAGCGATTACGAAAAATATATGGATATACATCAGCAGATAAACCTCAGGATAAAGGAAGAATTCGATAAGCGCGAAATTAAATTCGCCCTTCCGTCGCGCACAATCTATCTAAAAAACTCCTCCGCCGCCTTAACGGCTTCGGAAAGCGTAAAATTCTGAAAAAGACTGCCCCGACTCAAAGCCGGGGCAGCGTTTAGTTTGCGTCAAATGCCCAAAACTCAGGAAGTTGCTGGCTTGAGCTTCGTCCCTTCGGAAAAAAGGCTGTCGTTTATGACTTCGGAAATAAACAGCCTGACGATCTCGGGATCCAGCTGGGAGCCGGAACAGCTTTTTAACTCCCTGATTGCGTCTTCCTTGCTTAAGATTTTCCTGTAGGGCCTCTCGTTCGTCATTGCGTCATACGTGTCGGCGACGGCTATGATCCTGGACTCGATAGGTATTTCTTTTCCTTTCAGGCCCTTCGGATAACCGGAACCGTCAAAATGCTCGTGATGGAAAAGGACGATTTCCGCAATATCCCTGTATTCAACAGAGTTCTCAAGTATCCTCGCGCCCTTTTCAGAATGCCGTTTCATAATCTCCCATTCACTGTTATCGAGCTTGCCGCTTTTATTGAGTATTTCCTCGCTGATTCCGATTTTCCCTATATCATGCAGGAAGCCCGCGACGCGTATTTTATTTATATACTGCTGGTCCAGCTGCAGCTTCAGGGCGATTAATTCGCAAATCCTGCCGACCCGCTTGGAATGGCTCTCTTCCCTTGCGCTTTTTTCAAAAAGAGTGTTCATTATGACGCTTACAGTTCTGCTTCTTACGCTTCGGCTGTCATAGTATTTCCTTGAGTACATAAATGCCTCGGCCTCTTTCAGCAGGGCGTCCATGCCATCGTCCTCACTGCGCTGAATGCTGTAACCGAAGGATACGGTAGCGAAGGGCCTGTCCCTGTTTTTGTTTTGGTTATTTACGTACTCCTCGATATTGTACATTAGCTCTTTGAGCTTGTTTCTGTCCTTGCCGATTGTTATGAGCGCGAACTCGTCGCCGCCGATGCGCGCCAATATTTCATCGCCTGTCAGGCATTCTTTTATTCTTTCCGCGACCGCCCTGATCGCCTTATCGCCTTCAGAGTGCCCGAAAGAGTCGTTAATGAGCTTTAGCCCGTTTATGTCGCCCAGTATAATGGCCAGAGGAAAGCTTTCTTTTCCCATAAGCTTCAAATAGGCCTCGTCAAAATACCTCCTGTTGTATAAACCGGTAAGGTAGTCGTGATATGCAAGGTATTCTATCTGCTTTTTCGCCTCTTCCCTCTTTGTGACATCAATGATAATGGAAAAGACGAGCCTTTCGTTATTATACTCTATAGGGCTGCTGTATACGTCGACAATCCGTATTTCCCCGCTTTTCAGTCTGTGCGGGAGCGTAAAATAGATTTGCTCTTTTTTGCTTGTGAGCTGCCTCTGCCTTGTTAGTTCGTCGTTGCTGAGAATATTTATGTCCTGTAAATACATGCTGAGGAGCTCTTCCTTTGAGTATCCGTGGAAATTAACAGCCGCGGCGTTTGCGTCGATTATTCTGCCTGAATTAGGCTCAATGAGCAGCATTGGGGCCTCGTGGTGATTGAACATGGCCTGCGTGCGCTCAAGAAGTATCTCTGTCTCCCTCTCCTTCTCCCTCTTTTTCACGGTATTCCAGACGCCGGCCATGAGTATGGTTACAAAATGTATATCGTCCTCAGTGTAATCCGAGTTTTTATTCGCAAGTCCGATTGCCGCCACAATCTTTCCGTTATCATAAAGCGGCACGGACATGAATTTACTGATTATAACATGCCCCTGAGGGTAGCCCCTCTTGAGCCTGTTTGGCGCTTCGAAGTCATTCACGATAATGGGCCTTCTCTGCCTGACCACCTCTCCCCATATGCCGGTGCTGTGAAGCTGAAAGCCGGCTTGCTGCGGCGCAACGGAGCAGTCGCACAAGACTTCGCTGGACCATGAGTTAATTATGAATTCCGTCCTGCCCTCGTCATAGAGGTATATAAACCCGTATTTGCTTTCAGTCAGTCTTACGGCTTCGTTCAGCGCGTAATCCAGATGCTCCTGCGTATTGACGAAGGGCCTCATCATGCATTCGGCGATTATGCGGTTAGTATCCGAGAGCTTGTCGAGCTTTTCCTGCTGCATTCGCTCTTTTGTTATGTCTCTTATGTACGCCCCAACGCCGGTTTTGCCCTCGCCTAACGACACAGGGAACTTCCGGGCTTCAAGAACCCTGCCGTTATAATCCTCAATAAACAGGGCCGGGCCGCTGCTGTTTAAGGCTTCAATATCAGTTTTCCGGCATAATTCGGCATACTCGGGCGCCCCGAGCTCGTAATCTGTTTTTTGTATTATATCGTGTGTTTCCACTCCGAAAAAATCCGCCAGGGCCTTGTTCGAAATCAAATGCCGGAAGTTCTCGTCCTTCAGATATATCATATCCCTGGTTGAGTTTATAAAAGTAGTGTAGAGCTCCCTGCTCTTTTTCAGCTCAAGCTCCGCGCGCACGCGCTGCGTGATATCAATGATTGTTGACATCATTATATCGGCCGGGCCTCTGCCGTCTAAGTACAGATTGGTATGCACGTCCACCCAGATGCGTGTGTTGTCCTTTTTTATGAAGCGGTAAATCGCGTGGTCGGCGCCTTTTCCTTTAAGCAGAATCTGATCCAATCTTTTTTGAGCCGTAATAAAGTCCTCGGGGTCAAATATGTCCTTCCACTTTTTGCCCTCCAGCTCTTTTTTTGTGTAACCCAGCATTTTTAAGAAAGCTTTGTTTGCCAGTATTTCTGATGACGGGAAGGTTATGACCTGGCCCGCCGCGGAATTGTCGAAAAAAAACCTGAAGGTCTTATCTTCTATTACGTCTTTTTGAACAAAGCTATTTGGCATATTAGCCTCCGGAAAATACCTTTATGCTATTTTTCGAGATACAGCGCCAAAATTTGACTATATTATACAAAAATAAATCGTTTATGTAAACATTTGATTTGTATTTTTTTATTTTTTATGGTTTATAGCGGATATTTATATTTGATCAGATATGCTTTTCCTTTGATAAATTGCCTGATCAATATGGACGAATTGGCAGGTATTTGTTATTATGGACAAAGGGGTGAACACAATGAGCGTGACAGTCAGGGACCTGCTTAAGCTCCCTTCTTTGAGAAACGCGAAAGTCGTCGCCGGCCGCGGCGGGCTCGGGAAGATAGTAACGTCGATTTCGGTGCTTGAGAGCACCGACCCGAATCTGCTCAGCGACTCTCTGTTTAGAAACGACGAGTACTACGGAAGCGAGCTTGTCATCACCGCGTTTATTAATATACGGGACGACGTCGAGATGCAGTGCGCGAATATTAAGCGGCTGGCCGAGGGCGGCGAGGTTGGGCTCATACTTTTTTATGTGGGCGCGATTATGAAGGATATAGACAAGCGCCTTATTTCGCTCGCCGACGAGTTGAATTTCACGCTGATCTGCATGCCGCGCAACAGGCTGGACCTACGATACAGCGAGGTTATCTGCGAGGTCATGGAGGCGATTTTCAAGGATCAGGCCTCGGGCACGTCTATGGTGGTTGAGCTGCTGGAACACGTTTCGCGGCTCCCCGAGCACCAGCAGACGGTTGACACAGTGCTGAAAATGCTGTCCGACCGCATCAGGGCGACGGCCATACTCACCGACTCTTCTCTCAATGTTCTCAACGAAGCCGCCTGGCCGCGCACGCTCAGCGGCCTGCACCAGCATCTGAGAAGCGCCAGGCTGCCAAAATCCCTGGATCAGCCCGTGCCCTTCGACCCGCTTCCGAACGGACTTTTATACAGGGCGCAGATTGAAGCCGAGAAGACGCGAAACATGGAGCTTTTCCTCATAAGCGAAAATGACAGGATAGAAGCGGGCCTGCTTTTGCAGTCCGCGGAGATAGTGCGCCTGGCCGTCCTGCTCTGGGGGCAGCAGCATGACAGGGCGGTAATATCCGAGCTTGTAAAAGCCATAATGAAGGACGAGCCTTTGAAGATGCGGCGTCTCGCGGACCTTTTCAACATAGATATAGCGTCCGTGCACGTCATGTGGATTCTGGCTCCTGTCAGGGAGGATATGGAAATTAACCCGGAGCTCCCGGAATCTGTACGCGGCATGGCGGCGCAGTACTGCCGGACATCCTTCGCGGATATTTACGACGGCTGCCTCGTGCTGTTTATGGACGGGCCGGACGGGTTTGCGGAGGCCGAGGCCCTGAAATCAGGCATATTCTCCCTGCTTAAAAACCAGTTCACGCTCACTATGTTCACGAATCTGAGGAACTCGGCCGACGTACGGGAGGCGTTTCTCGCCAACAAGCGCCTGAGCCGGGACACAAGAAGGATATTTCCGCTTCGCAGCTTCTTAAACGGCGAGGAGATACTGTTTGCCGGGGAATGCAGGGACATAATCTCAAAAGGCGAGGCCGCCGTGGAACAGGCTCTTTCAGCCCTGCAGCCGCTGTCCCGAAGGCGTGACGCGGCCGAATTAAAGCGAACGCTCGAAGTATACCTGCTGGATACCGGGTACGGGCTTACGGAGACGGCCGAAAGGCTGTTCCTGCATAAAAATACAGTCAAATACAGGCTTAAATGCGTGACGGACTGCCTTGGCTTCCGCGTAGGGCATATGCCTTCCTCCATCAAGCTGTACCGGGCAATCGCGCTTGAACGCCTGCTGGCTTCCCAGGACGCGGAGGATTAGGTACATAACGCGGAAAAAGCTGAGAAAAGCGCCTCTCATTGTCCCCGGGGACAATGAGAGGCGCTTTATATTCTGCTTTGCGGATAATGACGAGTCAGGCTGTTTTTTATATACTGATTTTGCATTTTTTGTATAAACAGAAAGGGGTCAGCATAATGGAAGACAAAAGCAGCACATACCAAATACCCCAGGAGAAAAGACAGGGCTGGTGGTCGATAACGATGGTCTGGGCGGGCGCCATGATCTGCGTGACCTGCCTTATGGTCGGAGGAGTACTCGGCTCGTACCTTAGTATCTGGCAGTGCATCGTTTCCATCCTGGTCGGCTACGGCATAATCGCGGCGTATATGAGCCTTATCGGCATGCAGGGCTGCGACGTGGGCCTGCCTACGGCCGTCCTGGCCGGGTCCTCGCTGGGCGAGAAGTTCGCGAAATACTTGATAAGCCTGATTCTGGCCATCGCCTGCATCGGTTGGTTCGGAGTCCAGTCGGCTGTCTGCGGCCTTTCCTTCAGCGCCATGTGCGCAACAATCTTCGGAGTCAATATACCAAGCTGGATAAGCATCATAGTCTGGGGCGTCATTATGCTGGTAACAGCCTGCTTCGGCTTTAAGGGCCTGAAGATTCTCAATACGGTCGCGGTCCCGCTTCTGCTTATCGTGTGCATATACGGCCTTGTGCTCGCTTTAGTGAAATACGACGGCACAGCGGTGCTGAAGGCCTATGAGCCGGTAGCAAATATGGGGCTTATCTTCGGAATTAACTACACGATTGCCACTTTTGCGCTCGGTGGTGTCATAGCTGGCGACTACTGCCGCTTCGCCAAAAACCGGGCCGACGTTATCAAGAGCTCAATTCTCGGCGTAATCCCCGCCGGCTTCATAATACTTATGATAGGCGCAATACTCAGCATTGTCACCGGCAACTACGATATAAGCACGGTCTTCGCCTCCTTCGGCTCGGTAATACTCGGAATACTCGGCCTTCTGGCCCTTATTGCCGGAACCTGGACGACGAACGTGACAAACGCGTATACGGGCGGCCTGTCCTTATCCGTGCTGCTCGGGCTTGACGAGAGCAAGAGCAAGATCGCCACGGCCGTAGCGGGCTGTATAGGCATAGCCGCCGCGCTGTTCGGCGCGCTTGCCTCCGCGGGCTTCTACACATACTTCCAGAGCTTTTTAAGCCTTCTGACAGCTATCATTCCGCCGCTTGCCGGCACTATGATCGCGGATTACTGGATCGTGGGAAAGGGCAAAAAAGAGAACTTCAAAATACGTAAGGGCGCGTATTGGCCGGGAGTGACGGCGTTTTTGACAGGCATGGTCGTCTCACTTATAACAGGCGGCACGCTCGCTACATATTTCCCGGGCCTCGTAGCGAAAGCTCCGTTCCTCGGCACGACGTTCTTCTCGGGGCCTATTAACGGCATAGTGGTTTCTCTCGTGATATACGCCATACTCGGGAGCATAGCCAAGGAGAAAAGCCCGGCACTGAAGACGGAATAACAAATAAAGGGAGCGAAATATTTTGCGCAAAATCGGTTTAAGAGAGATTGAAGACATAGCCCTCGGCGCCTCGCTGCTCGGCGCGGGCGGCGGCGGCGACCCGTATATCGGGAAGCTGGTCGCTATCGGGGCCATACGCGAGTGCGGGGAAGTGACGCTTCTCGACCCGGAGGAGGTTCCGGACGACGCGCTCATCGTCCCCATAGCTATGATGGGCGCCCCCACGGTCCTCGTCGAAAAAGGCATCGGAGGAACTGAGTACCAGACTCTCTACGATATGGTCTCGCAGTTTTTCGGAAAGGAAATATACGCGTTTATGCCGATAGAGGCCGGCGGCGTCAACAGCATGCTGCCGATAGCGGCCTCCGCCCGCCTCGGCATCCCTCTGGTCGACGCCGACGGTATGGGCAGGGCGTTCCCCGAGCTTCAGATGGTGACCTTCACGATAGGCGGCATAAGCGCTACGCCTATGGCACTGACGGACGAGAAGGGCAATAGCGTGATCTTCAGGACTATCACGAACAAGTGGACGGAGGAGCTCGCCCGGGCCGTAACCATGAGCTGCGGGGCGTCAGTCTCCGTGAGCCTGTATTCGGTTTCGGGCAGGCAGCTTAAAGACTATGCCGTGAAAAACATTGTGACGCGCAGCGAGAACCTCGGCAGGGCGATCCGTAACCTCAAGAAAACAGAGGACGGCACGCCCGAGGAGAGCTTTTTCAAGGCCACAGGGGCGTTTAAGCTCTTCAAAGGCAAGATTTCGGACGTCCTGCGCGAGACGCGCGGCGCGTTCAATTTCGGCAAGGTGATTTTAGACGGTATAGGAGAATTCAAGGGCCGTGAAGCTTACGTAGAGTTCCAGAACGAGAACCTGCTGGCCAGCGTGGACGGAAAAATAGCGGCGACGGTGCCGGATCTTATCTGCCTTGTGGACACCGAGACCTTCACACCGGTCACGACCGACGCGCTCAAATACGGCAAGCGCGTGCTGGTGGTGGGGCTGAAATGCTATGAGCTGTGGCGCTGCGAAAAAGGCCTCAAACTGGTGGGCCCGCGGTACTTCGGCTGCGATGTGGACTACACACCCGTAGAGGAACTGGCGAAAGGGGGGCGCGCGTAATGTACAAGCTTGGAATCGACGTTGGCGGAACGAATACGGACGCCGTCCTTATAGATAAAAACCTCAATGTCGTTGCCGAGGTAAAGCACGCGACAACGAGCGACGTCTACAGCGGCATCATGGGAGCGATCAAAACCATTCTTGACGTATCCGGCGTCGACCGCGCCAAGATAAAACAGGCGATGCTGGGAACCACGCAGTGCACAAACGCCATTGTAGAGAGGAAGAACCTGGCGAAAATAGCCGTGCTCCGCATCGGAGCGCCCGCCACGCTGGGGATTCCGCCGATGACCGACTGGGCCGAGGACGTCAGGGCAACGGTTATTGATCAGGCCATAATACGCGGCGGCTTTGAACACGACGGAAGGGAAATAGCCGAGTTTGACGAAGAGGCCGCGCGCGGGTTTTTTGAGAGATTAAAAGGCAGGGTCGAGTCCGTAGCCATCTCATGCTGCTTTTCCACTGTCAGAAACGACCATGAGCTGCGCGCCGCCGAGATCTGCCGCGAGGTCATGGGGCAGGATACGCACGTTTCAATCTCAAGCGAGATAGGCACGATAAGCCTTATTGAGCGCGAGAACGCAACGATTCTAAACGCCGCCCTCTATAAGGTGGCTCAGGCCTTCACCGACGGCTTCGCGCGTTCGCTGAGGGAGCTCGGCGTAATAAACGCGGAGATTTACCTCTCTCAGAACGACGGAACTCTTATGACTATGGAGCAGGCCCTAAGGTATCCGATCCTCACGATTGCCTGCGGCCCGACCAACTCGATCAGGGGCGCCAGCTACCTGTCCAGCCTCAAGGACGCGCTGGTTATCGACGTGGGCGGCACCACCACGGATCTTGGCGTCATTCAAAACGGCTTCCCGCGCGAATCCAGCATTGCGGCGACCATAGGCGGCGTGCGCACGAACTTCCGCATGCCGGACGTCCTGACGATAGGCCTCGGCGGGGGCTCCATCGTCAGGCAGAAAGAGGACGGGACGGTCACCGTCGGGCCGGACAGCGTAGGCTACCTGATAGATAAAAAGGCACTTGTATTCGGAGGCGACACGCTGACGGCGACGGATATAGCCGTCAGGCTCGGCATGTACGAGCTTGGCGACAGGGAAAAGGTCGCCTGCATAAGCGAGGAGCTGGCTAAAAAAGCACTTGCATCCATACGCACGCTGGTCGAGGACGCCATCGACGCTATGAAGATATCCAACGAAGACGTGGATGTCATACTGGTCGGCGGCGGTTCCATAATCCTGCCGGAGTATCTGGCCGGGGCAAGGTCCATAATAAAGCCGGAGCACTTCGGCACGGCCAACGCGATAGGCTCGGCTATCTCAAAAGTCAGCGGAACGTATGAAAAGCTTATTGACTACGAAAAGGTTTCACGCGACGAGGCGATGGCCCAGGCGAAGGCGGAGGCTGTAGAGATGGCGGTAAGCGCCGGGGCGGTAAGGGAGACCGTCGAGATAATTGAGGTCGAAGACATACCGCTTGCCTACTACGCGGGCAAAACCAGCCGCGTCAAAATCAAGGCTGCCGGCGACCTTGCCGGCTGAGAGCCGTTTAAAAAATGAAGAATAGCGCGCCGCGAAGCTTTTCGCGGCGCGCTATTTTATCTAACGAAGAGGCGGCTCGGACTTTTCCGGCTTTACTCTACGCTTTTCACTGCCTCCCGGAGCGAGAAATTGAAGCCCCGGACGCCGTGCCTCTCGTACGCTTTTTTCACGGAGGAGCCG
>JBMNQI010000041.1:0-21992 GCA_050944055.1 Oscillospiraceae bacterium | reverse complement strand
AAAACATAACTGGACAAGTAAATTTAAACCTAATATAATTTCTAATTGAAGGAGGCGTGTTAATTGAATAACTTTTCATACTGGAGCTATACGGACGTGCGTTTCGGCCGCGGTGTCGAGGCGGAAGCGGGCAAAATGCTCAAAAAGTACGGGAAGAAGGCTCTGCTTCACTACGGCGGGGGCAGCATAAAAAAATCCGGGCTTTATGACCGTGTCATAAAATCCCTCGGGGACGCGGGTATGGATTTTGTTGAGCTTGGCGGCGTCGTCCCCAATCCGCGCCTTAGCCTTGTGCATGAAGGTATCGACATTTGCAGGCGCGAGGGAGTCGACTGCATACTGGCGGTAGGCGGCGGCAGCGTCATAGACTCTGCAAAGGCTATAGCCTGGGGAGTCGGGTACGGCGGAGATATATGGGATATATTCACAGGCGAAAAAAAGCTCGACGATTCATGGGAAAGACTGCCCCTCGGCGCTATTCCGACGCTTCCGGCCGCCGGGAGCGAATTGAGCTATTCAATAGTCATCTCGCGCGAGGATACGAATCAAAAGCTCGCGAGCAATTATGCGCGAAACCGCCCGGAGTTTGCGCTTATGAACCCGGAACTCACGTTTTCCCTGCCCTGGTATCAGACCGCATGCGGCGTCTGCGATATGCTGGCTCATATTTTTGAGCGCTATTTCACCGATACGGAGTACGTGGATATTACGGACCGTATGAGCGAGGCTGTTATGAAGTCAATTCTGGTCAACGTCCCGATAATCAAAAAGAATCCCGAAGATTACAACGCCCGGGCTGAAATCATGTGGGCCGCCGCCGTCGCCCACTGCGACATCCTGGGAGTCGGGCGGGCGCAGTCCTGGGCGTCGCACCGTCTGGAGCATGAGCTGAGCGCGTTTTATGACATCGCGCACGGCGCGGGGCTTTCAATAATCTTCCCGGCGTGGATGCGCTACTTCTGTAAGAAACACCCCGAAAAGTTCATCCAGTTTGCCCGGCGTGTAATGGACGTCGATCTGCCCTCATACTGCGGCGAGGAGGCGGCGCTGCTTGGTATTGAGAGGTTTGAGAGCTTCCTGAGATTTCTTGAGCTCCCCACGCGCCTTTCCGAGTTAAACATAGACGACAGGCTTATCCCGGAAATGTCCCGCCGCTGTGTCGCCGTGTCATTCGGGCGGCGGCTTGCGCCTTCGGAATGCGAAGAGATTTACAGGATGGCTCTATAAATAGGGGCCGGCGGCATGCCGGCCCATTCTCTTTTTCCTCTATTACATTCCGTACTTTGCGTAGAATTCCTCCGGCGTATTGAAGCCTTCAGGAAGTATAGTCCAGTCCTTGGCTTCCTCCCCGCGCAGCACTCTGAGAGCTCCCATGGCCAGCCCCTCCATCTCGCGCTCGCCGGGCACAATTTCAATCGGCGCTATCCATTTGACATAATCAATAACCTGATCCAGGAAATATTTCGAGTACGAAACACCGCCTGTAAATATAATTCTGTCCACCTCGCCCTTAAGAACGCAGGCTATCTCGCCTATGGCCTTGCCGCACTGATAGGCCATCGCCTGCCAGACGAGTATCGCCTTTTGGTCGCCGTTTCTTGCCATTTTCTCTACCTCGCGGGCGTCCTGTGTGCCGAAATAACCCACAAACCCCGCGTTCCCTATGAGCTTTCTGACCATCTCGCGCTCTGTGTATTTCCCTGAATAGCAGAGCTTAATCAGCTCGCCCGTAGGTATCCGGCCCGCGCGCTGGGGCGACATTGAGCCTATGTCATCGTTGATCTGATCCACTATCCTGCCTTTTTTATGTGCTGATACGGAATATCCTCCTCCGTAGTGAGCAACAATAAAGTTGCATTCCTTATATGGCTTGCCGATTTTTTCTGCCACAACATAGCTGACGCATCTTGAGTTGAGCATATGGCCGACCGGGTGTACGCGCACATCGGGAAGGCCTGTCATCTGAGCTATCTCGGTAAACTCGTTGACTACAGGAGGATCGTATATTATGGCGGGTTTTCCGTATCGGTCGGCGATTGCCTTCCCGATCATACAGGCTACGTTCGACGCGTGCTCTTTTACCGGCGCGTATCTTAGTATGTCGACCATAAGCTGGTTTATCCTATATGCTCCGCCTTCACAGGACGGCAGTATGCCGCCTCTTGTCACTATTATATCAAGAGAAGCTGGGTCGACATTGTTCTCTTCGAGAAAGTCACAAACCGCCTTTTCACGAATACCAAGCTCGTCCACGGCCGATGTCATCCCGCGGAATGCGTCGGAGTCGACGGAAAGTTCGGCCTTCGCCTTTTCGGTTTCATTTTCGTATATAGCTACCTTGGTTGAAGTCGAACCCGTGTTTATAACCAGAATCTTCTTAATATCCGTCATAGATAAACATCCTTTTATCTTTATCGTAATTCCTGTTTAATTATACCAAAGCAATATTTCAAATGCAAATGTTTCGACAGGCTAAACAAAAAAACGCTAAGAAGCAATCGGCAGCGGAACCGCGATACCGCCAGTGATGTCGAAATAAATAAATCCCGTGCAAAATATTGTATATTTTCAATTATTACACTGTAAAATTTAATAATACATTGACAATTAATTTTGCCAATGGTAAAATTTCTTTGTTCATAAGAACAGATTATTTAAATATGGAGGAGTATATAATGTCAGTACCGGTACGCAAAACAGTATTTACGGAATCCGACGCTTATAAGTGGAAACAGAATGAAACCATCAATCTGGTTCCATTTATGCCTCTGGAGGAGTATGCTGAAAAGCTGAAAGAGTGCTTCATTCTCAAGAGAGAGAACGGTATTCTCGAGGCCCGCTTGCACACCAACGGCGACAGCCTTATCTGGGGCAACCTGCCTCACAAGTGCATTCATCAGTTTTTCACCTGGGCCGGCCAGGATCACAATAACGAAGTCCTGATCTTCGGCGGTTCCGGCAAGGATTTCTTTAAAGGCATCTACGGCGACTCCGATCCCGATGCGGCCGACAAGGATATCAACGATCCCACCAAGGGCTTTGACGCTCCCGATCCCGAAGAGGATCATACCTGGACGCTCTACGAGCACCAGTATTATGACGGCACGAACGACGTCGAAGGCCAGATCTTTGACATTGAGATACCCACAATCGGCATATGGAACGGCGCCGCCTTCCATTCTGACCTCTTCCTCTATAATGACATTACGCTTGCCACAGAGGACGCATGGACAACCGAGATGCACTTCCGCATCAACATGGCTCCTGGCGACGGCGTTCAGATCGTTTGGCGCGAGCTTATGGGCCGCAAGAGATATGCCTACGCGGAGCTGACCGGTCAGGTTATCACTGCGCGCAAGGCTCTTGAGTACGGCATGATAAACGAAATCCAGCCCGACCTCGAGACCTGCTACAAGCGCGCCTGGGAAATTGCCGAGCTGATTATGCTCTCCGGTACACGCGTTACCCGCCGTATTACCACCCAGATTCTCCGCGCTCCCTGGAAGATGGACATTTCCTGGGAACTTCGCCACAGCTTCTCCACCGAGATGTACGTCACCGCGACGCAGCAGAGCCCGCACGACAACGCGTACTGGCGCGGCGCCAAAGAGGAAGCTGCCGCCGTTATTGCTGCGGAAAAGAAGGGCAAAGTCATTCGTCCGCGCGTCGGCCCCTTCATCGAGGAAGACGAAATCAAGTAAACCCCCCTTTTTATGCATTAGCCGCAGAGCCTTCGCTCTGCGGCTTTTCACTTATCAAAGGCCGGATTATATGGCATAGTGCAGGCGCCTGTCTTTACCTGATGAAATTGACGGCGTACTTTCGCTCCTTGACTGCCGGCCGTTCTCCGTTCATATAGCCCAGAGCTATTGAAACGCGGGGGCTGTATCCCTCCGGCAGCTGAAGCAGATCGAGCAGCTCCTTTGCGTACTTGCCTCCCGCTTCCACCGCGAATTTAAACGAGGCTATATAGCAGGTGGAAAGCCCCAGCGCCTCCGCCGCGATGCACATATTCTGCGTCATATTGGCGCAGTCAACGTCCGCCCACTTTTCACCGTCCCGGCCGGAGACGATAATCACAGTCGGCGCATGGTAAAAGTTATGGTACCCGCCCGGCTGCGTCACTCTCTCTTTGAGAAATTCGTTGTCAGACTCAAGTATGGCCTTCTTGTTGATTTCGACAATTTGGTCGATCACCTGCTTGTTCTGTATAACCGTCAGATGCCAGGGCTGCATGTTCATCGCTGTGGCGGCGTGCAGGCCGCAATCTATAATTGTTTTCAGGTCTTCTTCCTTCACCTGATCAGGCTTGTAATCCCGCACGCATACACGGTTTAGTATAAGCTCGATTGTTTTGTTCATACCTATGCCTCCGTTTCATAATTTTCTTTTATCGCCTCAATAAACCCGGCGGTGTTTACAGCATTAATATCAGACAGCTCGCAAAGCCCGGCAAGATCCTTCGTCATAATGCCGTTTTCTATTGTGCGTATAGTCGAGCGCTCCATACGGTCCGCCCAAATCGAAAGCTCCCGTACGCCGTCTAATTCGCCGCGTTTTCGTATCGCCCCCGTCCACGCGAAAAGCGTCGCCACAGGGTTTGTAGACGTCTCCTCGCCCCGGAGGTAACGGTAATAATGCTGCGTAACCGTGCCGTGCGCAGCCTCATATTCAAAGCAGCCGTCGGGGCTGACAAGGACGCTTGTCATCATTGCCAGACTGCCGAACGCGGTGCTTACCATATCGCTCATAACGTCGCCGTCGTAATTCTTAAGCGCCCAGATAAAACCCCCGGAGCTGCGTATGACGCGCGCGACGGCGTCGTCAATAAGCGTATAAAAATACTTAATCCCGGCGTCATTGAACCGCTCTTTATACTCGGAGTCGAATATTTCCTGAAATTTCTGTTTAAACAGCCCGTCATATTTTTTTGAAATCGTGTCCTTGGCGGAAAACCAGAGATCCTGCCCGGTTGACAGGGCATATTCAAAACATGAGCGCGCGAAGCTCTCTATAGACTTGTCGTAATTGAATTGGGCCTGCAAAATGCCGCCGTTTTCAAAATCACAGATCTTTTGGATTTCGGTTTCGCCGCTTTCGGATACAAACCTGAGTTCGGCGTAGCCTCTGTTCTTCACCCTTGCTTCAGCCGCTTTATATACGTCTCCGAAAGCGTGGCGGGCTATCGTTATTGGTTTTTCCCATGTCCTAACAACAGGCCTGATGCAGCCAACCGTAATCGGCGTGCGGAATACCGTCCCGTCGAGCGCGGCGCGTATTGTAGCGTTGGGGCTCTTCCACATCTCGCGAAGCCTGTACTCTTCCATTCGCTGCTTATTCGGCGTGATGGTAGCGCACTTGACTCCAACGCCGTATTTTTTTATTGCCTCAGCCGCTTCCATTGTTATTGCGTCGCCGGTTTCATCCCTTTTTGATAGCCCGAGATCATAATACTCGGTTTTCAGGTCGATATACGGCGTAATAAGCATATACTTGATCTGCTTCCAGATTACTCTGGTCATTTCGTCCCCGTCGAGTTCGACCAGAGGCGTTTTCATCCTGATTTTTTCCATGTGCTGCTCCTTGGTGGAAAATTTGTTTATTAAGTATAACATAGAGCGGCAGACGGAGCAAATATTTTATCCGGTGAAATTGTCAAATTTCTTGCTTTTTTCTTCAATAAACAATAAAATAGCAATCGCATTTTAATATTTTAAAAGAAATGCTCTGACAAAACAGTGTTTCGTGCGATAACTCTTCCATCTTTCTGCTCTGCCGCTGCACTGTCGGCCCGATGTTGCTGTCAAAAAGCCGGAACAGGCGGCTGTAACGCATTTCTCATTAGGCTCTCCGTCAATTGACATTGACAACATTTTTATGTTAGGATTTTTAAATACTTAACCTTTGAAAGTGAGGCCGGATCCGGAATGAAAAAGACCTTCGTCACGCTTGAGCAGCTTCGTGAGTTTTCGAAGAAGTTCCCAACCCCCTACCATCTTTACGATGAAAAAGGCATACGCGGGAACGCCCGAAAACTTCAGGAAGCGTTTTCCTGGAACAAAGGCTTCAAAGAGTACTTTGCGGTCAAAGCCACTCCGAATCCCGCCATCATGTCCATTCTTAAAGAAGAGGGCTGCGGAATGGACTGCTCGTCGTATACGGAGCTTATGCTCTGCGAGCGCGTCGGTATAAGCGGACGGGACATCATGTTTTCCTCAAACAATACTCCCGCCGGCGATTATATTAAGGCGGCCGAGCTCGGCGCTACTATCAACCTTGACGATATAACGCATATAGATTTCCTTGAAAAGTCTATCGGCTATATACCGGAGCGCATTTCCTGCCGCTTCAACCCCGGCGGATACTTTGAAATCAGCAACACAATTATGGACTCACCGGGCGACGCGAAATACGGCATGACTAAGCCGCAGATGTTCCAGGCCTTCAGGATATTAAAGGACAAGGGCGCTAAAGAGTTTGGCATACACGCGTTTTTAGTTTCCAACACGTTGACCAACGATTACTACCCGACATTGGCCGCAGCTCTCTTCCGGCTCGCCGTGGAGCTGCGCAACGAGACAGGCGTGCATATCGGCTTCATTAACCTCTCCGGCGGCATCGGCATACCCTACCGCCCCGACCAGCAGGAGGCTGATATTGCGGCTATAGGCGAAAAGGTCCGGCTTGAGTATGAAGTGATACTCGGCAAAGCCGGCATGGGAGATGTGGCCATATATACTGAACTCGGCCGCTATATAACTGGCCCGTGCGGCTGCCTTGTCACTAAAGCCATACACGAAAAGCATATACACAAGAACTATATCGGCGTCGACGCCTGCGCCTGCGACCTGATGCGCCCGGCAATGTACGGCGCATACCACCATATAACCGTCATGGGCAAGGAGGACAAGGCCTGCGACTGCCTTTACGATATAACCGGCGGCCTCTGCGAGAACAACGATAAATTTGCTGTCGACCGCTGGCTGCCCCGAATTGATATCGGCGATTTCCTTGTTATTCACGACACCGGAGCACATGGCCATGCAATGGGCTATAACTACAACGGAAAGCTGCGCTCCGCGGAGATACTGCTGACCGAAGACGGAACTGCAAAAATGATACGCCGGGCAGAGACTCCCGAAGACTATTTTGCAACGCTTGATTTCTGAAAGCTCTTCTGTTAACACTGCCCCTGACGCGCCGGTTACGTACGCCGCCTGTCAGGGGCAGCGTTTTATTTAAAAAAACACTTGCATATTATATTTAATTACACTATACTAATTACGGGATTATTTGTTAGCATTAAACCATATTTGCGCAAATCGAAAGGATGATTCGTATAAAAAAACATCAAAGCACATTAATTAACGACCTTACGGTCGGGCCCGTGGCTGGTCGCCTGCTTTTATTTGCCCTCCCTCTTATGTTTTCAAACCTTCTTCAAACCCTGTACATGATGGTCGATATGGTGGTAGTCGGCAAATTTGTCGGAACCAACTGCCTTTCGGCCGTATCTATAGCCTCGCAGCTAATATTTCTGTTGACAATGGTCGGAATGGCCTTTTCCTCATCGGGTCAGATACTGATATCGCAGATAGTCGGCTCAAAAAAGACTAAGGAACTCAATTCCACTATCGGGACACTTTTTTCATCCCTGGGAATTCTGTCATTGTTGTTTCTCATATTAGTCGTTATTTTCCGCGATTCCATGCTTGCGATAATGAACACGCCTCCCGAATCTCTGAAGTCGGCGAACGACTATATGCTGATTACCGGTTTAGGCATACCGTTTATTTTCGGTTATAACGTGGTCGGAGCCATATTGCGCGGCATGGGGGACAGCAAGCGCCCTCTGGTATTCGTGGCGATAGCCTCCGTAATGAATATTGTGCTCGACCTTATCTTTGTCGCCGTTTTCCATCTTGACGCTGCGGGCGCCGCGCTGGCGACAATCATTTCACAGGCCGCTTCTTTTATAATAGCTATGGTCTATCTTTACGGGAAGCGCGAACAGTTCGGCTTTGATTTCAAGCTCCGCAGCCTTAAGATCGACCGGTCTAAGCTAGGGCTCATAACCAAGCTCGGCATACCGATATCCCTGCAGTATTGCGCCATTAATCTTTCAATGCTCTTTGTCAACAGCTTTATAAACAGCTATGGCGTTACCGCTTCGGCTCTTGTCGGCTCGGGGCGGCGCATGGAGCAGATACCCGGCATAGTAACCATGGCTATCGGGCAGAGCGCTTCCGTAATGATCGGTCAGAATTTCGCGGCCGGTAAGTTCGAACGCATTAAGCGCATTGTCGCAATATCCTGTCTTACGGGCTTTGTTACGTATTTAGCATACGGCATCTATATTAACCTTTTCCCGAAAACCATATTTTTGCTTTTTACAGACGACCCGGATGTGCTTGAACTGGCCTCTCTCTTCATTACCAGCATCACAGTTGCTTTCCCGGCTCTTGCCTTTATGACGCCTTTTATGGCGGTAATCAACGGCATAGGGCACGCGAGGCTCAGCCTGCTTGCAGGGATTCTGGACGGCGTCGTAGCTCGTGTCGCGCTCGCGCTGCTCCTCGGGATAACGTTGGGCTTTGGTTTCAAGGGATTTCTCTACGGCACCAGTCTTGCCGCATATGTTAACACTTTGGTCTGTTGTATATATTACTTCTCAGGCTATTGGAAGAAACGCAGCAGCTTGGTGGCTCGCGCTAAACACGATGACCAGTCCGGCGATGAGTCCGACGGTGAGTCCGGCGCCGCGGCGGCCCCAATTTCGGATTGACAATAACATGTTACAGTTCTATAATGTAGACATATTAGCAAGAAATTAAGGAGTTGTATTAAATGGAGCTTTACATTCAGCACATTGGAATTTGCGTAAACGACATCGATCAGTACCTGGAAAAGCTGAAAACGATGTGTGACGCTAAGGAAGTCGGCGCAAAGCGCCTTTATATTCCCCAGAACGGCCAGATTTCAGCGCTTGTACAGGTCGGGGAAAACAGCTTTTACGAGCTGATGGGCCCTCTCGGCGATACCGGAGTAGTTCCAAAATTCCTGGCAAAGCACGGCGAGGGGTTTCACCATATAGGGATGTACTGCTCCGATATAATGGAGCTGGCAAAGCGTTTCGAAGACGCCGGCCTGCATATAATAGGCGACCCGAAAAAAGGAAATTTCTTCTCCCACCCGAAGGAAACCGGCGGCATCCTCTATGAGTTTTCCAGCCGCCACGACGCGGACAACGGCAAAGACTGAATTTCAAAAGGCGCCACTCAAGCGGTGGCGCCTTTACTTTCCCTAGTATTCAAAAAATCCCCTGCCGGTTTTACGGCCTAGTCGCCCGCTTCTGACCATGTTCTTCATGATTCTTGCCGGGCGGTATTTCTGATCTCCCGTTTCGTTGAAAATAGTCTGCATTATATTGACGACTACATCTATGCCGATCAGGTCCCCCAGAGCGAGCGGGCCTATGGGATGGTTGGCTCCGAGCTTCATGGCCTTGTCAATATCCTCGGCCGAGGCGATGCCCTCCTCGAGGACGCAGGCGGCCTCGTTTATCATCGGTATTAGAATCCGGTTGACGACGAAGCCGGGAGCTTCCTTAACCTCGACAGGCTCTTTTCCGATTTTCTTACTAAGCTCATATACGGTCCTGAATGTCTCTTCCGAAGTTGCGGCGGCGCGTGTTACCTCGATGAGCTTCATTACCCCGGGAGGGTTAAAGAAGTGCATGCCGACAAATCTGTCCGGGCGCTTTGTTGAAAAGGCCATCTCAGTCAGGGAGACGGAGGAAGTATTGGAGGCGAATATGCACTCGGGCTTGCATATATCGTCAAGTTCCTTAAATAACGACTTCTTGATCTCAAGGTTCTCAACTATGGCTTCCTCGATTAAGTCTGCGTCCGCCGCGTCCTCAAGCTTTGTAGTAAACGTAATGGCGGCTTTGATTTTTTCGGCGGCTTCCGGCTCCATCTTCCCTCTTGACACAAGCTTGGAGATTGAAGAGAGCATGCGGTCTTTTGATTTGCCGATTATCTCGTCGCTGATGTCGCGTACGGTTACCTTATAGCCGTTTTTGGCAAATTCCTGTGCAATGTCGAGGCCCATGGTTCCGGCGCCCACAACAAAAATCTTCTGCAAAACTTTACACTCCTTATATGCAGATTCTTCGAGCCGGCTCGTGGCCGGCTCGTTTTTACGTCATCTGTTTTTAAACGGCGCGTGCGGCCTTTTTTCCATGAAAGCGGTCATCGCCTCTACTTTGTCCTCTGTGGAGAAAACCAGGCTGCCCGCGTCGACTTCGTAGGCCGTGCCGGTGTCTATATCGCACTGGAGGCCCGCGTTGATGCAGCGCTTGGCGGTCCGTACGGCAATCTGGCCGTTCCTGGTTATTTTTTGCGCAAGCTCCATGCATTTTGGCATAAGCTCGTCCGGTTCGACGACATAACTGACAAGGCCTATGCGCTCGGCTTCTTTCGCGTCTATCGTTTCAGCCGTGAAAATCAGCTCCTTGGCTTTTGCCGCCCCGACAGTGCGCGGGAAGCGCTGAGTTCCCCCGAAGCCCGGAATTATCGCAAGCCCTGTTTCGGGAGCTCCGAATTTTGCCTTGGTGGAGGCAATGCGGATATCACAGGCAAGGCTCAATTCGCATCCGCCGCCGAGAGCGAAACCGTTAATTGCGGCGATTACCGGCTGCGGCAGCTTCTCTATCTTTGAAAATACGCGGTTGCCGAGGAAGGAAAAGTTGCGGCCCTCAACTGCGGTACACTTTGCCATCAGGCCTATGTCCGCCCCCGCTACGAAGGAACGGCCGGAGCCCGTTATAATTACTACCGAAACGCTGTCGTCCTCCGCCACCTGATCTACGACCTTTTCAAGCTCCCGCAGAACGTCGGCATTGAGCGCGTTGAGCGCTTCGGGCCTGTTCATGGTGATAATTCCGATATCGCCCTGTTTTTCAAAAAGTACGTATGCCATATTTATACCTCCATTAGTATTTCTTATTGAATTATACAACCATATACATCATAAAACAATAATATTATGCCTGCCCGCCCGTACCTCAGGCTCGGTTTTTTTCGGGATGCGTATAAACAAGCTGCATATCCAGCCTATGACCACCGTCGCGAGCATAAAGCACATAACCGATATGTAGCTGCCGGAAGCCTCATAAAAGCCGGCTGAAATGTACGACCCTGTTGAAGCTATTATACCCCGCAGGCCTATTATTGCGTAGTTTGCAGGATAGTTGGCGTCTCCATAGTATACTCTGATAAAAGCCGAGGAGCAGGCCGGAACGCCCCCGCTCGATATGCCTATGCATATTATACCAAGCGTCATAAGCGATACTATGGATAGTTTTATCGACGCGATATAACACACGCCTCCGGCCATGGCGACGGCGTTGAGCATCAGCAGAGTTTTTTTGCGGCCGAGCCTGTCAAACATACGTCCGGAGCCGACGGAGCTGGCGGCGCACGTTATATGCAGCAGGCCTACGCCGTTTACGGCGAGAAAACCGGAGGCTCCCACCTCATCCGCAATCTGCTTGGCGCTTGCCGATGCTATGACATTGGACATGTTGCCGATTATAGCCCACACAAAAAACAGCCAGAAGGCCGAAGTGCGGAGCATCTCACGCGGCTTGAAATCCTGCAGCTCTGCGCCCTTCTCGACCTGAATCGGCGGAGGGAGCACGACATCCCTGCCGGGCAATTTCATCTGCCAGGCGTTTACGGACAGAACGACAAAAAAAAGAACGGCGACGCAGACGAAGCATTCCCGCCATCCGATAGCGGAAGCAAGATAAGAAGATGCCGCGCCGAGAAGCAAAGTACCGAAGCCCAGTCCCATCATGAGCATGCCTGATATTAAGCCGGGTTTTTCGGGAAACCAGCTTAGAACCGTGCTGAATAACGGCACAAATGTGAGCCCGGAGCCAAAGCCTACGAGGATTCCGTATGAGAGGTAGAGCATAACCAGGCCGTCTTTCCCAACCTGCGAAGCCAGGAAAAAGCCGAGCGCGGACAGGATTGCTCCGCACATCATCACGGGACGCGCGCCGAAACGCCTGACAAGAAAGCCCGAAAGAATACCGGCTACGCCCGTGCCGAAACCCCAGATCGAAAAAGTGAGCGAGAGAGACTTTAAGTCCCAGCCCATTTCAAGCCTTATTAGCTCGGAATAGTTTGTCCATGCGTAAATTACGCCCGTGATCGCCACGCCGAAAGCGCCGAGTACAACAAGGAAAATTCTTCTCCTTTTGGTCTTTTGCGTCATAAGCAGGGTTCCCTTCAAGAGGCAGTCAGTTATGTATTAAAATAAGGAATATAAAAATTCGGCGAGCGGAACGAGGCCTATCGGTATGATAATAGCGGGGAGCATATTCCCTGCTCTAATTCTTTCCTTACCTATTTCAAGCATATTATAGGAAATAGCGATCAGCATAACCCCGCCGACCGCGCTCATTTGAGCGACAACAGCGTCCCCCAAAAAAGGCCCCACATACGAGGCGAGGAGCGTTATCAGCCCCTGATATAAAAGCACGGCTGCGGCGGAGAAAATGACGCCTATACCCATAGCTGCTGAAAATGTGATTGCGGTTACCGCGTCAATAACGCTTTTAGAAAATATTATGCTGTAATTGTGATTTATGCCGGCCTCCAAACTGCCCATTATAGCCATGGAGCCGACACAGAATAAAAGCGAGGCCGAGACAAAGCCCTCTGTAAAGCGGCTCCCCCCTTCGCTTTTGTCAAAGCGCCTGCGCAGCCTTTCCCCGAGCGAATCAATATGGCGCTCGATATTTATTATTTCCCCGACTGCCGAGCCAATTACGAGGCATATGATGACTATAAGAATGTCAGGCGTCTTTATAGCGTTCATTATGCCGATGACCGCCACGCACAGGGCAAGAGCGGCCATTATGGTCTTTGAATACTTTTCTTTTATACGATTCTTGGCGAGAAGGCCGACGATGCTGCCCGCCACGATAAGAACCGCGTTCACCACAGCCGCTATCATTCAGGCCTCCGTATCCGGGCGGTAATCAGATAAATAATCCCGCAGGGCCTTTACTTCGTTATACTTTTCCTCTTCCTCGCGCGCGTATTTCAGGTATACGGACTTAACTGTTTCATCATCAGCTGCAGCGGCGCTTTTCTGATAATCCAGAATTGTGGAATACGATATATCCGTATATTCCTCAACTACCGTGCGCAGTACGATTAGCTGTTCGTTCGTTAATTCTATGTTCAACAGTAGCCCTCCGCTCCGGTTATTTGTAGTTTTAAAATTAACTTTTTTTTGAAAGCGTCCGGACGTTATTTTACACCAACGCCTGTCAATGCGTCAAGGAAAATTAAGGAATTGCCGAATCATTGTCAGTTGCGTAAGAATTATTGACTGCATTTTTATAAAGTTATAAAATATATCAAAATACGCGGGAGAAGCAAATATGAAGAATTTCTTTAATAACAAAATAAATATGGTTTTATCTGCTGTGCTGGTACTTCTGATTATCGTAACTGCAGTCATTTTTATAAAAACCGGGACAGGAGACGAGTCTTCGCCTTCAACTTCTCCCGCAGCCGTACAATCGGCCTCACCCGAACCTTCCGTCACTATCTCGACACCCTCGCCTACTCCCACTCCCGAGCCGACTCCTACCCCGCCGCCTGAACATATGAACCCGCTTACCGGCCTGGAGGTGGACGCCGGCAAAGTCAACGCGCGCCCCGTGGCCGTAGTTATGAACAACATAAAGCAGGCTCAGCCCCAGTACGGCATCTCAGAAGCCGATATAATATACGAGGTCTGCGCCGAGGGCGGCATAACGCGTATGCTGGCCCTCTATCAAAACCCGGACGGCGTCGGCAGCATTGGCAGCGTCCGCAGTGCGCGCCCCTACTTTGTTGAAATTGCGCTCAGCCATGACGCTATTTTCCTGCACGCGGGGGGCAGCTACCAGGCCTATGATTATATAAGCATCAACGGCGCGACGGCTCTCGACGCCATAACGGGAGGCTACGAGGGCAGCCTTTTCTGGAGGGACAGGCAAAGGATCTACTCGCACGGGTATGAGCACAGCATGTTTACAAGCGGGCAAAACATAGCGTCTCTATTCCCGAAATACAACATAAGAAGAGAACATGAGAGCGGTTATTCTTACGAGGTGCAATTCGAATGGGAGGTAGGCCTCGAGGGCGGTACGCAGGCCAATACGGTGATGGTTGAGTTTTCTGGCTACAAAACCGGAAAATTCGTATACGACCCGGATACGCGGCTCTATGGTGCCTGGCAGTACGGGGCCGAACACATAGACGCCGGCAACAATCGACAGGTCGCCGCCTCGAACCTGCTTGTTCTTTTCACCGAGGAGCGCGTGCTTGACAGCGAAGGGCGCCTCGCCGTAACTCTCACAGGCACAGGCAGCGGGAAGTTCTTCTGCGGCGGTAAGTGCGTTGACATCACCTGGTCGCGCCCCGGCATCTGCGACCAGTTCCGCTATTACCTTGAGGACGGCTCGCCCGTGACTTTTGAGCGCGGTAAAACCTATGTCTGCATTATACAAAACGGCAACTCGGTTGATATAGAGTAGATCGCTTATCAACGCGAGTTTTCCGCCGCATATATTACGGCTCCTGCCGCTTTGCAGGAGCCGTTTCTCTCTATAGCCGGTGAAAGCGCGCGGGGCGCGCTTCTCATTTGCATTTCTGCCGCCCTGCCTAGATCCCGTTCGCGGCGCGAGCGCAGCTTAACGGCAGGCCCAGCTTTTTTCCGAATACTTCTTGGTAAGACTTATAACCTCGCCCGAAAGTCCCAGTATTGCGATCAAATTGGGTACTGCCATAAGCCCGTTAAGAGCGTCGGCCGCCTCCCATATCAGGGCGAGGTCCTGCGTCGCGCCGACAACGACGAGGAGGATAAAGACTGCCTTATATATTCCAAGACACCTTTCCCCCGTCAGATAACCGAAGCATCTCTGGCCGTACAGGGCCCATGAAAAAACTGAGGCTGCGGCAAAGCAGAGTATGGAAAACGCCGTGAAAAGGCTTGAAACCTTCTCGCCGAATATTGTTGCGAAAGCATTGCTGGCGACCACCGCCCCGCCCACGCCTGCGTCGCCCCACGGTATGGAAATCCCGCTCATGAGAATCGCAAATGCCGTCAGAGTGCATATAACAAGCGTGTCGGCAAATACCTCGAATATTCCGTAAAGCCCCTGCCTTACCGGGTTTAAATCTGATGTTGAGGCGTAGGCTATCGGAGCTGAACCGAGGCCGGCCTCGTTTGAAAATATGCCGCGCCCGACGCCGAGCCTGACCGTCCTGAGAAAATAAAAACCGGAAACGCCCCCGATGACCGCCCGCGGTGTGAAGGCCGATTCAATAATGCTTATGAAAACCGGGCCAAAGCTTTTTAAGTTCGAGAGAATAATAACCAGCGTCCCGGCGATATATAAGACGCTCATAAAAGGTACGAGCTTTTCAGTGACCCTGCCTATGCGCTTTACGCCGCCGAAAATTACCAGCCCCGTTATTATGGCGATGACAATGCCGACCGCCCAGCTTATTGCGGCTCTTTCGTAAATTCCGGCGCCTCCTTCAGAAAACGTGTCCGCCGCGTTTATGACCGCCGAGGTTATTGTGCTGACCTGCGCTGTATTGCCTATGCCGAACGCCGCCAGCGCGCCGAAAACGGAGAAAAGCGCTCCAAGCCACTTCCAGCCGCCGCCGAGGCCGTTTTTTATATAGTACATCGGCCCGCCTACCCATTCGCCCTTATTTCTTTCCCTATACCTGACGGCGAGCACAACCTCGGCGAATTTTGTCATCATCCCGAATACGGCGGAAACCCACATCCAGAAAACCGAGCCGGGGCCTCCTATGATTATCGCGCTGCTGACGCCTGCTATATTGCCCGTACCTACTGTGGCGGCCATAGCGGTTGTAAGCGCCTGAAAAGGCGTTATGCTCCCCTTCTGTTCTTCGCATTTCCCTCTTGTAAACGCCCCGAGCGTAATTTTCAACATATGCCTGAATTTTCGGAACTGGAAGAATCCTGTGCGCACAGAAAACCAGACGCCAGTCCCCATAAGCAGTAAAAGCATGGCGGGGCCCCACGCGAAACTGTTGACGGCGCCGACAAGATGTTCTGTTTTCCCGTCCTTTAAATCCGTACTTACTGCCTCCGCCGCCCCCGGTGCGGCCGCCTGATAATCGGCGTAATAGTCTATACGGAATTCCCCGCCGGTTTCCGTTTTATTTCCAAAGAACGAAAAGCAGAGAAAAAGCGCGGAAAAGCACAAAAAAAACCTGATAAACCTACTTTTCATCTTCCCACCTCTATGGCCTTTCGGCGGGATTATATCAGACAAAAAGAGGCGTAACAAGAATGCCGGTCTTTCGCCGCCGGCAGAACATGGCGCCGTCTATAACAGCGCGTGCCGCCATTTGTCATGTGCGGCACGCGTTAGCTTATTTATTCTTTTCGCCCATCAGCAGGTACATGACCGCCTTTTGAGCGTGGAGCCGGTTTTCAGCCTCGTCGAATATCTCGTCGGCGTGAGCCTCAAAGACTTCGGCGCTTATCTCCTCTCCGCGGTGTGCGGGCAGGCAGTGCTGAACTATTGCGGTTTTTTTCGCGGCTTTCATAACCTCGTCGTTTACCTGGAAGCCGAGAAAAGCCTGCCTGCGGCGCTCTGCCTCGTCCTCCTGGCCCATACTGGCCCATACGTCCGTAACAATCACATCGGCGTTCTCCGCGGCTTCCAGCTTGTCCCTCGTGAGCAGGAACTTCGCTTCGCTCTGGCCGTAAGCAAACTCCAAAACGGTCGAATGGGGGTCGTAGCCCTCTGGGCAGGCAACATAGACGTCGATGCCGCATTTGAGGCCCCCGACAATCAGGGAATTGGCCATATTGTTGCCGTCGCCTATGTAACAGAGCTTTTTCCCCTCAAGCCGCGAGAGTCGTTCGCGAATTGTCATAAGGTCGGCGAGGACCTGGCAGGGGTGGCAGAAGTCGGTCAATCCGTTTATTACGGGTATCGTGGCGTAGTGCGCTAGCTGTTCCACCATTTCCTGGGAAAACGTCCTGATCATAATGCCGTCGCAGTAGCGCGAGAGGACGCGGGCCGTGTCCTCCACGGGCTCGCCGCGGCCCATCTGGGTTTCGGCCCCGGTCAGGTGCAGAGGGTGGCCCCCAAGCTGGTAGAAGCCCGTCTCGAAGGAGACTCTGGTGCGCGTTGAGGACTTCTGGAATATCATAGCGAGGGTTTTCCCCTTTAGATAATCGTGTTTTAAGCCGTGCTTAAGGCTGTATTTCATCTGGTCCGCGGTATTGAGTATTTCGATTATGTCCTCCTTGCTCAGATCAAGCAGCTTTAAGAGATCCTTTTTCATTTCACGCCCTCCCCGGCAAGTATCTTTTCCATAATAGACAGGCCCTTGTCTATCTCCTCATACGTGATAGTGAGCGGCGGGAGCAGCCTGATTGCGTCGTTCCCGGCAGTCAGCACAAGCAAACCCGCTTTGGTCAGCTTATTCGCCAAATCCTTCGGAGAGGCGTTTTGAATTGAAATCCCTATCATCAGCCCCCTGCCCCTGGTACCGGCGACATACGGGCTATTCATGGCCTCAATTTTATCGCGGATATAGCTTCCCTTAGCCTCGACTTCCTCCAGCACTCCTTTTTCAAGCTTATCAAGCACTACGAGAGCGCCGGCGCAGCAAACTGGGTTCGCGCCGAACGTGGAAGCGTGCGTACCGGCCGTAAGCACGTTTTTGCACTTTTCATTGACCAAAAAGCCGCCCAGCGGCAGGCCGCCGCCTATTCCCTTGGCGAAGCTGACGGCATCCGGCAGAAATCCGTATCGCTGGAAGGCGAAAAGCGTCCCCGTGCGGCCAACTCCGGTCTGCACTTCGTCAAAAATCAAGAGCCAGTCCTTTTCACCGCAGAGCCTCTTCACGCCGAGCACAAAATCATCGTCCAGGGGCAGGACTCCCCCCTCACCCTGAATCGCCTCAAGCATCACGGCGCAGACCGTCCCGTCGTCAAGCGATTTGACGCTGTCGAGGTCATTGGGCTTCGCGTAGCGGAAGCCCTCCGGGAAAGGGTAAAAATAGTTGTGGAAGCTGTCCTGGCCCGTGGCCGAGAGCGCCGCCAGCGTGCGGCCGTGAAAGCTCCTGTTGAGCGTGATAATATTCGAGCGGCCTTTTCCGTATTTGTCGAAGCTGTACTTGCGGGCGAGCTTAATAACGCCCTCGTTGCTCTCGGCGCCGGAGTTGGCGAAAAACACGGAGCTCATACCGGTCATCCGGCACAGCTTCTGAGCCAGCATAGTGCCCGGCTGCGTATAGAAATGATTTGACATATGGGCGAGTTTCCCCGCCTGGGCCGAAACGGCTTCTGCCCAGTCAGGGTCGGCATAGCCTATGCTGTTGACGCCTATGCCGCTTGTAAAATCGACGTACTCGCGGCCCTCAAAGTCGTACACCACAGAGCCCTTGCCCCGCTCAATAACGAGGTCGAAGCGCCCGTATGTCTGTATAACGCTTTGAGAGTCGATTTCTTTAATCATATTTGAAGTCATAGCTATTACTCCCTTTGCTCATCTGCGCTCAAAGCCGGCGGGACCAGCGCATTCTGTTTTCTTCCAAGCATCTTCACAATACAGCCTATACTATCATTGTGCCGATACCCGCGTCTGAGAGAAGCTCCGTAAGTATCGAATGCGGAACGCGGCCGTCAAGTATGTGGGCGCGGGCGACGCCGGAACGCACCGCGTCGACGCAGCACTCGATCTTCGGTATCATACCGCCGCTTATAACTCCGTCGGAGACAAGCATAGGCACATCCGAAACCTTCAAAACCGATATAAGGCTGTCTTCATCCTTCGGGTCAGCTAAAATTCCCTTGACGTCCGTAAGCAGAATCAGCTTTTCCGCCCCGAGCGCAATCGCTATCTGGGCTGCGGCCGTGTCGGCGTTTATGTTGTAGGAGCAGTCCTTCCCCTGGGCGACGGTCGAGATGACCGGCACATATCCGCCGGATAAAGCGTCCGTTATCGGCTTCGGGCTGACCTGCGTAACCTGCCCGACCTGTCCGTGCACATCGTCTAGTTTTTCAGCCTTGAGCATGCCGCCGTCTATTCCGCACAGGCCTATCGCGCTGCCGCCCATGCGGTTGATAATCGCAACGAGGTCCTTATTCACCTTGCCGCATAGCACCATCTGCACTATATCCATCGTCTCTTCGTCAGTCACCCTCAGCCCGTCGACAAATTCGGACTTTTTGCCTATCTTGGACAGCATTTCGTTTATCTCCGGGCCGCCGCCGTGAACGACTACAACGCGTATGCCGACAAGCGAAAGCAGCACTATATCTGTGATTACGGCGTTTTTTAGCTCCTCGTTAATCATGGCGTTTCCGCCGTATTTAATAACTACCGTCTTATTATTAAGCTTCTGAATATATGGCAGCGCCTCTACAAGCACCTGCGCGCTTTCCCTGTTTGAATACGGCATAGACTGCTCCTCCTTCAAGCATAGTGCGTGCGCGTCCGCGCCTAAATTTTTACGTCCTGTAATCGCCGTTTATCTTCACATAATCATATGTCAGGTCGCAGCCCCAGGCCGAAGCGCAGGCGTCGTCCTCATTGAGATTCACGATTATCTCGACTTCATTCTGGCTCAGCACCTTCTTCGCCAGCTCCTCGTCAAACTCCAAGCCCTCGCCCTGCTTGCAAACCTCAATTTCGCCGGCCGCGGATTTAAACGACATATCGACATACTCGGGGCGGAACGGGGCCTTGCTGTATCCCATGGCGCAGAGGACGCGGCCCCAGTTGGCGTCCGCGCCGAACATGGCTGTTTTTACGAGCGAAGAGCTGATTACCGTCACGGCGAGACGCTCCGCGGCATCCTCGCTGCGCGAATTCTTCATCGTGCAGGTTATAAGCTTTGTCGCGCCCTCTCCGTCGGAGGCGATCATTTTTGCCAGCGCTTCACATATGAAATGGAGCGCTCCTTTGAAAACCGTATAATCCTCGTCCTTCCACTCAATGAGCGGGTTTTCGGCCAAACCGTTTGCCAGCACGGCGCACATATCGTTCGTGGACGTATCGCCGTCGACGCAGACCCTGTTAAACGTTTTCTTAGTGACCTCCGCAAGCGCCTCATGCAGAATGCCGGGAGTGATAGCGGCGTCTGTGGTTATAAATGCAAGCATGGTTCCCATGTTCGGCTGTATCATGCCGGAGCCCTTCGCTATGCCGCCCATCCTGACCGTTTTGCCCCCGAGGACAAATTCTACGGCAATGTCCTTTTTCAGCGTATCCGTCGTCATAATGGCCTCGGCCGCCTTATCGGAGCCGTCTTCGGAAAGCGACGAGGCAAGCTTTGGCAAACCTTCCTCGATGGCTTTGATGTTGAGGGTCTGACCAATGACGCCCGTCGAGGCGACAATGACGTCCGCAGGCTCGATTCCGAGTGCGGCTGCCGCGGCGGCGCACATTCTGCGGGCGTTTTCGATGCCGCCCGGGGCGCAGGCGTTGGCGTTGCCGCTGTTGCATATTATCGCGCGGGCAAACCCGTTTTCGATGTTTTCCATTGTCACGTACAAGGGCGCGGCCTTGACGCGGTTGAGCGTATAAACTGCGGCGGCGGCGCATTCGCACTCGGACGCTATGAGAGCAAGGTCTTTCTTACCGTTATTCCTGCTCTTTACGCCTACGTGTGCGCCCGACGCCTTGAAGCCTTTCGCGGCGGTCACGCCGCCCGGTATCTGTTTCATCGTATACCTCCCTGTATTGCGGATCATAATCCTGTTTTCTCGTCAAGGCCCAGCATGATGTTCATATTCTGAACCGCGGCGCCCGACGCGCCTTTTCCCAGATTGTCAAAAACGGAGACTATAATTGTCTGAGTATCGTGTCCGCAGACATATATGTCAAGATAATTAGTCCCCGAGAGGGCGTTTGCTGAAACGCTTTCGGCCTGAAAAGGCCTTACACGTACAAAGTATTCGTCTTTATAATAGTCCGAAAGAGCCTTGTGTACTGAGGAGGCGTCGAAGCCCGGCAGCATAATCCCGGTCGAAATGCCGGAGTAATACGGCGCCACTATCGGGGCGAATACAGGCGTCTTACAAAGGCCGCAGTGTTTAACCATTTCCGGGACGTGCTTATGGCGCAGCCCGAGGGAATAGTGCCGCGGCGCGTCCGGCGAAGTATCGCGCGTCTTCGCTTCATATTCGGCGATCATCTTTTTACCGCCGCCCGAGTACCCGGTAATCGAATAGCAGCACAGCTCCATATCGGCGGGGATGATTCCCGTTTTCACCAACGGCGCTATGGGCGCTATGAAGCCTGAGGCATGGCAGCCGGGATTTGCGACGCGCTTAGAAGCGGCGATATCCTTCCTCTGCCGCGCCGAGAGCTCCGGAAAGCCGTAGACCCAGTTATCGTCCGTCCGGTGGGCAGTCGAGGCGTCTATAATTCGCGTGTCCGGGTTTTCAACAAGCGCGGCGGCCTCTATGGCGGCTTTGTCCGGCAGGCAGAGAAAAACTATGTCGGACTCGTTCATCAGCTCCCTGCGCCTTTTTACATCCTTGCGCCTGTCGTCCTCAATTCTGATAAGCTCAATATCCTCCCGAACGCCCAGCCTGTCGCAGATCTGAAGCCCCGTCGTGCCTTCCTGGCCGTCAATATAAATTCTAGGCTTGCGTGCGCTCATTAATAAACTCCTCCACCGATTTGATCTGCAGGCTTACAGCCTCACGGCTCGGGCCGCCTATAACCTTTCTCTCGTTTACGCAGGTCTTAAGCTGCAAAACCTCGTATATATCGTCGTCAAACTTATCGCAGACAGAGCGGAAGTCCTTGAGCGTCAGGGTTTCCAGGTTCTCCTCCATCTTGATGCACATATTGACGAGGCGGCCAACAACCATATATGCGTCGCGGAAAGGCAGGCCCTTCTTCACAAGGT
>JBMNQI010000040.1:0-22246 GCA_050944055.1 Oscillospiraceae bacterium | reverse complement strand
TATAAGCATGGTATCATATATGGCACCGGCAGCATTTGCGCTTCGTCAAAAATTATCACACTGCCGGCTATATTATGGAGTTTTCGGCAGCGTGAAGGGCGGTTTGCATACAGCGACTCAAAAAACTGCACAGCGGTCGTCAGAATAATCGGGGCGTCCCAGTTTTCCGCCGCCAGCCTGCGCCTGTCTTCCTCCGGGGCGTTTTCGTCCGTCACAAAGTCGGCATTCGAGTAATGCGCAACTATGTTCTCAGCGCCTAATCGCCTTTCAAACTCCTCCTGTGTCTGCTCGATAATACTGTTATATGGAATTACGTATATAACACGGCGCATATCGTTTTTAACAGCATGCCTGAGGGCAAACGCCATGGAACTGACGGTCTTGCCTCCGCCGGTCGGGACTGTCAGCGTAAAAAGCCCTCTGCTGCAACCAGCCCTGTCTATCATTGCCCGCAGGATTTCACAGCGCTTACGGTTAAGCTGCGTTTTCGCATCCCACCACGGGGAAATGCTGTTTTCAAGTCTTTCCCACAGAAGTTTCAGCTCGTCATATCCGCCTCGGCTTACGCGATTATCGCTGATAAAAGCTTCGGTATCCAGATAATCCGCGTCTACAAGGCAGGAATACAGCATGCGAATAAAGAAATATGCGCTCCGGCTGTCGCTTCTTTGCGGTATTACAGCTCTGGGAACTGCAACTTCCGTTTTGTAAGCGCCGTAGTCCTCGATTTTCGCCCCTATCCTGCGCTTCATTCTGCCGAAGAAAGTAGGGCAATCGTCACTGTCGATCTTTTTATTTCCCAGATCCGGCAGACCCGTATGGTGCCCTGCTATGCAGTATGCCGCGGGAACGTCTCTCAGCGTATGAAATGCCTCAAGCGCTCCCGCTGTGGAATGATCGACCTGTTCGCCGGAGCCTCGTATCCTTCGCTGAAACTTCTCAGAATATTTTCCGATATCATGCAGTATGCCGCAGCGTTTTCCGAGGCTTTCCGCCCCAAACACGGAGGCGAATTTTCCGCAGAGCTCCGCAGTACCCTGAAGATGCTCGATAAGCTTCTGCTCACGACCATTTTCGACGTGGCCTAAGTAATCCATAAAGACCTCCTTGAAATATGACGCCCGGCACACGATGATAGAATCCCCGTGCCGATTTGTATTTCAGCCCAGGCTAAATGGTATTTACTTGATTTATATGTTTACAATTAATATAAGCTTGATAACAAAATTAAGCAAGACCATTTAGTACGTTTTTTACTTGATTTTTTTATCGTGTCGTGAACTATCCGAAAAAGGCAGGTCATAATCCCTGAAATATTTAAAATCGTCTTCCGCATCAAACTGTTCAAGATCATTAATGCCGTTTCCGGAATTTATGAGGCTGTCGATTATCATGTACTTCGCGCCCCACTGCGAAAAATCCAGCCCGTAGTCATCATAGAAGTCGAAGAACTCGTCAAATCCTGTCTTTTTGCCGAATCCGAACATTTTCAGTCCTCCTTTATCTTTGTATTCTCATATTACCAAAGCTGATGTCCGATAATCCGTACTATGCAAACGAGGCGCTTTTTCTCAGCGCCTCGTTTCTTTTGATCAATACCTCGTCCCCATTGCTTGCGCTAATGCGTTTTTCTTTGAGGAATGACAACTTATATAAATTTAAACAAATCAATATGCCTCCTGAAATTATATAGCCTGAAGGAGGCTCCGGGCTGGCTGAAGCCCTATTGAAATTATAAATACCTATTGACATTTTAAATAATACAATCCATTTATTAATGAATAAAATTATTATATTTCACAAATTTGAATCGTACAGGATATAATGACGAATACTGTTATTGTTTTCTGAACATTGCCGCGCTCCTGACAACTGGCAACCCGCATGACGCGGGCTGCGCTGCGGCACATGTATGTGCGTGTGCGGGCGCATAAGCGTCTATTATAAAAACTGAGAGGAGATGTTGTAATGGTCAAGACATTTAAAAAATCCACGGTCATCAAAGGGCCCTTCCGGGCGGACAAATTGGTGATAGGCGAGGGCGTTGAGCTGACGGCACCCGAAGGCAAGTACCTGACGCTTACGCTGAACGGAAAGGGCCTCCCGTTACTTCCTGGCACTTATGTGGGTGATGTGAAAGTATCTGTGACAGATTACCACAAGATGCCGTGGCACGGTCTGTTTAGGGCGATGTTCGGAGATAACAGCGAGGACATACGCGCCGCAGTGGTTGTTGACGATAACGAGCTCGTTAAAAACGAGTGCATGACGGCGGTTATAAAGGGAGGAAGCTATGACGGGTATGTGCTCAAAGACGCCTATATCGGCAGCAGCGAGGAGAGCTTCAACGGAGTTCTGGTAAGGGGCAACAGCCAGTATACAATTGCCAATTCGAGGTTCGATTTTGAGAATCAGGGCAGGAACGACTTTTTAGGTGTGGGCGCGGGCGTCGCCGCTCTGGATAACGCGAGGGTGCGCGTCGACAACTGCCAATTCACCTTCTTTGACGGCAGGACCCGCTGCGCTGTTCACGTGGCGGGCGACTCTATCGTAGAGGTAAACAATTCGCGCATAGTGAATCTCTCGTATTACGACGACGAGTATCTGGGCGCGTTTGCGTGGAGCGCCGGCTTCGCGGGCGGCAACCGCCTTGTGCAGCTGTGCGATAACGGCACAGCTTATTATAATAACTGCGATTTCATAGGCAACGGGTGGGGTGGTCTGTCTATTGACGGCTGTGACGACTGCGCCCGCTATTTTATTAAGAACTGCCGTCTGAGCGTTGCGGGGCCGCGTTCCACAAGCTACGGCATCTTCTGCATAGGAGACCGGAACATCGTAAGTCTCGACAACTGCAAGTTCAACGTAAACGGCTTTCCCCTAATCATTATGGGCTCCAAGCTCTCCAGAGCTTACACCGAGGTGATAAACGGCTCTGAGCTCACAGGGACCGAATACGGCGTTTTCTTTCTTCTCGATCACAACACCAAAACCTACATAGCCGATTCCAGCATTATAACCGGCAAATCCAGCTTCGTAATAAAAGGCAGTCCGGTCAACATCAGGGTGGAACGAAGCGTGCTCAAGCCGGCCAACGGCACAATCTGCCAGCTCATGGCCAACGATAACGTTCCTCAAATGATGGTGCTCAACAGCCCTGTTGTCGCCGACAGACCCGACGAGTATATCCCCGGCCGCGACCTGGGCGCCATAGATCCGGAAATGGATTGCGTGCTTACCTTTTCCGATATGGATCTTTTGGGCAATTTCTATAACTCGACACACAACCTGCACCTTGAAAAAACTGCTAAATTCGGGACTTTTGACCGTCCGGCGTTCGGCGGCGCCCTGTTCCCGGATGCGTCCATGCCGTTCGATTTGTCCACAGCCAGCCTTGAAGCGGTGTTCGGCCAGGACGATCTCGATCAGAGGGGACCCAAGAATCTTCAAATCAATCTTCAGAAAACCCGTTTTGAAGGCGTCGCCTCCTCGGCAACCGAACGCCACATCGACGACCTTGAGGAGATTACCGAGCGTACGCGCTCCGAGCTGAACAACGTTATACAAACTCCGGCGCCCACCGTAAACAACGGCGTAATCGTAAACCTGGACGGTGAGTCCACGTGGATAGTCACAGGCGTGTGCTACATAACGGCCCTGAAGTATATGCCCGGCAGTATTATCAAGGCCAGGCATGGCAGGCAGCTCTGTATCACTGTGGATGGGAGAACTGTGGAGCTTGACGAAAACGGCGGCGAACTGGCCGGCAAGATTGTCATAAGCTTGGAATAGCTTCCTGTTCTTCAGTTTGTTCGTATCATGAACAGCTTGAGAAAGGAGCGTTGATAGCATGGCCGAGAAGTTTTCGGCACAGGAACTGCTGGCACGCTGGGAAGAGGTTCGCGAGATAAAGAATCTTATGGGGCGTCTCTCGGCGGATTACCTGATGAAAAAGGACGCCGACATATTCCAAAAATACTGGAGCAGGCGCGAGGACGTCTGCCTCGGAGTCAACGACGGCTGGTATGACGGTGCCGGCGCGGTGGCGGCATATTACGATTCCTGCTATAAGCTCATAGAGCTGGAGAGCTCTCTGCTCCAGAAGGCTTTCCCAAAAGAGCTCGGCGGGCTAAGCGCGCAGGAGGTTTACGGCGTCGGCCTGCTTAACTACAAGCCGGTGGACACGCCCGTAATCGAGGTTGCCGACGACTTCCAAACAGCGAAAGGCATCTGGTGCATACGAGGCTCGCACGCCAGGCTAACTTCCGGCGGGCCTGTGGCGTATTGGGAGTGGGGTTGGTTTGCGGTGGACTTCATAATGGAAGACGAGCAATGGAAAATATGGCATATGCAGTATCTGGTAGACATCTGCAGGCCCTGCGGTGAGCCTTGGACAGGATCGGAGAAGGTTTATAGCGAACGGCCTGAGTTCGCGGCGATAAAGAGCTTTGAGCCGGCGAAGCCTAACAGGCCCTGTGTGCTTCATGCTCATTTCAGCGCGTATCGTCCGTATACGGCATCCCCGAGGTTGCCCGAACCCTACGCGACATTTGCCGATACATTCAGTTACGGCATATAGGAAGGAGGCAAAGATTATGGCGGAAAAGGAAATGGTATTTACAAACGACGAGCTGGCACGCCGCGTGTGGGAAAAGGAGTGTATCGTACAGCTGATAAACCGGCACAGATATTATTACGGCAACGATATGCGCCGCGAGGAGCTCAGCCGGCTGTGGGTAAGAAAGCCGGAAAACCGCGCCACCGCCTCCCTAGGCAACAACATCGGCTACTATATGGGTATGGACGAAATCGCCAGGCATTATGTGCTAGACAGGGACAAGCTGCGTTATGAGCGTCTTAAAGCGTACTGCGATGCGGACCCGGGAATCGAATACTCCTCAAAAAATCTGGGCCTTGGAATAGGCGCGATACATACGGCTACGACGCCGGTGGTGAACATAGCCGACGACGGCAGGACCGCCCAATATCTGGGATACGGTTTAAACTACAAGGCCTATGGCAAGCCCGATGGCAGCGCGGACGCTTATTTTGATTTTGGGCTAATATTTGCCGACCTGATGAAGGAGGACGGCGAATGGAAAATATGGCACCTTGTTCTTCAGCATGATCATACCGTCGAGGTGGGGTCGGACTATAGCAAGGTACCGGTGCTGAGAGCCTTCGGCGAGGACCCGCTGGAGCTTGAATTCGGCAATCCCACAGTGGCGGCAAATGTTTATAATCCCCTGTATGGATGGGAGTATATCTATCAGGACATGCCTAAGCCGTACTACAGCTACACGGATAAAGACGGCTACGGCCCCGGAGGGGACCTGGGCAAGGCCTACTATGAACGAGAGAGGAGGTAGCGGAGTGAAGTACAGGCATCTTTCATTTGAACAACGGCTCCATAACGCCATAGGGGCGCAGCAGGTCGAGGACTATAAAGGCAGGCACGCCTATCTTCACGGCGTCACCTACAACCGCGAGGAATTTGACGTGTTTTGGCTGAAGTCCAAAAACAGTACATGGGGACACGGCTTCGGGCGCATGGTTGGCTTTGAAGAAATCTACCTCAACTGCGTACAACATACCGATCGGATGACGACAGAAAACAAGCTTGCCGCCATGTTAACCTATCCGCAGCTGCAGGGGCACGACCTGCGTTCGGTCACAGCCTCGGGCTGCCATGCCCTGGCTTCCGATGTTATCGAGGTCGCCGAGGACGGTATGAGCGCCAGGTCGTTTTATCTGACGCCCGGCACTCTGATGGGTTCGGTCGGCATGGAAAGCACCGATTCCCGCGGCGCCACCTGGTTTTGGGAGCGCTACGGCTCGGATTTTGTTTACTTTGAAGGCAAGTGGCAGTGGTTCCACGAGCAGGTTTGCCCTGATTTGATGTCAACATACGATGTCGGCAACTGGGCATATGATGATTTTTGCGAAAAACTGAGCGGAAACGTCAAAGCGCCGCCGGCGATGCCCCCGGAACCCGGAGACGGACCGCCGCCATCGGAAATGGTGATGGGACCAGCGTTTTTGAGTGAGCCCGGCGCGCCCCATAAGGAGAACAGTATACTCCAAACCGTACAGAATACCTGCCTTCCCCCGGAGCCTTATAAAACCCTGGATGACGACAACACGTATTCACTTGGCAGAAACGACCCAAGCGGAAAAATCACCAGGGAGCCGGGCCCCCCTGTTGTACATAAGCATCATAAGTTTTAGATGTTACCGTTGTTACAGCTGAACTCAGTGCATAGCAAAAACTATTAGAACTGAAAGCTGTGGCGGTAGTATTCATGTTACAAAAGGAGACCAGAAAGCCTTTCCTGAAGCTTCCTGGTCTCCTTTTTCCCGCGCGATTTTATATCGCGCTCATTAATTGTGAGAAAGCTGTTTCCGGATTATCCGGCATTTTAGCCGTCCGTCACTTAATATTGTGCTTAATCTGATAGTACTCCAACGCCTTCAGTGAGAGTTTAAGTCGAGTAATGGTTTCGCCGTCACTGAGGTCCATGGGAATTAAATCTTTGATTCGGTCAAGTCGGTATCTTACCGTGTTGATGTGGGTGAATGTTATGTCCGCTGTCTTCTTCACGCTGCAGCCGGCATTCAAATAGGCTTCCAAGGTTTCAAGCAACTGCGGTCCTTCTTTTCGGCAGTGCTCAATTAACGGAATCAGTTCTGGCGCAACAGGCATTTCGTATCCATAGCTGCCTATGGATTGCTCGATAATATGATAAATCGCCAGATTGCGGTAATAGAATACCGACCCCGGCTTATTCAGCATGACGCCGAGTTCCAGGGCTTTTGCAGACTGAGCAAAATAGCGCCTCAGCTTCTCGACATGCGAAAAGCTATTGCTGATTCCAACAACAATATTCCCTTTGTCCATCCAATCTTTTGCATGCTCAAAAATGTCGCTGCAATCCAGCTTCGGATCATTGCTTCCTACTATAATTAGAGCTGATTTATTGTAAAAAAAACTATAACACTCCGGAATCGAGGAGGCCAGGTCCGCCGCATAGCTGGCAATCGGAAAGTATTTAATGTTTGTGGGGCCGCGTCTCATCAGATTCAGTACGGTCAACCAAGGGGGCAATCGAATCCCGCTGTCTTTGATTCGATTTGTTATATTCTCTATTCCCGAAAGCTTCCCGCTCAATAAATCGCGGAAGAAAGTTGTATACTCTTCTTTCTGGCTTTTTTTAATCTTGTCCACGGCTCTGGGAAACGCTATGGCCATCATATCGCCCAAAAATGAGGCAATATACATATCGTCATCCAGAAACGACCTGTTTATTTGAAAAATATGAAGAGCGCCCAGAAACCGGTCGCCTTGTGTGATCTCCTTGACAATCACAGCAGGCATCTCACCCTCAGGCGCTATCAATTGCACAGAACCTCCGTCGCTCGGCTGCGCGTCAAAGTGATTCGGGATCGGGTGACCTATCGGAAGCGTTTTCTGGGATAATACGACGGCGTAGTGTGAGTTGCTTGTGCAAGATTCGGGAGAATTCAGGATAATTGTCTGGTTGGCGTCGGTCACAACAATCGGATTGGCCAGAAATTGAAAGCCTACCCGTATGAGTTCGTCGGGTGTCTTGCACGCGAGAAAGGCGGAAGCCGCTTCAGCAATCCGGGAAGTTTTCACGCCGCAGTCGCTTATTACCCTTGCTATGCAGACAAGCAGATCTGTTACACCAACGTTCAGTGCAACAATGGCGCGGAGATAGGTGAAATATGACTCATCTATCTCTTCGCCTGATTTGACTGAACAGATAAGCGGAGGCATATCTTTCACCTGGTCTATATACTGCAGCTGGTAATAATCTATAACATAGGCTGTTTCATTATTTGCGGAGGATTTAACACCTCTTTGCGGAGCCGGAAACAAAGCGATATCTCGTATTATCGTCTGCGGGGAAACATTGAATTCCCTGGTGTTGCAGATCTTCTTCAATTCATCGGCCAGTTTTCTGAAGTGGAGATACATTGCGCACGCCTCCTGTTTAAGAGCAATTTTACAAAAGAAACGGGTTTACGTCAATCATCTAACAAATGCCTTTGTATTTTTCATACAAATGCATAGTTATATATTAGATTTTGAAAATATAGTAAATAAGGTAACGAATTTATATAATAGCATAATATGAAACCGCAATCAAACAAAACGATGTTTGTTTAATATGCAGTCAGCAAAGTGAGTCCCATATAAGAAGAAAGGAGAATGCGGATGCTTCGATACATAGGCAATCGATTACTTATGCTGGTTCCCGTACTGCTCGGAGTCATTATCATCGTGTTTATTTTTCAGCAGATCGCTCCGGGCGATCCGGTAGTCAGCATTCTGGGAACCAAGTACACTCAGGAGCAGTACGATGAAGTCAGGGAGGAGCTTGGTATCGACGATCCCATCCTTCAGCAGTTTGGACGCTATGTATGGAAACTCGTCACAAAAGGAGATCTTGGCACCTCGTACTCCACAAACCAACCGGTGAGAACGGAGATTGCAACACGCTTCAAGTATACGTTTATCCTCACAATATGCGCTGTCAGTCTCGGTATGCTTATCGCTATTCCTTTGGGGGTTCTGGCAGCCGTAAAGCAGTATACCTGGTGTGACAGCGGAATACTGGCGCTGTCCGTATGCGGCTCGTCCATACCGACGTTCTGGCTGTCGCTGATGCTCATATCTCTATTTGCCGTAACGCTGGGGCTTGTGCCTACTTACGGGATCATTGACAAGCGCGGCTGGATCCTCCCCATTATTGTCGTGGTGTTTGAAAGCATGAGCAATCTGATCCGCATCACCCGGTCAAGCCTGCTGGAGTCAATCAGACAGGATTACATCCGAACAGCCCGTTCAAAAGGACAGAAGGAGTATAAAGTTATCATCTCCCACGCGCTCAGAAACTCTCTGATCCCCATAATGTCCAGCATCGGAAATCTGATTGGCGTACAGCTGGGCGGCGCGCTGGTTATCGAGACGATCTTTTCCATCCCCGGTATCGGCAAATATGCTCTCGACGCGATCTACGCCCGCAACTACCCCGCGGTTATGGGCAGCGTTGTGGTATTAGCCTTTACCTTCACCTGCGTCAATCTAATCGTTGATCTTCTGTTTGTATTGGTGGACCCGCGCATGAAGGCCAACTACATAAAAGTAAAGAAGAGGCAGGCAAAGCATCCGATGGCAGTCGGGGAGGTGCATTGAGTTGGCAAAGCGATATACGGCCAAAATGGCGGAGATAGAGCGCAGAAAGAAGTCGGAAAAAGGCAATAAGCAGTTTTCCTTTGCCAGGGATGCCTGGCGAAGACTGAAGCGCAACAAAACGGCTATCGTCGGCATGGTGATCATAGCGATTCTTCTGCTTCTGGCGCTCTTTGCCGATCTCATTGCTCCTTATGGTCCTTCAGAAGCTGTTTACGCGGACGCATATCAGACTCCGAACGCCAAGCACATTTTCGGAACGGACAATATGGGGCGCGATCTTTTCAGCCGCTGTATTTACGGAAGTCGCTACTCCCTTCCCATCGGCATAGCCTGTATGATTCTGGCCTTCACGGTCGGCGGCATTATCGGCGTAGTATCCTCTTTCTTTGGCGGCAGGACGGATATGATTGTCATGCGTGTCATGGACATCATGCAGGCTATCCCGGCCACGCTGCTGGCCATAACTATCGTGGCGGTTCTGGACGCGGGGATTCCGCAGCTTATCTGCGCTGTGACGATCGCTTTCATCCCGGCCTTTTCCAAAACTATGCGCGCGGCGATCTTTACCGTCCGAAACAATGAATACATAGAAGCCTGCCGTTCCATCGGCGCCAGCAATATGCGCCTTATGCTTCGTCACATGGTTCCCAACGCTATAGGCCATGTGATCATCTTCGCTGTCGGCATCGTTTCCGCCTCCATCCTAAGCATATCCATGCTCAGCTATATTGGTCTCGGCATCAAGGCTCCGGCTCCGGAATGGGGTTCCATTCTGAACTCCGGCCGCGAGTTCATCCAAAATTATCCGCACATGGTCTTGTTCCCCGGACTTTTCATATTGTTCACCGTGTTGGCGTTCAATCTGCTCGGCGACGGTCTTCGCGATGCGCTCGACCCCCGTTTGAAATAAAGGAGCCGCCATGGATACAAAAGTTGAAATGATTCAAGCTGAAACGCAAAAAAATGAAAGCGCAATGATATCCGTCAGAGATCTTGTTGTCCATTACGAGATGGACGATGGCGTCGTCGAGGCTGTAAACGGCGTTTCTTTTGACATCTCCAAAGGCGAAACGCTTGGCCTCGTGGGAGAAACCGGAGCTGGAAAAACTTCTATTGCACTGTCTATAACGGGGCTTTTGAGCTCCCCCCCGGCAAACATTCTGGAAGGCTCAATCATGTTTCAAGGCCGGGACCTGCTTAAAATGAGCCATAAGGAACTGCGAAGCATCCGGGGCTCCAAAATCAGTATGATCTTCCAAGATCCCATGACCGCCCTGAACCCGGTGCAGAAAGTCGGTGACCAGATTGCAGAGGTCATCAAGCTCCACAATAAAGGAAAAAACAAGAAATATGTTCAGCTTCTCGCAGCCGATATGCTGAAAACCGTCGGTATCCAGCCCGAACGCTATGAGGACTATCCTCATCAGTTTTCCGGCGGCATGAAACAACGCGTAGTCATTGCCATGGCGCTGGCTTGTAACCCGGAACTCATAATTGCCGACGAGCCCACAACTGCTTTGGACGTTACGATTCAGGCTCAGATTCTCGACCTGATAAAAAAGCTTCAGAAGGAACGAAACACTTCCATGCTTCTGATCACACACGATTTCGGCGTTGTGGCTGAGGTATGCGACAAGTGCGCGGTCATATACGCCGGAGAGATTGTGGAATACGGAACGGTGGCCCACATTTTCAACAATCCGATGCACCCGTATACCATCGGCTTGTTTGATTCCCTGCCATCCATTGACGACGAGACGGAACGTCTTAAGCCCATACAGGGGCAAGTCACGGACCCCATGGATCTTCATCCGTATTGCAGTTTTGCCGACCGTTGCGATGTCTGCCAGGAAAAATGCAGGGAAAAAGACCCCGTCCTGATCGAAGCGGAACCCGGGCACCTTGTAAAATGCCTGAAATTTGAAAAGGAGGCTGCGGAAGATGGCGCTGCTGGAGGTTAAAAATCTCAAAAAATACTTCAAAGTAAACGGCGGCGTTTTGCATGCTGTGGACGATGTTTCCTTTTCTATCGACGCCGGCAAGACACTTGGCGTGGTCGGCGAGTCCGGCTGCGGAAAATCAACTCTGGGCAAAACGATCATCCGTCTGACGAATCCCACGGAGGGAGAAATATTCTTTGACGGCGTAGACATTGCAGGGATCAGCGACAAGCAGTTTGCAAAGCTGCGTCCGGACATGCAGATGATCTTTCAGGATCCATTTTCCTCGCTTGATCCGCGCATGAGCGTTGCCCAGCTGATTGAAGAACCGCTGATCATCTATCGCCGCTACCCCGATAAAGCGGCACGTCAGAAAAAGATACAGGAGCTGATGGACGTCGTCGGCATCGCGCGTCGTTTCACCAATACATATCCGCATGAACTTGACGGCGGCCGCCGGCAGCGCATCGGAATCGCCCGCGCTCTGGCGCTCGACCCGCGCTTTATCGTATGCGACGAACCGGTGTCGGCCCTGGACGTGTCAATTCAGGCGCAGATTCTGAACCTGTTGCAGGATATCCAGCGCGAGCGCGGACTGACCTTTATATTCATTACGCACGACCTTTCCGTCGTAAAACATGTCTCAAACGATATATGCGTCATGTACCTCGGCCGGGTCGTGGAAATGTGCGCTTCCCGGGAGCTTTTCGCCAATACGCTGCATCCTTATTCTCAGGCGCTGCTCTCGGCACTGCCTGTGCCGCGGCTGGAAAACCGCCGAAAAAGGATACTTCTCAACGGGGAATTATCCTCTCCCATCAACCCTCCTAAGCAGTGCCGCTTTGCTCCGCGCTGCATACACGCATGCGAAAAGTGTTTCGCGGAGGAGCCGCAGCTGAAAGAAATTATACCCGGGCATTATGTGGCTTGCCACAATGTTTAAACGGACTCTGCCTGCACAGGAAAGCAGGTAAAAAATATTATAAGGAGGTCAATTATGAAACGAGGAAGCAGTATCATCGCTATCTTTCTGGTTCTTGTCATGATTTTCTCGGCCTGCGGAAAGACGGAAACAGCTGCCGAAACCAGTACTGGTGGCGGGGCAGAAGAAGCGGCAGCCACCGAAGCCGGGAAGGTTCAGGAGATTGGGGAGCTGGAAGAGAACTATTCCGGCGATGCAGAAACGAACGTTCTTTCCGACGAAACGCTGCGCGTTATTCTGGACGAAGAACCTTCCAGCATGGCCCCCCAGTATTCCATACCGTCTTCTCCCGGCATGACAGTCGGCGGCTGCATCTTTGATCGGCTTTTTCGGTGGAACCCCGAAACTAAGGAAGCGGATCCCTGCCTTGCTACGGATTATGAATGGGTCGACGACACGCATCTTCGCCTGACTCTGCGCGACGGCGTCATAGCCCATGACGGCACGGTAATGACCGCCGAAGACGTTTTGTACACTATCGAATACGGCCAATCCGGCACCAATACCATGTGGGCGACTTATTTTGATCTTGAAGGCACCGTGGTTGAGGATGACCTGCACATTGTTCTCGCGCTCAATAAAGCGGTTCCCACCATGGTCGATCAGCTTACCGGACCGTCCTACGGCATTGTGGACAAGAGCTCTGTTGAAGCTGCGGGCGGCATCGAAGCCAGCGCCAAAGCGGCCACCATCGGCTACGGCCCCTATACCTTCGATTCCTGGGTACCCGGACAGTATATCCGCCTCGTCCGTCACGACGATTACTGGGATGCGGATAACGTGGCTTACTATAAATATATCGACTTTACATGGAACGCCGATTCCTCCACGCGCAGTATGGCTATCCAGTCCGGCGATGGGGATGTTACCTTTAACCTCTCCGCCATGCAGCTGAATAACCTTTCTGCTGTGGACGGCGTATCAGTGTACGGAACCTCTGCCGATGCTGTCCTCTGCATGTACATAAACTGCTCAGCGGAACCGTTAGATAATGAGCTTGTACGCGACGCGATTGATCTGGCTTTGGACCGCGAAACTCTGGTCCAGCTTTGCTACGGCGGCCTTGTAGAACCCTGCGAAACGAGCATTTCTCCCGTCAATAAGTATTACTCCGCTCCGGATAACCCGTCTTCCTGCAATATCGAGGCAGCCAAACAGCTGCTGGCCGAAGCGGGCTATCCCGACGGGATCGACATTGACATGATGTTCATCCAGAAGAACACTTCCGTAGCCCAGATGGTGCAGTCTCAGCTGGAGCAAGCCGGCATCCGCCTGAGCATCGTTCAGACCGAGTTCATCGCTATGATGGGTACTGTTTGCAGCGGTGATTATCAGATATACATGACCGACATTTCCAGCGACGATATGGCCACGCTTATAACGCGTCTAGACGGCCGTCTCTCCACACAGGAGGCTGTCGGCGGCTGCCAGTTCAATGACGATGGGCTTAACGCGCTGATCGACATTGCAAGCTATGATCTGGATGAGGACGAGCGCAGGGAGGCCTTGGCAGGCATACAAGATTTCGTCCGTGAGCATCATCCTCTGGTTGGCATTTGCTGCGAGATAAAGAGCACGGCTTTCAGATCCGACCTTGTCGGCGTCAGCTTTGACGTTGCCAACTTCCCGGATGTTTCCCGTGTGCGCCCCCGCTGACCGAACTGAAAGAATAGCCTGAACAAAAACGCAGTTGGCGCGTTTATAACAGCGCCGAATAAAAAAGGAGACCAGGAGCCTCGAGGTTTTTCGGTCTTCTTTTTTTTGGATGCCGGCTGCTTCACACCCCAACATTTTTAAGAGCTTTGCTTTTATGCAAATCACAGCTGAACGGTTGCGTCATATGCCGTGCGCGTCGCTGTGCGGACGTTCCTGCTTTTTTTCCGGCTTAAACTGGCTGCAATAGAATATTGACAAACAAGGCTTTCGCAAATATACTCGGTTTATCAAATATGAAAACGAGGATGATCATGACCCATATCTGGCACAATATAAGCCCCAAACGCATAGCTGCCGAAGACTTTATTGCCGTTATTGAAATCGTAAAAGGCAGCAAAAAGAAATATGAGCTGGACAAGGAGACAGGTCTTTTAATTTTGGATCGTATACTTTACACATCCACGCATTATCCCGCCAACTACGGATTCATTCCGCGCACATACGGCGACGACTGCGACCCGCTGGACGTGCTGGTGCTATGCAGCGAGGAAATCGATCCTATGACGCTTGTCCGCTGCTATCCGATCGGCGTGATTTCCATGAAGGACGGCGGAAAACTGGACGATAAAATAATCGCCATTCCTTTCAGCGATCCGAATTACAACACATATAAAAGCATATCGGAGCTTCCGGAACACATTTTTCAGGAGATGACCCATTTCTTTTCCGTATATAAGCAGCTGGAGGGAAAGGAAACGATTGTCGATGAGGTGGAAGGCCCCGAAAAGGCAGTAGAAATAATTAATTACTGCATAGATAATTATATTAAGCAGTTTTATATGTGAGATTTTCTAAATCATGCATACGTAAGGCAGAAGCAAATTCCGGCAGGCGGGCCTGAACCGCCTGCCGGATTCCTATTGGATCAGGAGACTGCGCCGGCTATTTCTTAAAAGAATCCGCAAGATTGCCTCCCGCCATATAACCGCTGCTCACGCACCAGGTGAGCTCGGATATAACGCCGAGAGTATCCCGGAGCAGGTTCGCGCTGGCGGCGTCTCCCGTCGCGTATAGCCCCGGAATTACTCTGCCTTGCTTGTCCAGCACCTGCATTTTCTCGTTTATTTTCAGCCCGCCGAACGCCCCCTCCGAAAACCTCTTGCCATAGAAGGCGTAAAAAGGCGGCTTCTCCACAGGTACAAGGTGCTTCGGGTGCTTCAGAAAATCGTCGTCCCTGCCGTTTGCGCAGAACGTGTTGTATCTTTTTATTTCCTCAACGAATGCGGCGGGGTCTATGCCCATCTGCAGCGCGAGTTCCTCCAGCGTGTCGCCCTTTTTAAGCGGCGTATCTAGCTTCAGCTCCTCCTCCATCTCCTGACGATAATCGCGCAATATCCAGTCATCCGTACCGTCCGGCGGGTTTGCGATCAGCCTTTGGGCGGCGATCTCCAGAATATTCGAGTCGACTACGGCGTATGAAATTTCTTTCGGCTGTTCCGCGATTCTGTACCTGCTGTCCATCAGACCGGCGCTTTCGTCAATCCACCGCTTTCCGTTGAGGTTAATGTAGAGGACTTCAGGCTGCATCATGATGCGGTACCCGCAGTAGCCGAAGGGGTGATGGGCGGGGCCGAACATGTTGACGCACAGGTTCTTTTCCGCGATATCCGCCCCAATTTCCTCGCCAAGATCCATCCCGTCCCCGGTATTTGTGGGAACAGAGAATCTATGTATAGGCGTTTCACCGGCAAAGAATTCGGGGAAGTATTTTTTGAGCTTTTCGTCGCCTCTTCCGAAACCGCCCGTTGAGACAACGACAGCGCTGCAGCTTATCTTCGTCTGGCCTCCGGGATCCTCGGCGAGCACTCCCGAAATCGCTCCCTGTTCGTTCCGGTATAGCTTTACGGCCTTATGCTCCGTCAGCACCTTGATTCCAAGCTTATCGCAGTACTCGAGCATCTTCCTTATGACATAGGTACCTGCCCAGCCGGGCCCGATTGCCTGATCCCTGCATTTGAGGTTTGCAAACTTCCTGTAGGGGTATCCTATCATTTTCTTATCCATAGCGCCCAGCCCGAGCTGGAAGGCTTCCTCCGCGCCGCCGAGCTCGCAAAGCCAGTCGAAAAACGGCCCGGTTGCGTAAACAGCGTTTTCAATTATCTTATTGTCAAGCTTATGGAGGACTCTTTTCATTGCGTCTCTAATAAAATCGTCGCGGAAATCGGGTATGCCGGCGTCCTGCTGCCACTTAGAGTTGAACACCATAAAACCGTGGGCAAGATTCGTGTTTCCGCCCGGCTTTTTCGCTTTTTCAAGTACAATCACCTTTTTACCGGTAAGCTGCGCGAACCTGACGGCAGAAATCAGGCCCGAGCCACCGGCTCCCAGGACGACCAAATCGCTTTGAAGCTCAATCAGCTCATGCTTCTCGGGCTTTTCGGGAGGAAGAGAAGTATTGCTGATAGCGCTAATCGGGCACAGTTTTTCGCAAAGCCCGCACTCGGTGCATTTTTCGGGATCGATCTCGTATTTCGTCCCTACAAAATTAATTGCGGACGCGGGACATTCCATCCTGCAGTAATGGCAGCATACGCAGTACTGATTTATTCTGTATGGCATATTAAACCTCCTTAATTCTCTGCCGGCCAAGTAAACGCGCTTTGCGCATTCTGAAGCTGCCGGCTTATTCAATCGGGTCGTATGTGTTTTCTTTTTCTTCTTCCTGTGCCTTCCCGAGGCCGAGGCGGCGCTTTAAGATTCCCGCGGCTGCGAACAATACGATGACGACCGAGGCTATTACAACTGCGGATAAGGGCTTCAGCAGGGGGTTTTCGTTTATTGCCCCGCGAAAGTACTGACGCTTCGGGACCGCATCGATCTCGCCCAATGATGCAAGATGACTGTACATCGCATCGGTAAGCGTCATGCCGGTCGCCTCATATTCCCGGGCAGGCATATCCCAGCCGCCGGAGAGCATATAGCCGGTGGCGGCCAGAAGGTATGCGCGTTCATTGTCTTCCGGATTGATTCTCTCGCCGCTGTCCAGCGTAATTTCGTAAACACGGTTCATCGGAGCGGCAGAAACATCGTACTTAAATGAAAAACCGGAAACCTGCGGGAAGGCGCCATGAGCTGACGCCTCGCTGTCAATCGTCTCATCTTCCGTTAGAACAATATGGGATAATCCGATCTCCAATATCTCCCGCAGCTCTGCTCCCGTAACGCTTGTAACAGCGAGCTCCCGGTCCTGCGGAAACATGTCCTGAACATCTTTCCGGGTCAAATCGCCGTAGCGCAGCTTCGGAATAAAATCTCCCGAATTGACGACTGCTATATCAGCGCCGGCCCCGTTTTTTACAGCGTCCGCTATTATGTCTCCGAGGAGGACCTCGGAGCTTTGATAGTTTTTCATATCCAGCTCGGAGCTGTTCTCCACAACAACCCGGCATACTTCCTGCGGCTTGGCCGCTGACGCGCTCGCCCGGAGCAGCAGTGTCAGCGTGAGACATATTAGGGCAGTATTCAGAATTCTAAGCATGAATCGTTTCATCTTTTTTTAATCCGTTTATCTCGTGGACGTAATGGCAGGCGACGAAATGCTGCGGCATAACCTCCTTATATTTCGGCTCCTCCCGGAAACACAGGTCTTTCGCGTACGGGCAGCGGTTGCTGAACCGGCAGATAGGCGGCGGATTAACCGGAGAAGACAGTTCGCCCTGCATGATGATGCGTTTGCGCTCAATATCTATGCTTGGAACCGGCACCGCGGAAAGAAGCCCTTTTGTATACGGGTGGAGAGGGTGGTCAAACAAATCATCGGAAGGTGACTTCTCAACCATGCAGCCCAGATACATGACCAGGATTTCGTTTGAAAGGTGTTTCACGACCGAAAGGTCATGCGTCACAAAAATATATGTGAGGTTCTTTTCCTCCTGCAGGTCCTGAAGCAGGTTTAGTATCTGCGCCTGTATAGACACATCCAGGGCTGAAACCGGCTCGTCGCACACAATGAACTCTGGATTAAGAGCCAAAGCGCGCGCTATTCCGATACGCTGCCTGCGCCCGCCGTCCAGCTCATGCGGGTAGCAATATGTCAGCCTTCGGGCGAGACCCACGGTGTCCATAAGCTCCCAGACCTTCTCGTTGATCTTTTTCTTTCCGCGGTACATCCTGTTGGCTATCATCGGGTCGGCTATCAGTCGCCAAACGGACATACGCGGATCCAGGGAGGAGTACGGGTCCTGGAAAATGATCTGCATTTTCCTGCGCAGCCGGGCGCGTTTTGCGCCACTTATGCGAGTGATGTCTTCATTGTCGTATATTACCTGGCCGTCGGTTGCTTCAAGCAAGCCTAATATTGTGCGCCCGAGAGTCGATTTCCCGCAGCCGGACTCCCCGACGACGCCGAGGATTTTTCCCCTTTCAAGACTGAAGCTGACATCGTCAACCGCGTGCAGCAGGCCGCCGGGCGTGTTAAAGTATTTTTTCAGGTGTCTGACTTCAAGAAGTGCGCTCAAATTTTTTCACCGCCTTCCACCTTTATGCACCGAACAAGATGGCCCGGTTCGATCTCGACTAATTCGGGGTGATGCGCCTTGCACTCAGCCGAGGCGTAAGGGCATCTCGGGCTGAACATGCAGCCTTTGGGAAGCTTCGTCGGATCCGGCATCAATCCGCTTATTGGGCTCAGGCGCCGCACCTTCTTATTCAGGCTTGGCAGGGACCCGAAAAGGCCGGCCGAATACGGGTGCTTTACATTGTGGAAGATTCTCTCCAGCGTGCCGTATTCCACGATTTCCCCCGCGTACATAATAGCGACCTTGTCGCAGGTCTCGGCCACGACGCCCAGGTCGTGCGTTATCAGCAGCATTGATGTCCCGAACTTAGTGCGCAGGCTGCGTATCAAATCCAGTACCTGGGCCTGAATCGTCACATCCAGCGCAGTGGTGGGCTCGTCCGCCAGCAGCAGGTTCGGGGAGCAGGCGAGGGCCATCGCAATGACCACGCGCTGTTTCATGCCCCCGGAGAACTGGTGGGGGTATTCCGTGCCGCGGGCGGCGGGTATGCCTACAAGCTCAAGCATTTCGTTTGCTTTTTCGCAGGCCTGCGCGCTCGGGCAGTCCTCGTGCAGCTTGATGACCTCCGCAATCTGATCCGCCACGCGTATAACCGGATTCAAGGCCGTCATGGGATCCTGGAATATCATGGATATATGATTGCCGCGTATCTTTCGCAGTTCGCTCTCCGGGGCGTCTAGAATGCTTACGTCGTTATATCTGATTGAGCCTCCGGCATACTCGCCCGGCGGAACGGAAATAAGGTGCAGAATTGACAGGGCTGTCGTCGTCTTTCCGGCCCCGGTCTCGCCGACTAGCCCGAGCGCCTCCCCCCGCCCAATATCAAAGCTGAGTTTATTGACCGCATGCACGCAGCCATCCTGAGTGTTGAAGCGAACTTCCAAGTCTCTGACTTCAAGTATATTGCTCATATGCACCTCACTGCTTAAGCTTCGGATCAAGCGCGTCTCTTAAGCCGTCACCGAAGAGATTGAAGCCCAGCATGGCAATCACGATAGCTATACCGGGGAAAGTAATGAGCGGCCAAAAATCACGAATGTATTCGCGGCCGGCATTGAGCATGGCGCCCCATTCGGCATAGGGGGCCTGAACGCCGAGTCCTATAAAGCTGAGGCCGGATATCATAAGTATATTCATGCCCAGGCGAAGCGTGGTATCAACGATAATCGGCGCCAGGCAGTTCGGAATGATATGCGTCAGTATAATTCGCTTGTCCGAGCTGCCGTACGCTACCGCAGCTTCGATGAATTCCTGCTGCCGCATCGGCAGGACCGTGGCTCGCAGCAGGCGAATACATCCCGGAATGCCGCCTATCGAGACAGCTATACAGGTCTGCCAAGGGCCTGTACCCAATGCGGCGGAAATAACCACGCACAGTAAAATGCCCGGAATAGCCATGAAAATGTCGGTTAAACGCATAATAATATTGTCAATCTTCCCGCCGTAATAACCTGAAATTGCGCCGATGAGGCCGCCTATTATAGCCGTAAAAAAGCATGAGAAGAGGGAGATCAGCAGCGAATTGCGCCCGCCGTATAGGATTCTGCTGAATATATCGCGGCCGAAGTTATCCGTCCCCATCAAATGCTGCCGCGAGGGCATCTGAAGACGGTTGGCCAAATGCTGCTCCGCAAAATCATAGGGCGCAAATATTGAGGCGCCCAAGCAGAGAGCGACCATTAAAACAAGTATAATCAGGGCCGCCAGCGCAATCCTGCGTTTTACAAAGCGGCGCGAGATATCCCAAAGCTGGCCGTGCTTCTTGATTGCCTCCTGCGTTTCACAAGCCAATGCGGCATTAGTATCACTCAGTTTTTCCATTATGCCGCCTCCTTGCCTTTCGCGGTTTTCTTTCTTCTTTTATACATTGACTCAAATTCTGCTTTAATACGCGGGTCAACCATCGCGTAGCATAGATCTGTAATCAGGACCATAACCATTGTAAAAGTGCAGATTACTATTGATATGCCGACTACCATCGTATAGTCCCTGTTGTTGATCGCTGTCACCAAACGCGCGCCCATGCCGGGAATGGAGAATATATTCTCAATAATGACAGAACCGCCGATAACCATGCTGAACTGAGCACCGATAATCGTAATTATCGGGATAAGCGCGTTTTTCAGCGCGTGTCTCATAATAACGACCCGTTCCTTTAAGCCTTTGGCGCGGGCCGTGCGTATATAGTCCGCCCGAATGACCTCCAGCATGCTCGAGCGTGTCATGCGGACAACCATCGCGATAGCTACCGTGGAATTGCAGATAACCGGCAAGATATAGCTCTTCCAGCTATCCAGGCCTGAGGCAGGCAGTAGCCTGAGCTTCAGGCTGAATAGCAAAATCAATTCGAGGCCGAGCCAGAAGCCGGGCAATGCCGCCAGAATAATTGAAAGCGTTGAGGTTATATAGTCGAAAACTGAATTCTGCTTGACCGCAGATATGATGCCAATCGGCAGGGACACAATAATCATTACCACACAGGACAACAGCCCTATTTTTATGCTTATTGGGGCGCGTTCTCCGACTTCCTCGGCGACACTGCGCCCGGTATAATAAGAGGTTCCCATCTCGCCTTTCGTGATGAGGTCCTTAAAATAGTTTGCAAGCTGCACGGGGAAGGGCTTATCCAATCCCAGACGTTCGGCAGTCTTGTCGTAATCTTCCTGTGTATAGGTATCGCCGAGAACGATGGCAACAGGGTCACCGGGCATAAAATAACTGATCGTATATATGATAATGATGACGCCCACCAGAACCGGAATCATCAGCAGAATTCGCCTGAGCACGTATATGAGCAAACTGGTTCACTCCTGTTCAAAGATAGTGATTTTCTTGCACGTTATTCAAAAGCTGCTGACCTGAGTCATGTTCAGGGTTTGAATGCTGGGAATATAGGAGTTATCGATATCGATAATCTTCGGATTGTACAGGTAAGCCGAAGAATAGTCAAACAGGCTGACCCACAGGCATTCCTGGGCTCCGTACTCAACAAACTCTTTAAGGTACTCATCGCGCTTGACCGGGTCAACTTCTGTTTTGCACTTATCAATCAGGCTCGCGTATTCTCCGTAATTTTCAAGATTGAATTCGGAAAACCTGGGGTTGGAAAGATTCATGACGGCGGAGTATCCGGAAGCAGTCCCGTTGTCCTGACCATGCTGGATGATCATATCATATGCATTCGAGCCATCCAGGTAATTGCTGAAGCTCTGCATGTCGGCAACTGTTATCTCGCAATTTATATTGCCCTCAGCCAATTGCGCCTGGACCATTTCAGCCAAATTCGAACTGATAGCCGACGTTTCAACCAGCAGCTGAACGGTAAGTTCACCGGGCCCGTAACCGGCGGCGGTCAAAAACTCGGCGGCCTTTCCCAAATCATAGGAGTAGTACTGCGCAATCACATCCGGCTCAACATAGCCTCCGTCGCAGCCGGTCGGGATAATGCTTGTGCTGACTTCGCCGAACAAATTGCCGAACGTGGCCTGCTCAAGCGTTTCGGGATCGATACAGCAGGCAATCGCCTTTCTGACGTTGATGTCCTTTGTGCGCTCGCTTGTCGGAGAAAACACAATATCCCAGCAGGCGTTCTGCGGAGCCAGGCCCAGCGCGACTCTGTCGCCCATTTCCCCGTTATAAGCGCGGGTGCCGTCCTGCATGCTGCAGTCGAGAGCTATGTCGATTTTGCCGGTCTCCATGTCCACAGCCATAGTCGTCTGGTCTTTGTAGACATAGCAGTTCAGCTCTTTGAACATGTCTGCACCGTATTCCTCATAGCCCCACCAGTCCTCGTCGAGCGTATAATACGCGTGGTTGTCGACAACCATTTCCTTGCAGATATAAGGACCGGAGCCCATTCCGTCCAAAAAGT
>JBMNQI010000039.1:0-22286 GCA_050944055.1 Oscillospiraceae bacterium | reverse complement strand
AGCCTTTTTTCTGCGATTATCGAATCGGAGGAGAAATAGAATGCCCCTCGACTCCATCTGCCTTACAGCATTGCTAAATGAGCTGCGCCCGCAGCTGATTGGCGGCAGGATAGATAAAATCTACCAGACCGGCAAGGACGAAATCGAGCTTGTTCTTCGGACGGCAGCCGGAAATAAATGCCTGTTTCTTTCCGCAAATCCGCACAGCTGCCGCCTTGGTTTTGTATCGTCAAGAGCCGAAAACCCGCAGAATCCGCCTATGTTTTGCATGCTTTTGAGAAAACACCTGTCGGGCGCGCGCATTGTATCTGTGGATCAGCCCGCTTTTGAACGGCTCGTCTATATGCGCATGGAGTGCTACGACGAGCTCGGTGAACGAGTGCAAAAAACACTCGTATTCGAGGCAATCGGGCAGCGTTCAAACCTGCTGCTGCTTGGCGCCGACGGCCGGATACTCGGAATGCTGCGCCGTTTCAATACGGATCTAAGCTCTCAGGGGCGGCATCTGATGCCGGGGTTTTTCTACGAACCCTTGGAAACTCAGGACAAGCGCAGCATAATGGACTGCGACCCACCCGAGGGCGCGGATGAAAAATACCTGCTTGCAAACTTCTCCGGCCTGTCTCCTCTGCTTTGCCGCGAGCTGTCCTCGGGCGTAAGAGATATGCGGGAGTCAGTTAAAGAGCTTCGCAGGCGGCTGCGCGAAAACGATTTTCAGCCGGTTCTTCTAAAAATCGAAGGCGTGATAAAAGACTTTTATTTCATGCCTATTAACCAATACGGTTCAAAATGCGAAAATATAATATGCGATGACTTTTCTTCCATGCTCCAGGAGTTCTACCGCGAAAAAGACGAGAGTTTGAGAGCCATGCGGCGCGACAAGGAGCTTTATAAGACCGTTTCCTCAATCAGGGATCGCACGGCCCGCCGCCTTATGAACCAGAAGCGGGAGCTCGCCCAGAGCATCGACAGGGAATATCTGCGCAAATGCGGGGACCTGATAACAGCGAACCTCCATTCCATATCTCCGGGGCAGAACGTGCTGATTGCGCAGGATTTCTACGAAAATGACTGCCCCGATATTGAGATACGGCTTGACCCTTCGAAAAGCGCTCAGCAAAATGCGGCGCAGTATTACAAAAAATATAAAAAGGCAAAAACCGCCGAAAAAGTATTAAATGAACAAATTAAGCTTGGCGAGGCTGAACTTGTATATCTTGAAAGCGCTTTATTTGAGATTTCTGCAGCGCGTGACGAGCATGAGCTTGCGGAAATACGCCGCGAGCTTGAAAGCGCAGGCATAATACGAGCTTCGGCGGGTTCAAATAAGCGCAAAACGCAGGCTAAAGCCTCCGCTCCCATTGAATACCGCACAACTTCGGGCCTGCGGGTTCTCGTTGGAAGGAACAATATGCAAAACGATGAGCTTACGCTGAAGACGGCAGGGAAGCGCGACCTCTGGTTTCACACAAAGAACGTCCCCGGAGCTCATGTGATACTTATGACCGCCGGCGGCGAAGCCGACGAGGTTTCGATATCGGAAGCCGCGGCGATAGCGGTCTGGCATTCCGGTTTAAAAGGGAAGGGGAGCGCGGCTGTAGACTACTGCCCCGTAAAAAATGTTAAAAAGCCGGCGGGCGCTCGCCCGGGAATGGTGATATATGAGAACTATAAAACTATCATTACTGAGGGCGGGCTTCCTTCGGGATAACCGGATAAGAAGGCGCAGAGCTTGACATTCTGGAATTGCGAATGGTAAAATTCTTCATCGGCCTTTCGAAGTTGGGAGGGAACGGTTATTTGAGAGGAATACACAGTATACCGGGCGCCGGGCACGGCCTGCGCATATGGCGGGCTGCATTGTCGGCGGCTTTATTGATATGCGCTGTTACGGTGCAAATGGGATATGTATCAAAGACCGTTTTCTGCTGCGTCGCGTTTTTGTTGGCCGGCGCCGATGTTATGGTCGCAGCCGTTCGCCATACTCTTGCGGGCAGGCTATTCGATACAAACCTGTTGATCGTTTTTGCCTCTCTTTGCGCCATAATTATAACAAAGTATGAGGAAGCCGCGGCCGTAGTCATAATATTTCAGGCCGGCGAAATCATACATGAAGCCGCTGAAAACAAGTCAAAAAGAGAGATTACGCGGCTGCTAAGGCTCCGGCCGGAGTATGCGAAAATCATACGCGACGGCGTTGTTGCCACGGTTCCCGCGGCTGATGTTGAGGTTGGCTGCCCGCTTCTTGTAAAAGCCGGCGAAACCATACCCCTGGACGCGGTCGTTCGGGGCGGTTCCTCCAGCATAGACCTCTCTCCGCTGACCGGTAAATCTGAAAAACGGCACGTTGAGGCCGGAGACGAGGTAACCGCGGGCTGTATTAACCTCGGGCAGGATCTGACGCTGGAGGTTACGCATACATACGCCGATTCGATAATCGAGCGAATAGTAGCCATGGAGGTCAATGCCGCGCGCTCCCAGTCAAAGGCTGAGGAGAATGTAATAAGGTTTTCCAAGCTGTATACGCCTTTTATACTTATACTGGCCCTGGCTATGGTCGCATTGCCTCTGCTGGTTTCAGACATGCTTTTTATAGATTCGCTTTACAGGGCGTTGGTGCTTATTATAATCGCGTGTCCCTCCGCTATGCTGGTTGCGGTGCCTACAAGCTATTTTGCGGCCATAGGAGCGGCTCTTCGGTCCGGCATACTTCTGCGGGACTGCAACGTTCTTGACAGTCTCTCAAATACAGTCACTGCTGTATTTGACAAGACCGGAACTATTACGGAGGGCCGGTTCACGGTAAAATCTGTCCATCCGGTTAAAGGCCTTTCATCTCATAACCTGCTTGCGCTGGCGGCCTACGCTGAATCCGGGTTGACGCATCCCGTAGCAAGGGCGATTATAGAAGCCAGCGGCAGTGAGACGCGCCTACAAAGCAATGACAGGCGGCAGGAAATCGCGGGCTGCGGCATAAAAGTATCCATGAAGGGCGCGATGGTGTATATCGGGAACCTCCGTCTTATGAAGGATTTGAATATACCCGTTGAATTCACAGACGAGAACGAGGTTTATATAGCTATCAACAGTAAATACGCCGGACGAATATCAATTTTAGAATACCCAAAGTATAATGCTGGAAGAGCCATAAGCGAGCTTCGTACGCTTGGAGTCAACAAAACTGTGCTCTTAACGTGCGACAAGCAGGCCGAGGCTGAGCGGATAGCCAGGGCGGTCGGCATTGACGAGTATATGGCTGAGCTTCTGCCGGATGAAAAGGCAGTTGAGATAGACCGGCTGAAAATCCATATGCCGGAGGACAGCACCCTGACATTCACCGGCAACGGAAAAAGAGAGCAATTCGTCATGGAATCGGCAGATGTAGGAGTCGCCATAGGCGCTCTGGGTTACGGGGTTGTCAGCAGTGCGGCGGACGCGGTCATTCTTGACGACGACATTGAAAAACTGCCCTTACTTATCAAGTTGGGAAGGCAGGCGCGAAGGAACGCATTAATAAACTTCACCGTCGCCACAGTGCTCAAGGTCGCGTTTATTGTACTGGCCGCGTTCGGGATAGCGCAAATGTGGCATGCGGTCCTGGCCGATATTATGGCTCTCCTTATAATACTACTTAACTCGGCAAGATTTATTCTAGCAGGTGATTAAAAAAGCGCTGCAAAATGTGAAGTTTTGCAGCGCTTTTAGGTAAAGCAGCTTACAATCGGAGGACAGCATGCAGCAAGCTATATATGTATGCCTTTTAGCCGCGTCTTCTTTAACCTCGGCTTCGCTTGGAATATTTGCTCTTTTTAAACGGCGCAATTCAAAAGGCGCCGTCAGTTTTGTGCTGAGCATGCTTGCGGTAACGATATGGTCGGTGGCCCATACGCTTGAAATATTAAGCGGAGATTTTTCAACAAAGCTTTTCTGGGCTAATATGCAGTATTTTGCGTATTGCTTCTCTCCCGTAACCCTGGTAGCCCTGTGCATGGAGTTTACGGGATATGACACATGGATACGCAGTAAAAGGTTTATATGGCTCGCTGTCATACCGACTATCACCATTATCCTTGTATGGACGGATCAGCTGCACGGCTTGGTGAGATATGACATGCACATGGATTATGGCGGTATTTTCCCGGTCATAGCAAAAAAATACGGCCCCGCGTTTTATGTACATGGGATATACTCGCATTTGCTCAATTTAACGGCGTTGGCGCTTCTTGTTAAAGCCGCGTTTTTTAACAACGCTGTATATAAGAAGCAGGCTGCAGCGCTGCTTACAGGCGTGAGCCTGATCGTAATACCTAATATCTTGTATGTTTTAGGCCTGAGCCCCAGTAAAAGAATTGATTTAACGCCGGCGTTTTTCGGGCCGGCGGGTTTAATAATTGCCTGGAGCATATTTCGCTACAGGTTCTTTGATTTGGTTCCGATTGCGCGTGACAAAATATTTGAGATTATGGACGCAGGCGCAATGGTGCTCGATTTGCAAAACCGGGTTCTGGATATTAACCCCGCGTTCGAAAATATGCTTGGGTTAAATGCCCTGCAGGTAACCTCGAAATATGTAGAAGAAGTCTGCGCAGAATTTCCCGGGCTGCTGAAAGCTTGTCTGGACAGCTCTTCCGTAAGGACGGAGTTTTCCATCGGCGGAGATAGTACCAAGTATTATGAGGCGTTTTTTTCTCCTCTTACGGATAATAAGGGAATGCTCCAGGGAAGGCTTGCGGTAATCTATGAGATAACCGCAAAGAAGCGTGTGCAGCAGGAGCTGTTAAAACAGCAATGGAAGCTTGCCGTAATTGAAGAAAGAGAGCGCATGGCCAGGGACCTGCATGACAACATAGGGCAGGTGCTGGGGTTTATCAACCTTCAGGCTCAGGGCATACGCAAGGAGCTTGTGAACGCGGGCGTTGAAAACATATCTATGAAGCTTAATAAATTGATTGATGCCAGTCAGTCGGCTCATGCGGAGATAAGGCGGTATATCCGAGACGTAAGAAGCTCCGCGTATTTTGAAAAGGATTTTATTACCGCGTTCAAAGCGGTGGTGTCAAGCTTTGAAGAGCAGACGGGCATGAATGTGAGAATAAACATACCTCCTGATTTCACGGGCGAAGAGCTTGAACCGGCCTCACGGATGAATTTGCTCAATATTCTCAGGGAAGCGATGAACAACGTAAGAAAACATGCCGAGGCAGAAAACCTGTATATAGATTTTTCGCTTTCTCAAGGACTGCTTAATGCCGTTGTTGAAGACGACGGAAAAGGATTTGATGCCGCGCAGCAAAACGCTGTCAAATCCGGGTTTGGATTGGATATAATGCGGGAGCGCGCGCTGGAAGCGGGGGGCCAGATTGATATAAGCTCAGCCGCGGGCAGGGGAACGCGGATAGAATTGCGTATTCCCCTCGGAGAGAGGAGATAAAAATGAAGCTGATGCTGGTGGACGACCATCCGTTGTTTCTGGAAGGCCTGCAGTACCTTCTGGAGACATATGGTATCACTGTTGCGGGTGTGGCAAACAACGGCAGAGAGGCGCTTTTGAAAGCCCGGATTATACGTCCGGAGATTATATTAATGGATATAAAGATGCCTGTATGCGGCGGGCTTGACGCGCTTAGACTGATCAAGGCGGAAATTCCCGAAATAAAAATTATAATGCTAACTATGTCCGATGAGGACGAGGATCTGCTTCAGGCCGTCAGGTACGGAGCGTCGGGTTATCTGCTTAAAAACATTAACGCCGACGAGCTTATTGACGCGCTCAACGATATTGAAAAAGGTTATGTGAATCTTTCTCCGGACTTCGCCGCCAAACTTTTCAGCGGATATAAAAACGAAAGCGGGGATACGGCTGCTTCGTCGGATATTAAGGCGGACGAGCTCACCGGGCGGCAGCTTGAGGTGCTGAAGATGGCGGCCAGAGGTATTCCATATAAAGATATAGGCAAGGCTTTAGGCCTTTCCGAACGTACAATAAAATACCATATGGGGCGGATTCTTGAATTGCTGCATCTTGAAAACAGAGCGCAGGTGATTGCTTATGCAGCAAAAATGGGCTTAGTTGAGGATGAAGAAGAAAAGCGCTAAGCAAGACAAGTGAACGTTACGCGGCACTAAACTACGGAAAGTATCGTTTAAGCCGGTACTTTCCTTTTTTGTCAGCAAAACGACGATTTCACGGAAATTACCCTATATAAACTGCGACTGTACTAAAGTACATTGCCAAAAAAGCGCAATAGAAATATAATTTAATCGGATTAATATCTAAAATGGCGTTTGCGCAAGCATAGCCGGTTTTTGTATCTTTAGCAGGAGGAACGCGATATGAGTAAGAAGAAAACAATGCCAATGCTGACGGCCATGATTTTATCTGTTATCATGGCCGCAAATATGATGCCCGCCTCGGCGCTGGCAGCACATGAGCCTGAGAAAGATATCCTGGCTCCGGCAGAAGGGAATACGACTCAGATCCCTTCCGGAGCCGAAACAACAGTAGAGGTAAAAGGGTCTGGCACACAAGAAGATCCTTTGCAGATCGAAACGGCCGAGCAGCTTGCGGCTTATGCCTATGCTGTAAATAACATACGGCTTCCCGAAGAACTGCCTGAAAGCCCTTTTCTGATCTTAATAAACGACATTGACCTCTCGAATTACGGTGAGGAATATTCCGGAGGGAAAGGCTGGGTACCCATCGGCAGATTTGATTACGATTATTACTACGATTATGATTATGACTTACCCAAAGACCTGTACGCATTTAAAGGCACATTTGACGGCAACGGCAAAAAAATCAGCAATTTGTATATAAATCGTGCGGATATGGGAGAAGTCGGCCTGTTCGGGTACGTTAATAACGGCACGATAAAAAACCTGACGGTTGAAGACGGCAGCGTAACAGGCTGGTTTGATGTCGGCGGTATCGTGGGCTGGCTTGAGAATGGCGCCATTGACAATTGCTCTTTCTCGGGAAGCGTTACCGGTGTTTCTACCTTCGATGAAGAATATGGCGAATGGTATTCTGATGATATTGGCGGTATTGCCGGACGCATCGATATGCCCCGTATTGAGAACTGCGAAAACACAGGCAGCGTAAGCGGCGACGACGTTTCATGCAATGTCGGCGGCATTGCCGGCTCGCTTAACCTGTATCAGGGTGACGAAAGCAGCGACTACTTTATACGAAATTGCTCCAATAATGGTAACGTCACCGGCGGCAGTTACGTGGGCGGTATTGCAGGAAATTCATCAGCTTCGACAGAGGGCTGCTTAAACACAGGGTTGGTGCATGGCGTGTGCGCAGATATTGGCTCTTCATTCTATGTAGGCGGCATTGCCGGGTTCCAGGGCAATGATATGATAAGCTGTGTGAATACAGGCGACGTCACTGGCGAAGCAGATATGGTCGGCGGCCTGACCGGAGATTTGGTTTTCGGTACAATGCAGAACTGTTATAACAGCGGAAAAGTTTCCGCCGTCGGAGGAAATGTCGGCGGCCTGGTCGGCGAAGCAGCGGTCGAGAGTACAATTCAGAGCTGTGTCAACGCCGGCCCGGTATCCGGCGGCGCAAACAACATCGGCGGCTTAGCGGGCAGTTTGAAGGCAAGCACCATACAAAACTGCATCAACTACGCCGATGTTTCCGTAAATGAGTCCGCCATCGCAATTAATGTTGCCGGCGTGGCAGGATTAATACAAAACGGCAGTACGTTAGAGTCTGGTCAAAAAGGATGTACGGTTACAAACTGCCTTACGACAGGTACTGTCAGCGGTAAGGTGACTGGTGAGGTCATGGTGGGCGGAATCTGCGGCATAGTGGGATTTATTGACGGCGATGGGTACTATGGGGATAATGAAGCGTTTAGTACACTATCCTGTTGTGTTGCGTTGGGGCAGTCCGTCAACAAAAGCGGGGGTTGCGGTAATGTCGGCCGCGTAGCCGTTAGGGATGAGAGCTACTATGAGCAGAATACGTATCTCAGTTTTGCGTGGACGGATATGGAAGTATACTGGGATGATGATGACCCAATCCCCAAAGAGTATTTTGGAATCTACACAGATGGATATGATGCAGACGCAGCTATCTTATATAAGCTTTGGTCAGATACCGAGCCTTATACCGAGCCGGACTGGTATGCCGAACCGGATCAGGAGACAATCGTCAGGTATTTCGCAGGGTTATTTGCTGAAAGCTGGAGAGATGCCGGGGTCTGGACGCTGGCCGACGGAAAGCTTCCGGTACTCACCGACATGCCCGAAGGAACCGTTCAATACGAGGACTTCCCGGACTATATTTCCGGTGTCGCCGGCGTGACTGTATCTCCGGGCACCGCAAGTGTGAAGAAGGGCTCGACGAAAGCATTCACCGCCACCGTCGAAGGAATCAATATTGACGGTGATACCGTCACATGGAGTGTCAGCGGAGCTAATCATGAGGGCACGACTATAGACGCGTCGGGCGTGCTCACTGTGGCGGAAGAAGAAACGGCAAAAAGCTTGACTGTTACGGCAGTTTCCGATGGCGATTCAAGCAAATCGGGCACTGCCACGGTTACGGTTACATCCGATGTATCGCCGTATGTCCCCGGACCATCCGGCGGCAGTCCTGCTTCATCAACAGGTTCCTCGGCAACAGTTACAACAGGCGGCGGCACAACGGAAACCGTCAGAGTTATCACAAGCGGCGGCAGCTCCTCGGCGGAGCTGACCTCCGGCCTCGGCAGCCAGCTGGCTGGCGGCCAGTCCATTACCATATCCTTCCCGGAAGCGGACGACGTTACAGACTACTCTCTGAGCCTCCCGGCAGCCGGCCTGACTTCCGAAGGCGGCGGCGAGCTTACAATCGTTACGGGTGTCGGCAGCGTGAGCCTTCCTTCGGATATGCTGACGGGGATTGCCGCTTCATCGGAGGGAATTGCCAGCTTCAGCATCAGCGGAGCCGATGTCGCCCAGCTGCCGGAGGATGTTCGCGAAGCTGTGGGGACAAGGCCGGTTATCTCTCTTTCCGTCTCTTTAGACGGAGAGCCGATTCGCTGGAACAACCTCGGCGCCCCGGTTACGGTAAGTATCCCATACATTCCGTCCAACGGCGAGGACCCCAACGCCATTGTGGTATGGTATATTGACAGCGACGGCAATCTCAACTGCATAACTAACGGGCGCTACGATGCCGAGAGCGGCACCGTGTCCTTCGAAACAACCCATTTCAGTCATTATGCGGTCGGGTACAACAAGGTTTCATTTGCGGATGTCCCGGACAACTCCTGGTATTTTGACGCAATTTCATATCTTTCAGCCCGGGAGATTACAAACGGCACAAGTTCCGATACATTCAGCCCCGATGCTAATCTCACGCGCGGCCAGTTTATAACGCTTCTCCTGCGGGCGTACGGAATAGATGCGGATGATGCGTCCGCGGATAATTTCGCCGATGCGGGAGGCACCTATTACACAGGTTACCTGGCTGCGGCAAAGCGTCTCGGGATTTCCGACGGCGTGGGAGACAACAAATTTGCCCCGGAGCAGTTTATCACACGTCAGGAGATGTCTACTCTCTTGTATAGAAGCCTGAACATACTTGATAAGCTGCCGAAGGCGAGCTCCGGCAAAGGCCTCGAAAGCTTTTCAGACAGCGGCGACATTGAGCCCTATGCGCTCGATGCCATGGATTATCTTGTTAAGGCCGGCGCAATAAACGGCAGCGACAACATGCTCGCACCCAGGGCTTTCACCACACGGGCGCAGATGGCGCAGCTGTTATATAATCTTCTGTCAAAGTAGGGAATAGCGGGTACTCTTTTCAACGGCCATCGTTCAGGATTAATAGTCCGGAAGCGCTGCAGGTTTTGCAGCGCTTCCTTTTAAAACGTCAAAATGCGTCTGACATCGCCGGACGCATTTTATTTTTTCTTCGGATGAATTTTAGAAAGAGGATTGGCCTGGGCAGCCATACGCAGCTCCGCGTTGTCGACATGCGTATAAATCTGCGTCGTATTAAGATGTGCGTGCCCCAAAACCTCCTGGAGAGTTCGTACGTCGACGCCGTTTTTCAGCATCAGCGTGGCCGCCGTATGCCTGAGCTTATGCGAAGAGTATTTTGAAGCGTCGATACCCGCCGCCAGAAGGTGCTTTTTTACAAGATGATTTACGGTATCACGGCTGATGCGCCTGTTATTGCGTGAAATAAACAGCGCGCGCTCATGGGCCAGCTTTGGGCGAGCATTTAAATACGCGTTGATTGCCTCCGCGGCCGCGTCGTTTAAATATACAATTCTTTCTTTATTGCCTTTGCCTAAGACGCGAAGATGGTCGCTTTTTACATCGTTAATATTCAAATTCGTTAGCTCTGAAACACGGAGCCCGCAGTTTAGGAACAGCGTAATTATGCAATAGTCGCGCTCCTTATACGGGCCGTCAATCGCTTCCAGAAGCCTGATGCTTTCATCAAGCTCAAGATATCGCGGCAAGCTTTTCCGGATTTTGGGAACATCAAGATTAGCGACAGGATTTTCCTCAATATAATGCATAATCATAAGGTATCTGTAAAAAGACTTTATCACGGATAGCTTTCGGGCGCGTGTTGCGGGAGAAAGGCCGTAATCAGTTTGCAAACTGTTTTGATGCACGGGGCGGTCTCGGTTTAGATAACTTAAATACTCATAAATATCCGTCATAGTAATTGAACGAATAAGATTGATGTCGACATCCATAATAGAGACATCTGAGATTTCCGTAAGCCGCGGAACTTTGCCTTTGATTATTTTCATATAGCGAAAGAAATTTCGCAGGTCCAGATAGTATTCGTCGACAGTTTTCTTTGAATGACCTTTGATATTTTCATGATAGGACAGGAAATCCCGCAATATCTCCGGAGAGTCTGTTCTGTAATCCATATTTGAATAATAGCCGGTTTTCCGCTTAAACCCCTGCTCCCAATTCAACAAAATTTTTATTTTGTTGAATTGGCTGTATGCTCAATTTGGGCTCCAACGGCGTCCCGGACCTCCCCTCCCTGATCAGTAATCCATAATACGAAAAAGACGAAAAGGTGGTTTTATGATAGCCTGTACTGAAAACTGCATTTATCAGAACGGCGGCGTCTGCCATCTTGAGCGCGCCGGTTCTATCGGAACAGTTCCCGGGCAGTGCGCAAACTTTGTCGAACGGCGCTCTAAGACGGCTCAGAGCAAATCTAAGCAAGACGGAACTGAAAGCTGCAGTCCTAACCTATGAGACGCCAAACGCCAGCTTAATAGCTTCGGTAACATTCCCGGCCTTGAGCAGATTCAGCCCGTCCGGTATACGCATCCTATCCGTACCGTGCGCCGGTATTATGCAGCGTTTAAAACCCAGCCTGCGCACCTCGTTTATTCGCTGTTCTATATATGACACGCTGCGAAGCTCGCCGGAGAGCCCGACCTCACCTATCGCCGCAAGATCGGCGCCCACGGGCTTGTCCCAGATGCTCGAAACAGTCGCTAGAAGCATTGGAAGGTCCGCGGCCGGCTCTTCAATACTAAGGCCGCCGATCACATTTATGTAAGCGTCGCAATTGCCTGTCATTATGCCGCAGCGCTTTTCAAGCACCGCCAGCAGCAGCATCGCCCGATTATAATCAAAGCCGTTTGTATTGCGCCGCGGAACGCCGAAGCTTGTGGGCGCCAGCAGAGCCTGCAATTCGGACAGAATCGGGCGCGAGCCCTCCATGACACAGGCGACGCAGGTGCCGGGCGCATTTTTGGGGCGGCCAGACAGAAGCATCTCGGAGGGGTTTTTTATCTCCGCAAGGCCGTCGTCACGCATATCGAACATGCCTATCTCGTTTGTCGAGCCGTACCTGTTCTTTGCCGCGCGCAATATACGGTATGACGAATTCTTATCGCCCTCAAAATATAAAACGCAGTCAACCATATGCTCGAGGACCTTCGGCCCGGCTATCGCGCCGTCCTTATTTACATGGCCTATTACAAATACGGTAATTCCACTGAATTTGGCGAGCTTCATAAGCTCCATGGTGCAGGATTTGACCTGCGTAACGCTTCCCGGCGGGGACTGGTTGTCATCCGAGGCCAGAGTCTGTATTGAGTCGACAATCAGAATTTCCGGCTTAATGGATTCAACGGCCGTCAATACCTCCGAAAGAGCCGTTTCGCAGAATACAAAAAGCTCATCGCTGTTTACCTTCAGGCGTTCCGAGCGCATTTTCAGCTGTCTTTCGGACTCCTCTCCCGATACATAGAGGACTCTTGAATCGCGGCACAGCCTTCCGCAAATCTGAAGCAGCAGAGTGGACTTCCCTATTCCCGGCGAGCCGCCTATAAGCACAAGAGAGCCTTTTACTGCGCCGCCGCCGAGAACGCGGTCAAGCTCACCTAAGCCGGTTTTAAAACGACCCTCGCCGTCGGAACTAACCTCCGTCAGCCGCCTTGGCTCTGTTTTGCGCGCGCCTCTACTGTCCGAACGGGACGGAACCGAATTTTTAGGCTGCTCGACCATTGTATTATAAGCTCCGCACGCAAAGCATTTTCCGCTCCATTTGGGGCTTTCATTGCCGCATTCCGTGCAGAAAAACACGGTTTTATCTTTTGCCAAGCGTCCATCCGTCCTTTATAAATTGTTAATGACTGTCGCCGCTATGCAGGCGGCAACGTCAAGCCTGTACTCAGGGTCGCATAGGTTTTCAGCATCCTTTGGATTTGAAAGGAAACCGCATTCAACAAGTATTGCCGGAGTTTTGATACTCTTCATAAGCAAAACGCTGTTTGGAATGACCGCCGCCTTACGGTTATTTGACGGGTCAATCGACAGCCGCAGGTTTTCCTGAACGAAAACAGCAAGCTCCGCGCCGACAGGGTCGTTTGCCGAGAAGAAAACCTGTGCGCCGTAGTATTGCGGCTGAGAGAACTTATTCTGGTGAATGCTTATAAGCAGCTCAGGATCAGCGCTTTGAATCAGCTTAATACGGTTATTGATGTCGGACCGTTTTCGCGCCCTGATTGTCTTCCCCTCTGTGGACAGCGATTCCGGAGTCCTGCGCGTCATTACCGTCTCAACGCCGTATAGGGCGAATACCTGCTCCATTTTAAGCGCAATGTCGAGATTTATTTCGGCTTCCGTAACGCCGCCTTCTGTGGAGGCTCCTCCGTCCTCCCCGCCGTGCCCGGCGTCAATGGCAATAAGCGCTTTGGCGTCAAAGGCCGAGGCAAATATGAAGAATATTGCCAATACCGTTAATGCTATACGTTTCAAATGCACGTCCCTCCCCTACTTCAGAGACTATTCAAGAGGGACTTGTCATATTCCTCAGATGCTGTCCGGATATACTGCGCGGCTCCCGCCGATCAGCTTAGGCCGCGTGCGCGCGCAGACAAGGCTTGCCTGCCCGATATTTTTTACCGACAGCCGTATGGGTACCGCCACGGGGCGCAAATGCATGCCGATAAGCGTAGAGCCTATATCAATCCCCGCGTGGGCTTTTACAGCCTCTACCGCCACAGGATCCTTAAAACGCTTCCAGCATGTCGCGGCGAAGGATCCGCCGGCCTTCGGCTGCGGAATCACGCTCACCGGGTCGAGGCCGTATTTTTCAGCGGCTTCGCGCTCGATAATTATCGCGCGGTTAAGATGCTCGCAGCACTGGGCGGCAAGGTAGATCCCGCTGTCGCATAAGGCCGGATACAGACCTTCAAATACCGCCTCGGCCGCCTCGATATTAGAGCCTTTTCCGATATTTTCCCCTACAATCTCGCTTGATGAGCAGCCGACGACAAGTATTTGCCCGGGCCGGAGCCTTGCAAGCTCCAGCAGCTCGCGCACGGCTTTTTCCGTCTGTTCTCTTATATCCTCATACATGGAATCGCAGCTCCCGAATAATTAATAATCAATATAAAAAGTATATCACATTGAGACGGGATGTAAAGCTTTGTACTGTTTTTTTCCAAATTTCATGTTATAATCATCAAAGCTGAATTACTTACTGAGGGTTTCAGGTTGACTATGAATATTTTCAGAATAACGCTTAAAATAACATTTATCGTCATATTGGCTTTTTCCGTGCTCACTGTCTCCGCCCTCGCCGCGGATTTTGAGCCGGAGGCAAAGAAGCTGCAGGAGCTCGGCCTGTTCTCAGGTACGGATTCCGGCTTTGAGCTCGACGAACCCGCTACAAGGGTTCAGATGGCCGTTATGGCCGTAAGGCTTCTGGGTGCCGAGAAAGAAGCGCTTGAGGAGAATAACACTTCCCCTTTTATCGACGTCCCCGCGTGGGCCGGCGGCTATGTCGGATGGCTGTGGAAAAACGGCCTTATAAAAGGGACGGACGCTCAGCACTTCTCCCCCGACCTCCCGTGTGACGCGCGGATGTATTCGGCCGTATTGCTGCGCGCACTGGGCTATTTTGAATCAAGCGGCGACTTCCAGTATAATAACGTCATTGATTTCGCGCTCAGAAAAGGCGTTATAGATTATATATGCTGGGGCGAAAACGGCTTTCTGCGCGATCAAATGGCAGCCATGTCTTACTGGACGCTCGGCTGTTTTACAGCCGACGGCTCTTCGTGCCTGCTGATAAGCTTGAGGGATAAGGGCGCCGTTCCAATTGAGGCGGCAAATGAGGTTTTATCCGAGTTCAGCGAGCTATATGAACAGCGCAGGAACATCCCGGAGAATCTCAGGAGCGTCAAGCACGCAGCCGGTATGATTGACGGTTATACGCTCACAAACTCGCTCGAGGCGCTTGAATCGGCCTCGGAGGCCGGAGACTCCTTCATTGAGCTTGATTTCTGCCTCACCTGCGACCAGAGCGTCGTCTGCCTCCACCATTGGGACTACAACATACTTACAGGCAGCGAAGGCCTATCCTTCCCTCTTACTCTTGAGCAGTTTCTGTCATGCCGGATATACGGCAGGTATAGTCCTCTTTCTCTGGATGATCTGGCGCAATATCTTGCCGGACATCCTGGAATAACCATAATAACAGATGTAAAGGACAATAACTTGACAGTGCTTAAGAAAATTGCCGAGGCCTATCCCGAACTGACAAACCGCTTCATACCTCAGATATACTCGCAGGACGAGTACGGAAAAGTCAGGTCTCTGGGTTTCGATAACATAATATACACTCTGTATAACCTGCCCATGGAGGAAAAGCTAAACACCTCCTCCATCAGCTCCTTCGCCTCCACGCATCGCCTGGCGGGAATCGCGTTCGACGTTTCGCTGGCGAGCGCCGATTATGTCGCCGCGCTCAAGGAAAGCGGAACGCCGCTTTTAGTCCATACGGTCAACAGCGAAAATGAAAAGGAGGAGCTGTACTCGCTCGGCATAAACGGAGTGTATTCCGATTATTAGAAACTGATTTTGCGTCTTGAGTTAAATCTATGAATCGTTAGGAGATATATATGCGAAAGACTAAGATAATCTGCACCCTGGGCCCCGCCGCGGATACTCCCGAAATGCTCAGGAAATTAATCGAAAACGGCATGGACGCGGCGCGCTTTAATCTCTCACACGGCACGCATGAAGGCCATCTTGAGACTCTTAAAAGGCTGCGCGAGGCAAGCGCGGCCTTAAACGCTCCCATAGCGACGATTCTTGACACAAAGGGGCCGGAAATCCGTATCGGCACGTTTAAATGCGGCACGGTTAATCTAAAAGCCGGCAGCAGCTTCGTTCTGACCTCGCGGATAACAGACGGCGACAGCAGCTGCGTATCGGTTACATTCGCGGACCTGCCGGGCGAGCTCCACGAAGGCTGCCGAATACTTCTGGACGACGGTTTGCTGGAGCTGAGTGTGGATTATATAGCCGGGCCCGACATTCATACCACCGTACTTACAGGAGGGCCGCTCTCAGGCAACAAAAGCATAAACATACCCGGAGTCTGCATAAACCTGCCCTCTATCACGGAAAACGACCGCAGCGACCTGCGCTTTGCCGCGGAAAACGATTTTGACTATATCGCGGCGTCATTTGTCCGCCGTGCGTCGGATATTGAGGCCATACGCTCCGAGCTTATTAAATACGGCGGAAATGATATTCCGATTATAGCAAAGATTGAAAACAGAGAGGGCGTCGAAAATATGGACGCCATAATAGAAGCCGCGGACGGGCTTATGGTTGCGCGCGGCGACCTTGGTGTCGAGATGCCCGCCTGGGATGTCCCGCCGATTCAGAAAAAAATGATAGCCAAATGCGCCGCTTCAGGAAAACCCGTTATTATCGCTACGCAGATGCTCGATTCGATGATACGCAACCCCCGCCCGACGCGTGCCGAGGTATCCGATGTGGCCAACGCTGTCTACGACGGCGCCAGCTGCGTCATGCTTTCCGGTGAGACGGCTTCCGGGCTTTACCCGCTTGAAAGCCTTAAAACCATGGTCGACACCATAACCGCCGCCGAGAACTCAATACATTACTGGAAGCGTTTCACCAACTCAGGCATCCGCCCCGACGGCACCATCAGCGGGGCGATCGGCCACTCCTGCTGCCTTACTGCCATGGATCTTGACGCCAAGGCGATACTTGCCGCGACAACGTCAGGCTATACGGCGCGCGTGATTTCAAGATTCCGCCCCTCCTGCCCTATCATCGCGTTTACTCAAACGGAACGCAACCGCCGCCGCCTCGCTCTATATTGGGGCGTCCTCCCCTGCCTTTTAAGCCAAACCGGTTCTACAGACGAGATTTTTGAAAGCTGCGTAAGCCTGGCCAAAGAACAGGGCTTTGTATCTCCCGGGGATACTGTTGTCCTGACGGCGGGCGTTCCGGTCGGCATCAGCGGCACGACCAACCTGATTAAAGCGCAGAAGGTAGTATAATAACATAAAAGCCCTCCCGGCACGTGAACATACCGGAAAGGCTCAGTAATTCATATAAATTTAAAGAAAATATATCACCACTGCTAAAGCGCTTTACTCCTGGTCCCAGTTGTGCCAGACGTTCTGGACGTCGTCGTTGTCCTCAAGCATCTCAAGCAGCTTCTGCATATTCTTTATATCGTCCTCGTTTGTAAGCTTAACATAGCTTTGCGGGACCATCTCAACCTGAGCGGACAGGAAATTATACTTTTTTTCCAGGGCGGCCGCTACGTCGCCGAATGAATCCGGGTCTGTGTAAATCTCATAGACCTCGCCCTCATTTGACAGGTCGGCGGCGCCGGCTTCAAGCGCGTCCATCATTACCTCGTCCTCGTCAAGGCCCTCCGCTTCGATCACTATTACGCCTTTCTTGTCGAACGACCAGGAAACGCAGCCTGCGGCGCCCATATTTCCGCCGTACTTGTCAAAATAATGCCGCATATCGGAGGCCGTTCTGTTTCTGTTATCCGTCATCGTATCGACAATGACCGCGACGCCCGAGGGGCCGTAGCCCTCATAGCTGTTGCGCTCATAGTTTGATGTATCGCCGGAGCCGAGAGCTTTTTCAATGCATCGCTTTACATTGTCGTTCGGCATATTCGCGGCCTTGGCCTTGGTTATGACCGAGGCCAGGCGGGAGTTGTTCGCCGGATCCCCGCTTCCTCCCTCTTTGACCGCTACTATGATTTCACGCGCGATTTTTGTGAAGGTCTGCGCCCTTTTGGCGTCCTGCGCCCCTTTTGTTTTTTGAATGTTATGCCATTTTGAATGACCCGACATATATAATCACCCTTCCGGTTATTTGCATGAAGATTTTAGCATAATGAATTTTTTGCGTCAAGTTAAATGCTGTAGCATATGTTTTCGTCATGCCTTTCCGAAATCAAAACGCTAAGCTCCGGAAATTTCTCGCTTATAACGTCTCGCAGCTGCGGGCAAATAATGTTCTCTGTCGGATAGTGGCCGGCGTCAATGAGATTCAGGTTCTTATCCGGAGCATTGAGAAACATATGGTATTTTAAATCGGCGGTTACGAAAGTGTCGCAGCCCGCCTCGATAACCTGCGGTATATAATCGCCGCAGGAGCCGCCGCCAACCGCCACTTTTTTCACTGGTTTCCCGGCGTCCGCGTAGCGTATGCATTTGCAGCCGAGGGCTGCGGATACGGTTTTTATGAATTCGGCGACGGGCATAGGCTCCGCGATTTCACCCGTCCTGCAAAGGCCGTACGTTCGGCCCTTGTCGTCCTGGCCTTCGTTTATTAGAAGCTTTATGTTACGGAGTCCGAGTGCGGCTGCCAGCATATCGTTTACGCCGCCGCGCACTTTGTCCAGATTCGTATGCATACATATAGCTGACAGGCCATTTTTTATCATTGAACGAACTAAACGCCCGGTGCAGTCGCCTTCTGTTACGCTGCTCAATGAAAAAAACACCGGATGATGCGAAACTATTAACTGCGCGCCTAGGCTGACAGCCTCTTTTACAGTCTCCGCCGTTATATCGAGAGCCACGAGTACGCGCGTAACCCCGGCATCTTCATCTCCCACCAGCAGGCCGACATTGTCAAAGCCCTCCTTAAGCCGAACAGGCGCGTATTCATCCAGCAGCTTATTAACATCCCCTACTGTTATCATTTTTGCTTTCCCCCGGTTTCAATAATGTAGTAGTAGCGCCCGTGGTCGAGCACGGTCGTTTCATTTGTTACCGGATATCCGTTATTCTCCAGCCAGCGGCGAAGAACCGAGCCCTTAGTCATAGGCTGAAGTATAAGATGCTTATTCCTCGTCCACTGTGCCGCCTGCAGAATCCCGATAATGCTTTCTCCGCCCATACCGGCTATTACAACAGTATCTACGGATTCGGGCGGCACATCGGCCAGCCCGTCGCAATTATAAAGCTTAACGGGCAGCCCTGCTATGTTTTCCCGGGCTCTTTTGAGCGGACCGTCGGCAATTTCGGTTGCGGCCGCATAAGACGCTATAGAGTTTTGCAGCAGGTATACGGGCAACAAGCAATGGTCGGTCCCCACGTCCACCACGCGGGAACCGACCTCTATTAATTCCGCTATTGCCTTGAGCCGCGGTGTCATTACTCTGAGGCAAGCTTGTTGAGCTTCGATACAAACTCGTCCGCGTCTATGCCATGCACTTCACAGGCCTGGCCGATGTTTTCGCCGGAGGCCATAGCGCAGCCCAGGCAGTGCATTCCGATAGACTGGAAAAGAGGAGCGGCCTGCGGGGCATCGCGAAGTACGTCCTTTATCATTGTATCTTTTGAAAACTTTGCCATTATTTTTACCTCCATTTGGATTTTTTCTGAGTTATATCAGCTTACAGATTGCGCGGCGCCTCGCCCGCTTTCACGGCGCCCGTTGTATGCGGCGCGTGCGCTTTGCCGATATTATACCCTTAAATCGTTAGGATTTCAATAAGAAAATACGGAAAGGGCGCGCCCGCTTGAGCACGCCCTGAACCATCCTGTTAATTACTCAGCCGTTATGCTCTCTCATCTGAGCAAAGCACTCGCTGCAATATACAGGCCTGTCGGACTTTGGTTCGAAGGGAACCTTCGCCTCACCACCGCAGTTTGCGCACACGGACGTGAAATACTCACGGGGGCCGCGGGCGGCAGCCTTGCGGGCGTCGCGGCACGGTTTGCAACGCTGTGGTTCGTTCTGGAAACCGCGCTCTGCATAAAACTCCTGCTCACCGGCGGTGAACACAAATTCGTTGCCGCATTCCTTGCATACTAATGTTTTGTCTTCGTACATTTTTTACCCTCTCTTTGACGATTTTGTTCTGCCCACGGACGGGTTTACACCGACATCTCTCTACTGCGCTTTTTTAGTTAAGCTACCAGGGCATATATGCGTCAGTAAAAACTGAAAACGCCATACTAATATTGCCGCGACAGTTTTTTCCTGATTCGCTGCACGGCATTATCCACTGATTTGGGCTGTTTGGAAAGTCTTTCGGCTATCTCCGAATAAGTCAGACCTTCCAGGTATAACTCAAGTACTTTTGACTCGAAAGAAGAGAAAAGTCCCTTCAGTGAATTTGTTAACTCCCTCAGTTTCTCCTGACCGATAACCAGTTCCTCAGGATTGTCCTGGTCGCGGCAGAGCGCATATGATGCAACAGGATCGGTGTCGGGGTCAAATAAGGGCTGTTCAAAAGGAACGTAGTCATTAAGAGGAATATGCTTGTTCCGGGATGCGGCGCGAATAGCCGAGTAAAGTCTGTGCCGGATGCAAAGCCTTGCATATGTCCTGAAAGACGCGGAACGTTCCGGAGAAAACTCTCGTATTGCCTTGATAAGCCCCAGAAGCCCTTCCTGGATAAGGTCCTCGCCGTCACCGCCGGCAAGAAAATACGGGCGGGCGCAGGCTCTGACAAGGCGGGTGTACCTGATTACAAGCAGCTCTTCCGCATCACGCGAACCTAATCGCGCCAAAGCGCAGAGCTCTTCATCCGACATTGAATTCAAATCGCTTTCGTACACCACTTAACTTACCTCCACATTATAAGAGGTTTTTTATAAAATTGTCAATAGTAAACCAAAATTTTTTTAATGAAATGATATAAACAATTTGCTATCTTAATGAGTTTGCTATCCGTTGAGCTAAATAAAGAGCTTTTTGCGTAGTTTCAGCTTCAACCATAACTCTGATCAGAGGCTCCGTTCCGGACGGCCTGACCAGTATTCTTCCGTTGCCGTTAAGCTCGCATTCGCACGCCTCTATTTCAGTGCGCAGAGCGTCGCTTTCCATAATGCGGGCCTTTTCCTCATTGCCGCCGGTAACACGTATATTAACCATCTCCTGCGGATACTGGGGTACTTTTTCGCCAAGACCTGAGGCTTTTAAACCGCTCTCAGACAGAACCGAAAGAAAGCGCAGCGCAGCCAGCTGACCGTCTCCGGTGGTCGCGAATCGCCTGAATATCAGATGACCGGACTGCTCTCCCCCCACTAAGTAGCCGCCCTCAAGCATAGTTTCTAGCACATTCCTGTCCCCCACCGAAGTGCAGATCAGGCGTATACCGTGTTCCCTGCAAAAATGATGCAGGCCGAGATTTGACATTACGGTTGCCACAATAGTGTCTCCCGGGAGGCATCTCCTGCTTTTTTCATGCAAAGCCGTGAGGCCCATTATCTTGTCGCCGTCGATAGTATTCCCTTTCTCATCTATAATTAGGCACCTGTCCGCATCGCCGTCAAAAGCAATGCCGAGGTCGTAACCGCCCTCGATAACTCCTCTTCGGAGGTTATTAAGTTGAGTTGAGCCGCATTCGGCGTTTATATTTATTCCGTCAGGCGAAGCAAATATTATATCCGCCTTCAGGTCCAGCCTGGCAAACAGCGCCGGAGCGGTAAAGCTCGCCGCGCCGTTTGAGCAATCTACAAGCACGCGCAGGCCAGAAAATCTTCCTTCCGCCGCTGAGAGCAAATGCGACACATATTCTTCATGGGGATCATTTTCGGGGCGCAGGATTCTTCCGATTGCGCCATATGCTTTATGTTCAGGCATTTCCCTGCGCCCCAGGACATAGTCCTCGATACGGTTTTCAAGCTCGTCCGGCAGCTTGCAGCCGTTACCGCCGAAGATTTTGATGCCGTTATGCTCAAAAGAGTTGTGCGAGGCCGAGATGACTATGCCGGCCGCGGCTTTATAAAGAACCGTGAGATAGGCTACTGCGGGCGTCGGCATAACGCCGAGGCTTATGACGTCCGCTCCTGACGAGAGCAGTCCCGACGTAATTGAACAATCTAGCATGTCGGAGGAAATGCGCGTATCCTTGCCTACAACTACCAGAGGCTTTTCAAAACCGGCTTCCTTAAGTACTGCGGCGGCGGCGCGCCCTACGCTTGCAGCCAATTCTATCGTAATGAATTCACCGGCGACGCCCCGTATACCGTCTGTCCCGAATAAACTGCCCATATAACCTCCAAAGCGCGAACGCGCGTATATGATAAATTCGTTATCCCTGTAACCCCGGCGCTTTAACACTCAGGCGCTGGAATCGGACTAATCCAGCCTCAGCTGGCCGATATATTCCTCATTAAGATGGTCGTAAGCATTTTGAGTGGCACAGCGCCCGCGCATAGTGCGCGTAAGAAAGCCTATCTGCATCAGATACGGCTCATAGACATCCTCAAGCGTCACGGCCTCCTCTCCGACTGTCGCGGCCAGCGTATCAAGGCCGACGGGTCCGCCGCCGTAATTCTGGATGATGCAGCGCAGCATTCTCCTGTCGAGCGAATCAAGGCCGAGTTTATCGACCTCCAGGCGCTGCAGCGCGAGGTCCGCGATTTCCTTAGTAATAACGCCAGTGCCGTAGATCTCGGCAAAGTCGCGTATGCGGCGCAGAAAACGATTCGCTATACGAGGCGTGCCGCGCGAGCGGGACGCTATTTCAAGCG
>JBMNQI010000038.1:0-22483 GCA_050944055.1 Oscillospiraceae bacterium | reverse complement strand
CGGCGCCGCGTGGGAGGGTTCGGCAATACCGGTGGCAAGCGGAAAAGATGTGCGCAAAGGCAGCGCCATAATTCTGGCGAACATTGAGGACGATATCGTAGGCGAATACACGATAGAAATCGAAAAAGTTGATCTTTACAATAAGGACAGCTATAGAAATTACTCTATCGTTATTACCGACGAAAAGCTGCTGAGCAAAACGGGAGGCATCGTGCAGGGCATGAGCGGTTGCCCTATTATTCAGGACGGCATGATAATCGGGGCGGTTACGCACGTGATGGTGAACGATCCTACGAGGGGCTACGGCATATTTATCGGGAATATGCTTGATACTGCGTTTAAAACTGCCGGCCGTGCCGCGGGATGACTAAATCGGGAGGCAAAACGTCTCCCGATTTTTACAAATTTTTCCAATATGACTATTGCATGAAATGGAAAATTATGGTAGTTTATACACACATCAAAATTTTAAGGAGGAAGGCCAATGAAAACTACCATAAAAACGGCTATTGCGGACGGTAACGAAGAATTCAGGAAAATTCTTGAAGAAATAATTTCATCGGAGCCGGGTTTCGAGGTCGTAGGTTCGGCTTCTGACGGCCTGGAGGCGCTTGAAGTTATTGAGAATACGAAGCCTGACGTTCTTATCACTGATGTCGTGCTTGCAAGGCTGGACGGTATGGACGTGCTGAGAGCCGTAAATCAAATGGAAAAAGACAGGCCCGCGGTTATACTCCTATCAAGCTTTGCGAGCGAAGACCTTATCGCAGAGGCAAGTGAGCTCGGAGCATACTATTTTATGCTCCGTCCATTTCGCAGCGAAAACCTTATTGAGCGCCTTAGAAGATGCGCAGACAGAAAAAGAGCCGGGCGGACAACATTAGTGAAGGCGGCAGGTTCGGAGCGCAGCCTGGAGAGCGTCGTAACCGAAATTATACATGACATTGGCGTTCCCGCACATATAAAAGGATACCAGTATCTGCGTGAGTCAATCATAACGGCTGTAAAAGATATGGATGTGATAAACGCAATGACAAAAGTACTTTACCCTTCAGTAGCGAAGTCATTCGGCACGACGCCGTCGCGCGTGGAACGCGCTATCAGGCACGCTATTGAAGTCGCGTGGGACAGGGGAGACCTGGAAACGCTTCAGAAATACTTCGGCTATACGGTCTCAGACGCTAAAGGAAAACCGACAAACTCAGAATTTATAGCGATGATTGCGGACCGTCTCAGCCTTCAGCTTCGTGAAGCTATGTAGAAGCTATGTAGATATGTATTAAATAGAAAACAAACGCTCTGTTTCGACGGAGCGTTTATTTTTTTGACATTGACACGGGGTTTATAAAACGCTATAATCAAGAACGGCAAAAATACAGTATTCCGGGGTGTAGCGCAGCTGGTAGCGCGCTTGGTTTGGGACCAAGATGCCGCAGGTTCGAATCCTGTCACTCCGACCAGTCCCCGCCCATACAGCGGGGGCTATTTTCATTTGTTTACCGCTTTGTTTACGCAAACAGGGCGCGTGAGAATTATTTATGCTCATCCTGCCGAATATAAATCAATAGCCCGTAATGAAAACCGACATATTTCGCCATGCGATAGTGCTACTTGAAAAAAACAACATTCTATGTTAAACTTGCTGCGTCCGAAAAGAGGTATGATAAAATGGCAATACATGAGGAATGCGGCGTTTTTGGAATATACGACCCGGCCGGCGGCTGCGCTAAAACGGCCTATTACGGCCTTTTCGCGCTTCAGCACCGCGGTCAGGAGAGCTGCGGCATAGCAGCGAACAACAACATGGAGATAACCTGCCACAAGGATATGGGAACCGTGGAGGAGGTGTTTTCTCCGGAGACGCTGGATAGGCTGAACGGCACGATGGCTATCGGCCATGTCCGTTATTCGACTGCTGGCGGCAGCCTGCGTGAAAACTGCCAGCCTCTCAACATGCGATATGTTAAAAACCGCCTTGCTTTGGCGCATAACGGCAATTTGATCAACGCCGGGGAGCTTAAAAAAGAGTTTGAGCTCTCGGGCGCGATTTTCCAGTCAAGCTCAGATTCGGAAATCATAGCATATGCTATTGCGCGCGAAAGGCTCAGCTGCGGCTCGGTCGAGGTAGCGATATCTAAGGCCATGCCAAAGCTTCGGGGCGCTTTTTCAATAGTAGCGATGAGCTCCCGCAAGCTCATGGCGGTGCGGGATCCGTGGGGGTTTCGACCGCTGTGCATAGGAAAACGCGGGGAAGCGTGGATATTCGCGTCCGAGTCCTGCGCCGTCGAGGCTGTGGGCGGTGAGTTTGTACGCGACGTTAAGCCGGGCGAGATCGTGATAATAGAACAGGGCCGGATGCGCAGCATTCAGACCGAGCCTGCCTGCAGGAGCAGCCTGTGCATATTTGAGCATATATACTTTGCACGGCCGGACAGCGTAATAGACGGCCAGAGCGTACACGCGGCGAGGCTTACCGCGGGGCGGCTTCTCGCCCGGAAATACCCCGTCGAGGCCGATGTTGTGATAGGCGTGCCGGACTCGGGCATGGACGCCGCGCTCGGATATGCCGAGGAGAGCGGCATACCCTTCGGTTTCGGATTTTCCAAGAACCGCTATATAGGCAGGACGTTTATAAAGCCCACGCAATCCGAGCGCGAGGATTCGGTGAGAATCAAGCTCTCGGTAATCGGCGAGGCCGTAAGAGGCAAAAGAGTCGTGCTTATAGACGATTCGATAGTCCGCGGCACGACCTCGCGCCAGATTATCGACCTTATACGCGACGCGGGAGCCAAAGAGATACACATGCGCGTATCGGCCCCTCCGTTTATTTCGCCCTGCTATTTCGGGACGGACATACCGGATAAGGACTCTCTGATAGCGTGCAAATATACGCCGGAGGAGATTTGCGCCCTCTCGGGAGCAGACAGCCTGGGTTTCCTCAGCCTTGAGGACGTTGAAAAGATCGCTCCGAACAGCGGGCTTGACTTTTGCGACGCCTGCTTTTCATGCAATTATCCTCTGGCTCCGGCCAAATAGGGAGGTTTGGCATGAAGTTCACAAAGATGCACGGTATTGGTAACGACTATATATATGTCAATTGCTTCGAGGAGCAAATAGAAGACCGGCCGGCTCTGGCCAGAAAGCTCTCAGACAGGCATTTCGGCGTCGGCGGCGACGGGCTTATCTGCATCTGCCCCTCTGATATTGCCGATTTTAAAATGGATATGTACAATGCCGACGGTTCACAGTCCGCGATGTGCGGCAACGGCATACGGTGCGTGGCTAAATATGTTTATGACCGCGGCATGACGGATAAGACAGAGATTAAAATCGAGTCGGGCGGCACCGTCAAAACAATCAGGATAGAGGTGAGGGACGGCGTGGCGGGCATGATTACCGTCGATATGGGAATACCCGATGTATCAGCCGTAGGAGAGAGCATCACGGTGCTCGATAAGGATTATGTGATAACGCGTGTCGACATGGGCAATCCCCATGCCGTATTGTTTATGGACGATATTTCCGACTTTGATATCGAGCGCATAGGTTCGGCGTTTGAAAAGAATAAAGCTTTCCCGAACCGCACTAACGTCGAGTTTGTGAAAGTATTGGATAATAAAACTATTCAGATGCGCGTATGGGAGCGGGGAACGGGTGAGACGCTTGCCTGCGGAACCGGAGCCTGCGCGGCAATGGTCGCAGCTGTGCTTGGCGGTTTTATTGAGCGCGAAGCGGATGTTAGGCTCCCGGGAGGCGAGCTTTCAATACGCTGGGATGAGAAAAACGGCCATGTCTACATGACCGGGCCCGCGGAATTTGTATTCGACGGAGTTTTGCTATAACGAAGTACGACCGAAAGGATGATAGACTTGCTTAAACCCAACCAGAATTTTGCTCAGCTGCCCGGAAACTACCTGTTTTCAGAGATAGCGCGGCGCGTCGCGGCGTATTCTGCGGCAAACCCGGATAAAAAGCTTATTAAGCTCGGTATAGGCGACGTTACACAGCCGCTCGCTCCCGCGGTCATAGAGGCTATGCATAAGGCCGTCGACGAGATGGGCAAAAAGGAGAGCTTCAGGGGCTATGGCCCGGAACCGGGTTATGATTTTCTCAGAGAAGCCATTCTCGAGCATGATTATAAGCGGCGGGGAGTAGACCTGAATACTGAGGAAATCATAGTCAGCGACGGCGCCAAGAGCGATTGCGGCAATATAGGCGACATTTTTGAGCTTGACAATATTGTAGCCGTTTGCGACCCAGTGTACCCTGTCTATGTCGACACAAACGCAATGGCCGGGCGCGCGGGCAAATGGCTCGGGGATAAATGGGAAAAGATCGTATATATGCCTTGCACGGCGGAAAACGGCTTCCTGCCGGAAATACCCGAGAAGGCCGACATAGTTTATCTTTGCTTCCCCAATAACCCGATGGGGACAGTCGCGCCGCGCGGCTACCTCAAAGAATGGGTAGACTGGGCCAATAAGACCGGAGCTGTCATCCTGTACGACTCGGCCTATAAGGCGTTTATATCGGACCCCGACGTGCCTCACAGCATATTTGAGATCGACGGGGCCAAGACCTGCGCTATTGAGTTTCGGAGCTTTTCCAAGACCGCGGGGTTCACGGGCACACGCTGCGCCTACACGGTCATATCGAGCGAATTAAACCGGGCCGGCCAAAACCTGCGCGCGATGTGGGCCCGCCGCCAGTCCACCAAGTTCAACGGCGTGCCTTATATCGTCCAGCGCGGGGCCGAGGCCGTATTCACCGAGGCGGGGCAAAAGCAGATTAAAGCAACAATAGACTACTATATGGAAAACGCGCGTGTGATAAGAGAGGCGCTCTCAGACGCCGGCCTTCGCGTTTACGGAGGCGAAAACGCGCCCTACATATGGGTTGCCACGCCGGACTCCATGCCCTCCTGGGACTTTTTCGACAGGCTGCTCACGGTGGCAAACGTTGTAACCACGCCGGGAGCGGGCTTCGGGCCGAGCGGAGAAGGCTATATAAGGCTCACAGCCTTCGGAGACCGCGACGCGACCGCGGAGGCCTGCGAGAGGATAAGAAAAATACTATAAACTGGAGGCTTTAACATATGTGTGGAATTGTCGGCTACACCGGTACCGAACAGGCCGCGCCCATACTACTCGGCGGTCTTGACAGGCTGGAATACCGCGGATACGATTCGGCAGGAATTTCAGTAAATACGGGTTCGGAGCTTCACGTAGTCAAGACCAAAGGACGTCTTACAAATCTCAGCGAGCGCGTGCACGGCGGCGCCGACATACGGGGAAACGTAGGCCTCGGCCACACCAGGTGGGCGACGCACGGGAAACCCTCCGACGAGAACGCGCATCCGCATCTTAGCCAAAACCGCAGGATTGCAATAGTACATAACGGTATCATAGAAAACTACCTTCCTATAAAGGAAATGCTCCTGAGCCACGGCCGTGTGTTCGCCTCGGAAACCGATTCGGAGGTCGCGGCGCAGCTGATTGACTTTTACTACAAGGGGGACCTCCTCGACGCTGTGGCGCGCGCGGTGCGTGAGCTGGAGGGAAGCTACGCCCTCGGGGTAATGAGCGTGGACGACCCGGATACGCTTATCGCTGTGAAAAGTCACGCCCCGCTTATAGTGGCATACGCGCAGACAGGAAATATGTTTGCCTCGGACGTCGTGGCCGTGCTGAGCCATACGCGCGAGGTGACATATCTAGACGACGGCGAAATTGCCGTTGTCCGTCCGGGCTCCGTTAAATACTATTCGCCGTTTTTAATCGAAATAGAGAAAAAACGCGAGACAGTCGACTGGGACGTTTCAGCCGCGGATAAGTGCGGATATGAGCATTACATGTTCAAGGAGATAATGGAGCAGCCCGAGGCCATAAGAAAGACCATAGCGCCGCATATAAAAAATAACCGCGTACAGCTCGATAAGCTGCTCGACCCCGATTATGTGCGAGGGATAGAGAGAACTTACATAGTGGCCTGCGGTTCATCGTATCACGTCGCGGTGATTGCGAAATACAATATAGAAAAGCTCGCCCGAATGCCTGTGGAGGTTTCTTTGGCGTCCGAATTCCGGTACTGCGACCCGTTGGTATCCGGCAATACGCTGGTTATACTGATAAGCCAGTCGGGAGAGACTGCCGATACGCTGGAGGCCCTGCGCGAGGCGAAGCGGCTCGGGGCGCGGACGCTGTCTATTGTCAATGTGGTCGGCTCGTCAATAGCCAAGGAGTCGGACGACGTTATTTATACTCTGGCGGGGCCGGAAATTGCGGTAGCCACGACCAAGGCCTACAGTACGCAGCTTGCCGTGACCTGCCTGATCGGCCTGCACTTTGCCTCCTGCAGGGGCACAATTGAAAAAGACGAATATGAGCTTATTGTAAAAGAGCTGCTCTCCGTTCCCGAAAAGATTGAAAGAATACTGGACAATAAGTCTGATATTCAGTATCTGGCCTATCAGTATTTTTCAAACGAGGATATATTCTTTATAGGACGCAACATAGACTACGCGCTCTCGCTCGAGGGTTCGCTCAAGCTCAAGGAGATTTCATACATACACTCCGAGGCCTACGCCGCCGGCGAATTGAAGCACGGGACAATCTCCCTGGTCGAGGATGGAACTCTTGTGATCGCCGTAGCGTCCTACAGACGACTTGTAGACAAGACGCGCAGCAACGCGCAGGAGGTCAAGGCCCGCGGAGCAAGAGTTCTGGCGCTTACGACTGAAAGCGTAAGAAAGATGATAGAGGACATTGCCGACAGCGTGATGTGCATACCCGATACGCATGAGGTTTTGCTTCCGAACCTCGCGGTAGTGCCGCTTCAGCTTTTTGCGTATTATATAGCCCTGTACCGCGGCTGCGACATCGACAAGCCCAGAAATCTGGCAAAGTCGGTTACCGTGGAATAGAAAAGCGCCCCGATCCGCCTGGACCGGGGCCTTTCCGTATGTTTTTTATGTAAGCTTGAAAACCCTCTGTGTATTCCGGTAGTATATCATTTCTTTTTCGTAATCGGTCAGGCCCGAGTTTTCCACGCACTCAACGCCTATATCCATGCCGGATAAAGGATAATCGCAGGCGAACATGACATGCTCGATGCCTAATGCTGAGATCGCGCAGCGGAGGGCTTCCGGATTATACTCGCCGCTTGTCGACACATACAGGTTGCGCTTGAGGTAAAACGACGGCTCGCGCGTTATGCGGCCCCGGCTTAAAGCGTCGGTTTTGTCCGCTCCCTCGTCAAAGCGGCGGAGTAGGTAAGGTATAGTCTCGCCCAGATGCCCGAGTATGAATTTAGCTTTCGGGTGACGCTCGAAAACACCGCCGAATACCAGGCGGAGGGCATGCGTCGTACCCTCGGCCGCCCAGTTCCAGCAGGGGCCGAGCATTTCGGTATATTCCCCGTACGCTTTTATCTGGTCCTTAGCCGGGTGGCCAACATGGAGATACAAGGGCAGGTCGTACTCTTCCAGCTTGCCCCATATCCTGTCAAATTTCATGTTATCCAGGTATTCGAAGTTGGAGTGGCCCTGTATCATGACCCCGACAAACCCAAGCTCCTCAACGCAGCGCCTGAGCTCCTCAAGTGCGGCTTCGGGGTCCTGCAGCGGCAAAGTGGCGAAGGAACGGAAACGGCCCGGATATTTTGCGACCAGGGCGGCAGCGTCGTCGTTATACTCTTTTGCCATGGCAACCGCTCTCACCGGGTCCTCATAACCCTGGGCGGCGGGCCACATAGCCGAAATTATCTGCATGTCAATACCGTTCCTGTCCATCTCCGGAAGCCTGTGCTTTTCAAAAGGCATATTTGACAAGGGCAGCTTGGTAGTGACGAACTTCTCTCCCATGATCATGGGGAAGTCAAGATGCTCCTCCCAGGCTCTCATGTCGCGGAGCATATTATCTGTCGCAAAGTGTTCTTCAATTGCTATTTTATACATTTATCAGAGAACTCCATTCTGTGAATTGAAAAATGCCGTGACAATGCTGCGCACGGCATTTTTCCAAATAAACGTCTTAGTTATCAGGTTGCGCTGCCGCTCGCACCTTGCTTGGCAATTTCAAGCAGGAAGTCGTTTTCGGGATTATCTATAAGCTTGTTATAGCCGATTGTGTCGAGAGTCCAGATGTCGTCCATAATCCAGAACGGCGTCTCGACTGTTCCGAAGAGCACGCCCTTGCAGACCTGGAAGAGGCCCTCGGCCATGAAGATGTCGCCCGTATTGCCGTAGGTGCCGTAGCTGCAGGCACCGCGCAGCACGCTTTGATTTGTCTTGGAGGCCTCAAGCAGCTCCGCCGAAGTATCAGAATAGCTTCCGCTGAACAGCGCCATTTTTGAGATATCAATATCCGGGCGCGAGAGCAGGTAGTTGTTAGCGCCGATACCGGGAGCTTCCTGGAAGGAGAGGAACAGTAAAATGCCCGGATCCATCGTCATAGCCTCTTCTGCGGCAGTATAGCCCAGGTCGATGTTGTTGCAGGCCTTGGCTTCATAGACAACGTTAATTCTGGGGTCTTCCGACGACTTGCTGATTATGCCGTCGAATACCTGCTTGAGGACGAAAGTGTTGTTAAAGCCGAACACGGCTGTATGTATGTCACCTTCCTTTGCGTCGGGGTAGGTTTGATCGATCCACATAGAGCCCATGCTGGCAACCTGTACGCCCAGCTCAGTGTAGTCTACCGCCGCGCCGCCGGCCAGCTTTTCAGCGTAGGCGGGGTGCTGGCCGTTAAATACGACCGGGATGCCCGCGTCCATAGCCTGCAGGCAGATACCTTCGACGGCAGCCTGGTCCATAGGCGCGCAGATTATCATGTCCACTTTCATCTGGATGAAGTTTTCAATCTGCGAGATCATGGTTTCAACGCTGTTTTCGGCTGCCATAATAGTTGTTGTGACCTTCAAAGCGTCAAACTGCTCGACAATGTAGTCTACCGTCATCTTCAGGAAGGGGTTGGACATTGTGTTGACTGCGTACCCGATGGTAACCGTCTCGCCGGCGTCGAGCCTGGCCTGTATGTCGTTTACCGGAGCCTCAGGTTCGGGTTCGGGCTCTTCGCTGGGTTCAGCCTCGGCGGGCGCCTCAGCGGGCGCGGCAGTAGGTTCTGCGGGTTTGGCCGGCTCCGCTTTGTCCTTTGCGCATCCGGAAAGCAGCGCTATCGAGAAAACAAGAGCGATTAGCAGAACCAGGGAAACTGTTCTTTTCATAATATCCTCCTTACATATTCCTCGTTTATAATTTTAACAGGCGCTTTGCATTGCCTGAAAAAATTTTTTCCTTATCCTCTGAGGGAATATCCATCGCTTCAACCGACCGGACCGCGTAAACAAGCTCCTCGGGCGTCATTGCGGGAAAGTCGGTTCCGTACAGCAGTTTATCAGGTCCGAAAAACGAATAGCCCAATTCAAGGGTTTTTGTTGAGTTTCCGTATATTGCTGTATCCCCGTAGAATTTAAACAGGTTCTTATAGTATTCTTTTCCTTTTTCACCTATCGGGTTTGTGACATAAGGCGGGTCGTCAAAATACTGGGCCTTGATTCGCGGATGAAACGCCGGTATGAAGGCGCCGCAGTGGTGCGTAATGAACTTTATATTGGGATACATTTCGAATACGCCGGATCTGGCCAGGTATATCATCGCAAGGCTGGTATCAAGCGGCCAGTGCAGCATGACAGCCATATCGAATGGGACGGGCAGCGGGCCTTTCGCGAAAGCGGGATGAATCCAGATAGGAAGGTCATAGTCGGCCATCATCTCGTATATGGGGAACAGCCTCGGGGAATCAAGCAGCTCGCCGTCAATATTGCTTGAAATCTGTATTCCCTTCATCCCGAGCTCTTCTATCGCCCTGCGGCCCTCTTTTAACGCCGCATCGATATTTGAAAGCGGAAGCATGGCGACGGCCGCCGCAAAATGCTCCGGATGTTTGCAGACGAGCTCAGCCATCTCATCATTGCCGAGTCTTGCGAGCTTAACCGCGAGCTCCGGTTCGACCATGGATTCAAGATCGGGCCCCAGCATTGTGATGACGGAAGTATTTCCGGGAGAGTATTTATCCATTGCCTCTATCCGCTCCGAAGGGTCCCACAAAATGGACGCGGGGGGAGTCGGATGGTGCTGGATACCCCGGTCGTCTAATTCTTTTAAGTATTTTGGCGTCAGCACGTGAGCGAATATGTCAATATTCATATAAAATCAAAAACCCTCAACACATTAATTGTGATTTACAGACAAATATAGAATACTTGATTGTGCGTGAGTTGTCAATCAGGCGAATAATGGGTTTTTAAGTTTTTTTGCTTGATAAGCCGATTGAACATCATATGAAATTGTGTGAAAATATACAAGATTACTATGGAATTATCAAAAATAATAGATTAAGCTTACAATAGCACAAGAAACCTATCTCTATAATTAATAAATTAAAACTAATAATAAGGCGGATTATTAAAGAAATCATATTGCAATAGTTCATATAAAGACGGCGGCGGAACCGGTTGAAGAGGGGACAGTTTATTGGTACAATATAAATACATATAGATACGGGAGAGAAAAATGGATATTCAAAGCCTTCGTTATTTTATTTGCGTCGGGGAGTGCCTGAGCTTTACGCGGGCCGCGCAGCTGCTTTTTATCAGCCAGCCTGCGCTGAGCAATAAAATAGTCGATCTTGAAAATGAGCTTGGCGTATCCCTTTTTGAGCGGACTACAAGACATGTTTCATTTACTCCGGCAGGCAGTTATTTTTTCGCCGAGGCAAAGCAGCTGGTACAGCGTATGGACGAATTGAAGCTGCGCGTAAAAGGGATGCATCAGGGCGCTTACGGCAGGCTGTCATTCGGCTTCCTGGATGTTCTGGCCTTTAAGGTTGTGGAATCGACTGTCTGCAACTTCGCGGAGCGCTATCCGCAGGTGGAGCTTCAGATCAATAAGATGACCTATTCGGAGCTTGTAAAGGCTGTAGGCGATTTCAGCATAGATTTGGGCTTTACGATAAACTATAAGGACGCCAGGGCGCGGGGCTATATTAATAAAAAAATTCTAACTACAAAGCTTATGGTCCTGATGCGCCGGGATCATCCGCTTGCCGCTCAAAAAAGCATCAGGATTACCGAGCTTAATAATCTCCCTCTTCTTACCGTCCGAAAAGAGGACGGCGCTACGCTTATCAATACAATAACCTCACTTTTCGCAGCCAAAGGGCTTTTCCCGAACTATGTCGGTGAGTGCAGGGGCCCGGAAGAGCTGGCGCTTTCCGTCTCAAGCGGCCGCGGGATAGCAGTAGTGTCGTACTTTCTCTCGTCCGTCCTGTCCTATTCTTCAAATCTATGTATGGTGCCGATAAGCCATATAACGACTACCAGCGAATTATTCCTTATATACAATAAAGATAACCCAAATCCTTGCATACAGTCCATGCTTGACACGGCGCAGGCGACGGCGGCCGAGCTTTCAGAAGATGAACCCCTCTACATTCTGCCTTAGCCGAAAAAAACAATAAAGCCCGATCCGGTATTCGCCGGACCGGGCTTTTCGCTGTGCTGTCTGTTAATCTATATGACAAGGCCTCCGTTTACTCCGATTACCTGACCTGTGATGAAACCGGCAAGATCGGACGCGAGGTAGAGTACAAGCGAAGAAACGTCCCTGGGAACGCCTATTATGCCCATCGGCGTCTGCTCAATGAGGGCGGCGAGCTCTGCTTGGGTTAAATCCGCGTTCATCGGCGTGTCAATAAGTCCGGGAGCCACGCAGTTGACCGTAATTCCCGAAGGGCCGACCTCTTTAGCCAGCGCGCGAGTAAGCCCTATCACACCCGCCTTCGCGGCGGAGTATGCTACCTCGCATGACGCTCCCGTCACACCCCACATGGATGAGATGTTTATAATCCGGCCATGGCGAACGCTCAGCATGCGGGGCAGGACGGCACGGCAGCAGTTATACACGCCGCCGAGGTTGACGGCCATAATATGCGCCCAGACTTCTGGCTCCGTCTCCGTAAAAAGACCGAAGTGCGATATGCCGGCGTTATTAACTAAAGCGTCTATCCCGCCAAAGCGGTCGTAAATCTCACTTACCATTTTCTTAACATCGGTTTCGCTCGAAACGTCCGCGTAATAAGCCTCTGCGGACAGGCCGTCGCTTGTCAGCGAAGCTGTCAGGGATTCTGCGGCGGACTTCGACCTGAAATAGTTTACGGCGACGTTCCATCCGGCGGACGCGAAAAGCGTTGAAATATCGGCCCCGATGCCGCCTGCACCACCAGTTACGAGTACGGTCATTTTTTTACCCCCAATAAAACAGCAATCTGTGCAGCTCCATGAATAGACGGTACTCTGCAGAAATAACGCAAGCCGCTGGCGGCGGCCCGCGCGTGCTTTTGCTGACATTATATCATGAAGAATTAGGAATTTCACATTTTTTATGCAGGCCTGGGTAAAATAGCAATACCAGCGCCCTGAATAGAATTAAAGTCGGAGAAGGAGACAAAAATGACGGTATTTTGCCCGAATGAACTGTCCCTCGCGCTTTGCAGCGCTGCCGGCGGAATCGCTGCCAGAGGCAGCTCATGTGATATTGCGCTCTTTCCCCAGGACTTTTTCCTCAAAGAACCGTTAGTTTGCCGCACGGCTCTTATACCCGGCAATCTGCCGCCTGAGGCGGGCAGGCTGCTCCGGGTTTCAAGCGCGGTCAGCTATGGGCCAGGGCAGCGGGATACGGTTACGCTGTCGAGCTATCGCCTCGGCGCCGCCGTAGTCAGCGTACAGCGCGAGCTTCCGCTGCCCGGCGGCGGTTTCCTGGAACCGCAGGACATTGTTCTGCACGGCTCTCTTCCGGATGCGGACAATCTCATATTCAGCGTCGGAGCTCTGCTTGTAATGGGCGTTAAGCCGGAAAGAGTTTCAGCCTTTTGGTGCTGAAATTGCGTGTTCGTGAATATGCTGTCCATATAGAAATATGGGGAGGCATACGAATGAAGGGCATCATCGGTGAGAATTCCGTGACTTTGTGCGGGATTTGCGGAGGTCAGCCGCAGATTTCACACGAATACGCCGGGAGGAGGTTCCTCACATTCCCGCTCATGGTGAGCCGGCTTTCCGGCAATGTTGATATACTTAATGTACAGATACGCGAAGGATTGATGGAGCCGGAGCCATCGGAGGGGGAGGGGCTGAGGATAAGAGGACAGCTGCGATCATACAACAACCGCAGCGGGACGGGCGCCAGGCTTATTCTGTCGGTATACGCTTTGTCGGCAGAGAGGGCGGAGCCTGAACCCTTCAACGAGGTGATCCTGCTGGGAGCCATCTGCCGTGAGCCTGTTTTCCGGCGTACGCCGCTGGGGCGGGAGATATGCGACCTTATGCTGGCAGTGCCGCGCGCAAATGGCAGGGCGGACTACCTGCCCTGCGTGGCGTGGGGACAGACCGCCCGACGGGCTTCAGAGCTGAAAACCGGAAATACCGTCAGGCTTAGAGGCCGCTTCCAAAGCAGGCAATACATAAAGGAACGAGACGGAAAGCTGGAAGAACGCACCGCTTTTGAGGTCTCGGTTATTGAACTGATGGACTGACAGAATAAATTGGGAATTAATTCTGGAATTATAAAGAAAAATGCTGTATACTTATACCGCCTTCGGAGGGATGAGTATGCGGCTTTTTACTGCGTTGCATTTTTCAAATGAAATATCGGAAACGCTTCTTCAAGCAATCGACCGGCTGAAATCGCAGGGCGTGTCGGCCAACTTTACAAGGCCTGAGAATCTTCATCTGACGCTTGCTTTTATTGGGGAGACAAATAATGTTAAGGCCGCGATTGACGCGGTTGAGCAGACGGACGACCCGCCTTTTATTATGACTGTCGGCGGCTACGGGCGCTTTGGGAATCTTTACTGGGCGGGCATATACGCTAACCCCGCGCTTGAAAGGCTGGCTCTCAACATGCAGGAGCGGCTGCGCAGGGCAGGGTTCAATATTGAACGCCGCGCGTGGAAGCCGCATATAACGCTGGCAAGGCGGCTTGAAACGGATGTGCCCGTAAAACTGGATATTCCAAAAATGGAGATGTTTGTCCGTGAAGTGTCTCTAATGCGCTCTGACAGGCCGCAGGGGAAGCTGAAGTACACCGAGGTTTACAGGAAGGAACTGCTCCATGAGTGATAATACTATTACTGCTGTCGGTCTGCTGATACCTTTCATCGGTTCGACGGGCGGGGCCGCGATAATGTATCTTATGCGCGGCGAAATAAGGCCGAAGGTACAGAAGGCCATGCTCGGCTTTGCCTCAGGCGTTATGATAGCCGCCTCAGTCTGGTCGCTTATTATACCATCTATCGAGATGTCGAGGGAGCGGGGAATAATACCCTGGCTTCCGAGCGCAGTGGGTTTTCTTCTGGGCATTGGCTTTTTGCTTCTTCTCGACAGCGTAGTGCCTCATCAGCACGTTGATTCTCAGAAGCCCGAGGGCGCAAAATCCGATCTTAGGAAATCGGCAATGCTGATTCTCGCGGTAACTCTGCATAACATACCGGAGGGCATGGCGGTCGGCGTCGTTTTCGCCGGGGCGATGGCCGGGAACCCGACTGTTTCGCAGGCGGGAGCTTTTGCACTTGCCGCAGGAATAGCGCTGCAGAACATACCGGAGGGCGCGGTTGTATCAATGCCTCTCGTCGCCAGCGGTATGAGCCGCGGCAAAGCTTTCGGCTATGGCGTTTTGTCCGGCGTGGTCGAGCCGGTCAGCGCTCTTTTGACAATCGGCATGACGAGTATAATAGTCTCGGCTCTGCCGTATATTCTGTCTTTCGCCGCCGGAGCTATGATATATGTGGTCGTGGAGGAGCTTATACCAGAAGCGCAGGCGGGCAGCCATTCAAATGTAGGCACTATAGGCGCCGCAGTTGGGTTTGTGCTGATGATGATACTTGACGTCGCCCTGGGATAGCGTCTGATTATCAGGCCCTCGTCAATAAACCGTTATCTTATTAACTATAGTATAGTTTCATAATATATCGGACAATAGTCAGGGTATAATATCCGAACGAATAGTATTAACGCGTCAGAAAGGAACCGTAATGAAAAGAACTAGGATTAGCGACATTTTTGCCTCGCCGGAAAAATACAGCGGCGAAAGCATTACTGTGGCCGGCTGGGTGCGGACCCTGCGCGACCTTAAGAGCTTCGGATTCATAGAGCTCAATGACGGGAGCTGCTTAAAAAGCGTTCAAATCGTCTTTTCCGAGCAGGGAATAATAAACTACAAAGAAATCGCGAAGCAAAACGTGGGAGCGGCTCTTATAGTAAAAGGCGTCGTCAAGCTAACGCCCGAGGCAAAGCAGCCGCTTGAGATTGCAGCTTCTTCAATCGATGTGGAGGGCACGTCCGTTCCGGAGTATCCGCTCCAGAAAAAACGCCATTCCATGGAATTTCTGCGTTCAATCTCGCATCTCAGGGCCAGGACAAATACGTTTTCGGCTGTGTTCCGCGTTCGCAGCGCGGCCGCGCAGGCAATACACAGATTTTTCCGCGAAGAGGGCTTTATATATGTGAATACGCCTATTATAACCGGCTCGGACTGCGAGGGCGCGGGGGAAATGTTCCGCGTCACCACGCTTGACTTAGACGATATTCCGCGCAAAGAGGACGGGAGCGTAGACTGGTCAAAGGACTTTTTTGGCAGGGAGACAAGGCTTACGGTATCGGGCCAGCTCAACGCCGAAGCATTCGCTCTGGCTTTCGGAAACGTCTATACTTTCGGCCCGACCTTCCGCGCCGAGAATTCTAATACGCAGCGCCATGCCGCCGAGTTCTGGATGATAGAGCCCGAGATGGCTTTTGCGGATCTTAAAGACAATATGGAAACAGCGCAGCGTATGATGAAATATATCATAGCCGATATACTGGGAAACTGCCCGGATGAAATAGATTTCTTCAATCAGTATTTTGATAAGGGCCTTCGGGAACGCCTCGAGTTTATCGTGAACTCCGATTTCGCTCATGTTACTTATACAAAAGCAATTGAGCTGCTGGAAGAACATAAAGAAGAGTTTGAATACCCTGTCTACTGGGGCTGCGACCTGCAGACAGAGCACGAACGCTACCTGACAGAGAGAATATTTAAAAAACCGGTGTTCGTGACCGACTATCCGAAGGAGATTAAGGCGTTTTATATGCGGCTTAACGACGACGGGAAGACTGTCGCCGCCATGGACCTTTTAGTGCCGGGCATTGGGGAGATAATAGGGGGGAGCCAGCGCGAGGAGCGCCTGGAGGTGCTTGAAAAACGTATGGAGGAGCTTAAGCTCAACAGGGAGGATTACTCCTGGTATCTCGATTTGCGCCGTTACGGCGGCGCCAGGCACTCAGGTTTCGGCCTCGGCTTTGAAAGGCTTATTATGTACCTTACGGGCATACCGAACATACGCGACGTCCTGCCTTTTGCGCGTACAGTCGGGAACGCGGAATTCTGATGCACTCGGGAATAAAATAAAACAGGCCGGGCGGAGAATCGCCCGGCCTGAGCCCTATTTTACTTCTTCAGCGGTCCTCACGCCTTTTTTAGCCCGGCCGGAGGGCAGCTGAGCGAGGATTATTGCGGCAAAGATTATTAAGCAACCGGAAATCTCGCGCCAGGTCATTGCCTGGCCGAGTATGGCCCAGCCTGCGAGAGCGGAAATGACGGATTCAAGGCTGAGAATCAGACAGGCCAGGTGCGGCGCGACATTCTTTTGCCCGATTATCTGCAATGTATAGGCAACGCCGCATGACATGACGCTGGAGTACAGTAGAGGCAGCCAGGCGTCCAGAATTGCTGAGACCGAGGGCTTTTCGAAGATGAACATGCATATAAGTGACAGTATGCCCGCGATAAAAAACTGCATGCAGCTTAGGATAATACCGTCCACATAAGGCGAATACCGGTCGATTACCAGAATATGCAGGGAAAAGACGACGGCGCATAAGATAAGCAGAGTGTCGCCAAGCTTTATAGAGAAACCGTCCTTCATGCACAGAAGGTACATGCCTATTAACGCGGCGGCGACGCTGACCCATACTTTTTTGTCTATGGCGCGGCCGAGGAAAATCCCTATCAGCGGTACTATTATTATGTACAGCGCGGTCAAAAAGCCGGCTTTTCCGACCGAAGAATGTAAAATTCCGAACTGCTGCAGCGTATTGCCTGAAAAAATAATCAGGCCGCAGAAAATACCGCCGGCGATGAGCTTTTTATCAGGCAGCAACTTGCTTTTCTTTTCTCCGGCGTTTTTTCGTGAAAACACAAGTATTGCCGGAATCAGGACGATGCCGCCCAATAAAAACCGGACGGCGTTGAACGTAAAAGGCCCTATATAATCCATGCCCTTGCTCTGCGCGGTAAACGCAACGCCCCAGACTATGGCGGTGATGAGAAGCGTGAAGCTTCCCCGTAAGCTCTTTTTATCCAAAACAACACCTCAAAACAAGACGCCGCCCAATAAGACGGCGTCTAAAAAACCGAAAGAATACTATTTCAAATTGTTTTCAAGAACCGTAAGCTCCTCCTCGAGGGCCTTCGGGAGCTTTTCCCCGAAACGGCTGTAGAATTCGCGTATGCCCGCGGCCTCCTGGCGCCAAACCTCTTTGTCAATTGTCAGTAAATCCTTGAGAGTATCTGCCGGAACGTCCAGACCCTCCGTGTTAAGATCCTCGGGGCGGGGCATAAAACCTATAGGAGACTCGACCGCGTCCGCCTCGTCAAAGCAACGCTTCAGTATCCATTCAAGCACGCGGAAGTTTTCGCCGAAGCCGGGCCATTCGTAATTGCCTTTATCGTCCACACGGAACCAGTTGACGTTAAAGATTTTCGGAGGATTTTTTATAAGCTTCTCCATATTGAGCCAATGCTGCCAATAGTCGGCCATATTGTAGCCGCAGAAGGGAAGCATTGCCATCGGGTCGCGCCGCACTACGCCGACGGCGCCGGCGGCGGCGGCAGTCGTCTCTGACGCCATTGAGGAGCCAACGAACACACCGTGAGGCCAGTTTCTCGCCTGATAGACCAGGGGAGCCGTTTTTGCGCGGCGACCGCCGAAAACTATAGCGGAAATCGGCACACCTTTGGGGTCGTCAAATTTTGGAGAAATAACAGGACAGTTTTTTGCGTATGCGGTAAATCTTGAATTGGGATGCGCGCCCTTCTCGCCGGAAGCCTCGGACCAGGGCTCGCCCTTCCAGTTCTCGGCGTTGTTGGGGGCCGGGACGCCCATGCCCTCCCACCAAACGGTCATATCGTCTAAATTCAGCACGACATTAGTGAAAATTGCGTCATGCGAGGTTGAGGCCAGGGCGTTTAGATTTGATTTCGCGCTTGTGCCGGGAGCGACGCCGAAGAAACCGTATTCCGGGTTCACCGCCCAGAGACGCCCGTCCGAACCGGGGCGCAGCCAGGCTATATCGTCGCCTACGCACCAGGCCTTCCAGCCTTTCTTTCTGTATATTTCGGGCGGTATGATCATAGCGAGATTCGTCTTGCCGCAGGCAGAGGGGAAGGCGGCGGCTATGTAACGCACCTCGCCCTGCGGGTTTTCGATGCCGAGTATGAGCATATGCTCCGCCATCCAGCCTTCCTTCCGGCCGAGGTATGAAGCTATGCGCAGGGCCAGGCACTTTTTACCGAGAAGCACGTTGCCGCCATAGCCGGAGTTGATGGACATGATCGTATTGTCCTCCGGAAAGTGAACAATATATCGGTTGTCAATGTCCAGATCGGCCTTGGCGTGCAGGCACCTGACAAACTCGCCGTTCTCGCCGAGCGCGTCGTATACCTCGCGCCCCATGCGCGTTACGATCGACATATTCAGAACGACATAAATTGAATCCGTAATTTCTATGCCGTACTTCGCAAACTCCGAACCGACTACGCCCATGGAAAACGGCACGATGTACATTGTGCGCCCCCGCATGCTGCCCCGAAAGAGCTTTTTCAGCTTTGCGTACATTTCTTCCGGATCCATCCAGTTGTTTGTCGGGCCGGCATCCTCCTTGTTTTTGCAGCAGATAAATGTGCGGTCCTCAACGCGGGCGACGTCGTTATGCGCGCTGCGGTGGAGATAGCTCCGCGGGAGCTTCTCTTCATTGAGCTTAATAAGCTCGCCTGTGCTCACAGCGATGCGCCGCAGGCTTTCGAGCTGCTCCTCGCTGCCGTCGATCCAAACTATTTCCGCGGGCTGTAAAAGCTCAGCCTGCTCGCTAATCCAATCCAAAACCGCTCGGTTATTCGTTAGCTCGGACGTGAGTTTCATTGGTGCCCTCCCAATCAGTTTAATATAATCATAAGCCCAATTATATACCCGGCGTGCTTAGGTTTCAACGTTAATTTATCTGCTTTTTTTACTCAGCTTTAATGCTATTTGTGAAAACCCGTTAATATCCAGCGCCTCTCCCCGTATATCCTCCGGATAACCGCAGGACACGACGGCGTCGAGCAGCTCTTCTTTTGTAAATTCGTTGCCGAGTACTGAAAACATGCTGTTTACGAGTTTTTTACGGCGGAGCGCAAATGCTGCCCGAACGACCCTGAAAAATTCCTCGTCAGAGACAAGCTCCTGCGCAGGTGAAGAACGGCGGACAAGACGAATTACAGATGAATGGACCTTCGGCGCGGGCATGAAGCTCTCCGGAGGAACTGTCAGCAGTATTTCGCTCGTATAATAATAATTTACATAGACTGTAAACGCGCCATAATCGCCTTCAGGCCCGCCGCATATTCTCTGAGCGACCTCGCGCTGAACAAGCAGCACCATAACGCGAAAGAGGCCCGACTCGATTAAAGCCGTAATCACCGGACTGGTGATGTTGTACGGAAGATTCGCGCATACTGCCGGCCTGAGCCCCGGCAGCTTCTCGCTGACAATCCCGCGTATATCAAGCTTAAGAATATCGCCGAAGATCAGCTCAACATTATTGAGATCCGCAAGAGTTTCGTCCAGAATCGGCGCGAGAGACCTGTCAAGCTCCACGGCGACAAGGCGGCCCGCGAGAGGCGCCAGCCTGACGGTCAGCGCTCCGATACCCGGGCCAATCTCCAGAACGCCCGCGCTCTCGTCAAGAGAGGCGGCCTGCGCAATTACGTCAGGCACGCGTTTGTCTATCAGGAAGTTCTGCCCCATCGAACGGGAAAACCGGAAATTATGCCGCGAGAGCAGGTGTCGTACGGTTTTGGGATCGCAAAGCTCCAACAATACACCCCCAACAAAAAAGGGTTCGGATAATTATACCCGAACCATATCTTACTGTCAAACACGGTTTTTCGTAATTGGCGCTATTTAAGTATATAAACAATTGCCGGCTGATACCCGAAGTGTATGCACTCGTTATATGTGTTAAAAAACAGGTCGATTCTGTGACCTTTTATGAGGCTTCCCGTATCCTCGGCTGTGGCTATGCCGTAAATCCACGTATTGTCGGCGGAGCATATATATAATTTTGAGCCAAGCGGTATTACTGACGGGTCGACGGCTATCGCTCCGACGCGGGCCGTCGTCTCCGTGAAGGTAAGCGTATTTGACTGCCTTTCGGTTGTATAGGCGGTTGCCATTACGTGAACGGCGCGCTCATAGGGCAGGCGCGTTCCGTCGGGCGTGATAACGTATTGCTTGTCGCTTGTAACAGTGCCCTGAGACAGGGCGGAGGTCGCGTTCAGTTCAAACGTCCCTACCTCGGCGATTTCATCAATCGGCTGTATAACGACATCGGTCGAGACAGTGACGGAATAAACCTCGTTGCCGTTTTGCAGCAGGCTGCGTTTATGAAATAGCTTAAGCCCGTCGCTTCCGCTGCGGAGAATGCGGACGGTACCTGACGGGAGGCGAGGATTCTCTATCGTCGTCCTGGAGTATGGAATTACGCGTTCCTCAGTGGAGTCGACCCATTCGCCTTCGCCGAAACTGTATAAAGCGGCGCTAATTCCGTTGTAAATCAAGGGCTTTGATTCGGGAGAACCGCTTAAAAGCAGGGCTCTGCTTTCGCTGACATCGGCTGAGAGCGAGAGCTTCTTGTAATCTTGCCTGTCCCGGGTATCGCCGGTTACATCAATCATGCTGGCGGACTGCACCCGAGAGATAACGCCGATCAATACGCAAAATACTATTGCCAGCGAAATAATCCCTGTCTTCGTAATCTTAAAATGGGCCGGAATCGGGCGATTTCTTTTGGTAAACATAATCTCCTCCGAGCTTACGGCTGAAAGGCCGGAAAACGTCTTGAAAGGCAGGAAAATGCACCAGAAATCAAGAATGCGGATTAAGGATATGCAAATCAATTCAATACAGTTAAGCTATAAATAAAGCGTTGATAAAACAGGATATAATCTGGTCGTTTCCTACGAATTGTATAAAATAGAAAAAACAGCGCCAATATGTTGAAAAAATGCGTCTGGATGACGGCGCCCTGATTGGCAACGGCGGCGCTGCCGGGGGCTATGCTTGCTTTTTCTCAATAATTATAGCTCGGTGGAGTCGCTTAGTCAAATATCTTCATGCTTTCGCTTGTAAAGTGGGGAATAAGACCTGAATTTTTAAAGGCTTTTATGTAAACGCGGATGGTAAATTATAACAGTCACTAGTTAGATAGTAACTATAAGTTACAAATAAGTAACAGAAATAATTGATGTAATCGACAAAAATAAAACATCGCAATCGTTAATAACTAACAAAGTTTTTCTCAGCTTATTTAACATAAATCCGCATGGCGAATATTATGGTAACTGATTAAATAAAAAACAGGGAGATTAAAAAATACTCCCTGTAATAACGCTATTCGTCATCGCCTTGCGATAAAAGCTTTAAATCTTCTTTAGAAAGCTCAAGCGAATTAAACATATCGGGCCTGCGCTGACGGGTGAGCAAAAGGCTCTGTCTTCGCCTCCATTTTCGAATATTCTCGTGGTGGCCGGACAGCAGGACATCCGGGACCTTTCGCCCGTGCCATTCGTATGGGCGCGTGTAATGGGGGTATTCCAAAAGGCCGTCCCAGTGGCTTTCATCGGTGAAGCAGGTATCGTCGGATAAGACGCCGGGGCAGAGCCTGGCTACCGCGTCAGCTACCGCCATGGCCGGTATCTCGCCTCCTGTGAGAACAAAGTCGCCAATGGAGATCTCCTCGTCGACGCATTCTTCCACAAACCGCTGGTCGACGCCTTCATAGTGGCCGCATACGATAATAAAACGGTCCAGCCTGCTAAGTCGTTTTGCGTCCGCCTGGCGGAATACCTTGCCCTTGGCCGACATGAGTATTGTGTGCAGCCGGCCGCCAGCTTCGGAGCAGATATGTTCCCAGCAATTAAAAAGAGGGTCAGCCTGCAGCACCATGCCCATTCCGCCGCCGTATGGGTAGTCGTCCACCTGCATCTGCTTATTCTTTGTGTAATCCCGGAGCTGGTGGCACTCGATTCGCAGAAAGTCCCTGTCCTGAGCGCGCCCGAGTATACTCTCGT
>JBMNQI010000037.1:0-23345 GCA_050944055.1 Oscillospiraceae bacterium | reverse complement strand
GTCGGTGGCAAGCCTCGTGAGATAGCAGCCGGACAGTACCCCGATGGCTATATTGAGCAGCGCGCCCACAGTGACAACGAGCCACAGAACAGATGAGTATTCAGCCGCCGCGACGTCGGAGGCGCGTATGCCCGCGCCCTTTTCCGAAAGGACGCCGATCGCCAGGATATAGCGCATTTGTGAATATGTCAGCCGCATAAAAACCACCTTGGCGCACGATATGGAAACGGGATGCGGACGCGCGCCGCCCATACCCTGATACGGCTTATCGGTCGCGGCCGCATTTTCCGGCGCCCGGGCAACCGGAGCAGCCGCACCCGCAGGAGTTTTTTTGGGTTTTCCGGTCCCGGATCATCTTTATAACGACCGCCGCGACGATCGCGAAAACGGCGGTCCCGGCGATGACGCTGGCAAGGTTTTCAAAAATAAAGCTAAGCATCGGCGGTCTCTTTTCCCTTTGAAACGGCGACGGCCGGGCCGTCGTATTGATTCCTTCTGAGCAGCAGATAAACAAGCCCCGCAAGGCACAGGGCCGCGAAAACGGTTCCGATTCCGAATCCGCCGCCGGCAAGCAGCGCGCCGAACTGATAGACGATGAGCGATATCGCATAAGCGAATACGCAGAGATAGCCGATGGCGCCCCATGTCCATTTCGCGCTGTTCATTTCCCGTCTGATTGCGCCCATGGCCGCGAAGCAGGGCGCGCAGAGGAGGTTGAACAGCATGAAGCTGTACGCCGTAAGCCCGGTGAAGTCCGCGGCCAGGTTCGACCATATCTCCGCGCCGTCCTCTGCAACCTCGGCAAAGCCGTAAAGCACGCCGAAGGTTCCGACCACGTTTTCCTTCGCGATGAGTCCCGTAAAGGTCGCGACGGCGGCCTTCCAAGTCCCGAAGCCCAAAGGCGCGAAAGCGGGAGCGACGACGCGGCCTATGGCGGCAAGCAGGCTCGTATTGTTGTCCTCGACCATTTGAAACACGCCGTCAACAACGCCGAATGCCTGCAGGAACCACAGCGCGACGGAGGACGCGAGGATGACGGTGCCGGCGCGCCTTATGAAGCTCCAGCCGCGCTCCCATGTGCTGCGCAGCACGTTGCCCGCCGCCGGAACATGGTATGCGGGCAGCTCCATGACAAACGGCGCGGGATTGCCCGCAAACGGCTTTGTCTTTTTAAGGATGATTCCCGAAACGATGACGGCCGCCACCCCGATAAAATACGCGGATGTGGCCACCCAGCCGGAACCGCCGAACAGCGCGCCCGCGAACAGCGCGACGATGGGCATCTTTGCGCCGCAGGGGATAAAGGAGGTCGTCATGATGGTCATCCGGCGGTCGCGCTCGTTCTCAATGGTGCGGGACGCCATGATGCCGGGCACGGAGCAGCCTGAACCGATCAGCATGGGGATGAAGCTCTTGCCGGACAGCCCGAACCCGCGGAAGATCCTGTCCATGATGAACGCCACGCGCGCCATGTAGCCCACATCCTCAAGGATGGACAGCATGAAAAACAAAATCAGCATCTGCGGCACGAAGCCGATAACCGCGCCGACGCCGCCCACGATGCCGTCCACCACGAGGCCGGTAAGCCAGCCGGCAACTCCCGCGCCGCTCAAAAAGCCGCGCAGGTTGCCGCAGATCAGTTCGCCGAACAGCGTGTCGTTCGTCCAGCCTGTTACGATATCGCCAATGGTCGTAATGGATATGTAGTACACGCAGAACATGACCAGAGCGAAAATCGGGAGCGCGAGGACGCGGTTGGTCACGATCCTGTCGATCCTGTCGGAGGCCGTGCCGCCCTTTCGTGTCTTCTTTTTAACGGCCGCGGAAACAACCTTGGAAATATACGCGTAGCGCTGGTTCGTGATGACGCTCTCCGCGTCGTCGTCCATCTCGCGCTCGCACGCCGCGATATGCTCCTCAAGGTGCCCGAGCATCGCCTCGTCGAGCTTCAGTTCCTCCCTGACCTTTTCGTCGCGCTCGAAAAGCTTGATCGCGTACCACCTAAGATAGCGGTCCGGAACCCTGCCCTCGATCGATTCCTCAATGTGCGCGATCGCGTGCTCCACGCTGCCGCTGAATACGGAGGGCAGGCTGTTCGGCGGCGCTTCTCTTCCCGCAAGCGCCGCAGCCCTTTCCGCCGCCTCGCGCGAGCCGGTCCCTTTGAGAGCGGAGGTTTCCACCACCTCGCAGCCGAGCGCCTCGCCCAGCTTCTTCAAATCGATCACGTCGCCGTTCTTTCTGACGATATCGATCATGTTGACGGCAATCACGGTCGGGATGCCCAGCTCAACCAGCTGCGTCGTCAGGTACAAGTTTCTCTCGATATTGGTGCCGTCCACAATGTTGATGATTGCGTCCGGCTTTTCGCCGACCAGATAGCTTCTCGCTATCACTTCCTCAAGCGTGTATGGCGACAGGGAATAGATGCCGGGCAGGTCCTGGATGATAATGTCCTTGCGTCCCTTCAGCCTTCCTTCCTTTTTTTCCACCGTGACGCCGGGCCAGTTCCCCACATACTGGCTTGAGCCGGTGAGGTCGTTGAACATCGTCGTCTTGCCGCTGTTGGGGTTGCCCGCCAGCGCGATTTTGATACTCATCGCATTGCCCTCCTTAAATAACCTCGATCATTGCCGCGTCGCCCTTGCGGATGCTGAGCTCATAGCCGCGGACGGTTACCTCTACCGGGTCTCCGAGAGGCGCGACCTTCCGCACGAATATCTCCGTTCCCTTCGTCACGCCCATATCCATGATGTGCCGCCTGACCGCTCCCTCTCCGTGGAGCCTCGCGACGATCGCCGTCTCGCCGAGCTTTACGTCTTTTAAGGTTTTCATTTTTTCCCTCCTCAAATCATAATGCGGCTCGCAAGCGTCTTATCCAGCGCAATCCGGCTGTCCTTGACTGACAGGATCATGTTTCCCCCGATTTCGGACACCACCGTTACGCTCTCGCCCACGACGAAGCCCAGCTCCGCCAGATGGCGGCGGACATCGTCCTTTCCGGCGATCTTTTTTATGAAGCTTGTGTCGCCGGCCTTTGCCATAGTAAGAGGCATCATAGCTTCCTCCCTGATTAAACTTAAAAGCACATTGTTCGAATATTCTAACTTGCGCCCGAAAATAAAGTTAGAATTAACTAACAAATATAAGTTTAATACCTCTAACTTTTATTGTCAATACTTTATGGGTATTTTTCTTGCTCGCGTCTTTTATTTTTGCGCGATATAGTGTACAATGCAAGTTAGGGTATTATAACTTTCCGGCCTGCGGAGGAATTCTCATGGAAAAACTTACGTTCACAATGGAAAATTATCTTGAAGCGATCTACGAGCTTTCCGGCGGAAGCTCCGGGGCCAGGGTTTCGGATATCGCCGAGCGTCTGGGGGTTACGAAAGCGAGCGTCAACAGCGCCATGGCGACGCTCGCCGAAAAGGGACTGGTTGTCAACGAGAAATACAGGGAAGTATTTTTGACTCCGGCCGGGCTTGAGCAGGCGAAGCTGACTTCAAATAAGCACCATGTCATCCGGAGATTTCTGACCGATGTTTTGAAGGTCGATGCGGACGTCGCCGACAGGGACGCCTGTTCCATCGAGCATGTCATCAGCGGCGATTCCGTCCATGCCATGCAGGAGTTCATGCGGGCGAAAAAATCCGGTTAATCGGGCGCTCGTCAAGCGGAATTCGTTTCCGTACGGCTTTAAGCCGGCGTTCAATACGTACTTTCGCCCCAGATTTTTCAGCGGTATTCAATATTTTGATCAATCCCGTACTTTTTTGCAAACTCCCGAGCCTTTTCGCAAAATGCAGAAAAGCGCCGCCGGGCGGGTGCATAATTACACGATATCGGTTCAAAAAAGCAAAAATGCCGCCCCTCGAGGCGGCCCGATTTTTCCCCATAACGCGAAAAAGCCCAGCATTGCCGGACTTTTTCGCGGATCAACATTGTATCAATATTGACGTTAAGATTTGGTGGAGACGGAGGGATTCGAACCCTTGACCTTACGGATGCGAACCGTACGCTCTCCCAGCTGAGCTACGCCCCCGTTTGCGCGCTTATTTATTATAAGCATACGCTGAAGAAATTGCAACAGTTTTTTTAGGTTTTCTAGAATTGCTTTTTTTAGGTTCATTATGTATAATGCCTTTGTGTATTCTCCTCAAATACATATGTCTTTTCCGGAAAGATTTTTTCATATGTTCCAAAAGTTTAATTTGAGGGTTTTTTCTTCGAATGTTTTGGATTTGAAAGATTGACAATTAAATGACCCGATAGTATAATCACAATAATTCGCATTGTGTGGGCTTCCCTCACAATCTTTTTAAATGGAGGTATTTAAAATGAAAAAGCCAAGAGTATTAGCGCTCGTTCTTGCCGCCGCTCTTGTTTTGACGCTTTTCGCGGGCTGCAGCAAAAAAGACGAAGGCAACATAAAAATCGGAATGGTCGGCCCGCTTACGGGCGAAGTCGCCATGTACGGAACGGCGGTACAAAACGCAGTCAACCTTTACGTTGATCAGTATAATGCCGCCGGCGGTCTTAACGGACGTAAGATTGAAATCATACCTTATGACGACAAGCACGACGCAACCGAAGCCACAAACGCTTATAACAAGCTTGTCACATCCGACGAGGTAGCTGCGATTATCGGCGCCGTCACTAGCACTCCGGCCATCGCCATAGCGCAGGCCAGCGTGGAGGACAACATGCCTGTTATAACTCCTACCGCTACGCACCCCGATGTTACATCCTTTGGTAAAAACGTATACCGCGCCTGCTTCCTCGATCCTTTCCAGGGTTCCACAATGGCTAATTTTGCCAAGGGCGAGCTTGGCGCCGCTACAGCTGCCGTAATCTACAACAACTCCGACGCCTACTCCACCGGCCTTTACGAGAGCTTCATCGCCACCTGCGCCGAAATCGGCGTTGAGGTCGTCGCCGAGGAGAGCTATGCCGGGACCGACTCCGACTTTAAATCACAGCTTACAAACATCGCGGCCAAGGATCCCGATGTAGTCTTCCTGCCCGACTACTATAACAGCGTTTACCTGCTTATGACACAAGCCAAGGAAGTCGGCCTCGAAGCAACCTTCCTCGGCGTTGACGGTGCGGACGGCGTCCTCGGCATTGAGGGCGTAAACAAGGACGTGCTCGAAGGCCTCTACTTTGCAAACCACTACTCCAACCAGGACCCGAGCGAAGTCGTACAAACCTTCCTCAAGAGCTTCAAGGAAAAATACAATGAGGATCCCAGCGCTCTCGCGGCTCTCGGATACGACGCGGCTATGATACTCATCGCGGCCATCGAGAAGGTCTCCCAGAATATGGACATTGACAACAGCGACGAATGCCGTCAAGCTATTATTGACGCTCTTGACGCCACTTCTATGGACTGCGTCACCGGCCACGTAACATACGACGACAACAACAACCCGATCAAGACCTGCTCTATTATTCTGATCCAGGGCGGCGAATACACGCTCTACGGCAAGTTCTAAACCGCAGAACAGATAGCCCAAAGCAGGGCAGAGAAATCTCTGCCCTGCTTTGCCACTGTTACGCTGTCAGACTTCGCACACGCCGTTGCCGTCATATACGTCGGCCCTATAACGCGTAGGACCGGCTTATATGCCGGCAGCATAAATTTAGACAGAAGGAATGAACGCCTATGCTCGTACTATCACAGTTAATTAACGGCATACAGATAGGCAGCATTTACGCCCTTGTGGCTTTGGGCTACACCATGGTTTACGGCATTATACAGCTTTTAAACTTTGCTCACGGCGATATTATCATGGTCGGCGCTTATGCTGCATGGTATACAATATCCCGCCTGGGTCTGCCGCCCGCAGCCGCCGTTATATTTGCCATCCTATTTTGCTCGATTCTGGGCATGGTTATCGAAAAGATCGCTTATAAGCCCCTGCGCTCTTCCCCGCGCATTTCCCTGCTAATCACGGCTATCGGTATAAGCTATCTGCTTGAAAACCTGGTGCAGCTCATATTCTCGCCTAACCCGCGCATGTTCCAGAACCTTTTCCCCGGCCAGCTGGATTTCGCCGGTCTTCACATTTCAAATGCTACTGTCGTGACCATCGTAGTCTCTGTTATTATGATGGTTTTACTCACTATGCTCGTCAATAAAACCAAGGCCGGCAAAGCTATGCGCGCAGTCTCCGAGGACACCGAGGCAGCGCGCCTGATGGGCATCAACGTCAACAACACAATAAGCTTTACCTTTGCCATTGGTTCCGGCCTCGCGGCCGTCGCCTCAGTGCTATACTGCTGCTCCTATTCCCAGATAGATCCGATGATGGGCTCCATGCTCGGGTTAAAAGCTTTCGTCGCGGCCGTCCTCGGCGGCATTGGCTCAATTCCGGGAGCGGTTCTCGGCGGCTTTTTGATAGGTATCGCCGAAAGCTTTACAAAGGCGTACATATCCTCCGCGCTTGCCGACGCCGTCGTATTCGGTATACTGATCATAGTGCTTCTGTTCAAGCCCACAGGCGTTCTCGGCAGGAAAATCAATGAGAAAGTGTAGGGCAGGGATATGAAGATATTCAAAACCACAAAATCCCGCTACATATTAAATACTATAGCGGTTTGCGCCGTATACGGAATCATAATGCTGCTCATAAACGGCGGAGTGCTCAACCGGTATCAGGCCAACATGTTCATCCCCATCTGCTATAACATCATTATCGCAGTCAGCCTGAATTTCGCCACCGGCTTCCTCGGGCAGCTCCCTCTCGGCCACGCCGGATTTATGGCGGTAGGCGCTTATTCCTCGGCATTGTTTACACTCGCTGTCGATCTGCCCTCAGGTATTGAGATGATCCTGGCCCTGCTAATAGCAGGTATCGTCTCCGGGATCTTCGGCATCTTAATCGGCTTGCCGGCCCTGCGCCTTCGCGGCGACTATCTCGCCATCATCACGCTCGGTTTCGGCGAGATAATACGCGTCATACTTCTGAATCTCGATTTCACGGGCGGAGCTTTCGGGCTTTCTGGCATTCAGAGGCTCACTTCTGTCACCTGGGCCTTTTTTGTAATGGTCGTTTCGATCTTCGTAATATCAGTTATTATTAAATCCCGCCACGGGCGCGCCATCCTCTCCATACGTGAAAACGAGATAGCGGCCGAAAGCTGCGGCATAAACACTACTTATTATAAGACGATGGTTTTTGCCCTGTCAGCCTTCTTCGCCGGTATCGGAGGAGCGCTCTACGCCCATTATTTAAAGATACTCGACCCTTCAAACTTCGGCTTTATGAAGTCTGTCGAATACCTTGTAATGGTCGTGCTGGGCGGTATGGGAAGCATTATCGGCTCTGTTATATCCGCCACGGTTCTCACACTTCTGCCGGAGCTTTTACGAGGCTTTGCAAACTACCGCATGGTCATATACGCGCTTCTTCTTGTTATTGTCATGATCTTCAAGCCCTCGGGTTTGATGGGCACATATGACTTCTCCCTGGGCCATTCGCTCAACTCCGTGTTTACGCGTATTAAAGACAACAAATCTAAAAAAGGAAAGGGGGAGGAAAACAATGAGTAGAATGGTACCCCTGCCTTCCTCCTCAATCATACCGGAGCGCGACATCGATAAGACTCCGGTCCTCGAAGTAAATCACTTGGGCATTGATTTCGGCGGCCTGACAGCGGTCGACGATTTCTCGCTCGTATTGGGACGCACGGAAATTGCCGGGCTTATCGGCCCGAACGGCGCCGGGAAGACGACCGTCTTCAACCTTCTTACAAACGTATATGTCCCAACGCGCGGCAGCATACTCCTTGACGGATATGATACGCGCGGGATGAAGACATACCAGCTCAACAAATTGGGTATCGCCCGCACCTTCCAGAATATCCGCCTTTTCAAAAACCTAACGGTTCTTGAAAATGTGAAGATCGGCCTTCATAACGAAATGGATTACCGTGTCGGTACGGCGATTCTGCGCCTGCCGAGCTATTGGCGTTCCGAAGAGATTTCCTCCCGGAGGGCGCTCGAGCTGCTCTCGGTGCTCGATATGGCCGACATGGCGCATCTCAAGGCGGGCAGCCTTCCCTACGGGGCTCAGAGGCGTCTTGAGATAGTAAGGGCCCTGGCCACGAACCCTTCCGTCCTGCTGCTTGACGAGCCCGCCGCAGGCATGAATCCTTCGGAAACAGCCGAGCTGATGGAAAACATAAGAAAGATTCGCGATATTTTCCACATATCCATTCTTCTCATTGAGCATGATATGAACCTTGTCATGGGCATCTGCGAGGGCATAGTGGTCCTCAACTACGGGAGAGTCATCGCCAGGGGTACGCCTGCCCAGATTAAGTCTAATCTCGCCGTCATCGAGGCTTATCTCGGAAAGAAGGGTGGCTGAGCATATGTCCGCGCTGCTTAAGGTCGACAACATAAACGTCTATTACGGCGATATACACGCAATACATGGCATTTCATTTGAGGTAAACAAGGGAGAAATCGTTACACTTATAGGCGCCAACGGTGCGGGAAAGAGCACGACGCTTAAAACAATTTCCGGCATTCTCCGCTCAAAAACCGGCTCGATTGAGTTTGAAGGCAGAGATATCAGCAAGACGGAAGCTCACACGCTTATCAAGCAGGGTCTTGCGCAGGTGCCGGAAGGTCGCCGGGTTTTTCAGAATATGACCGTGCAGGAAAACCTGGAAATGGGCGGCTATACATCAAGCAGCAGCCAGCTGCCCTCAAGTCTTGAGCAGGTATTCGAGCAGTTCCCGCGTCTTAAGGAACGCCGCAGGCAAATAGCGGGTACGCTCTCCGGCGGCGAACAGCAGATGCTGGCAATGGGCCGCGCCTTGATGAGCCGCCCGAAGCTCATGATGCTGGATGAGCCTTCGATGGGCCTCGCCCCGCTGCTTGTGGAACAGATCTTCAATATAATCAAAACGCTCAATAAGGAAGGGACGACCATACTTCTGGTCGAACAGAACGCCCAGATGGCTCTGAGCATCGCAAACCGGGGATATGTGCTTGAAACCGGGTCTGTGGTCCTCTCGGCTTCCGCCGAAGATCTCCTGCAGAACGACGAAGTGCGAAAGGCCTATCTTGGCGGCGAATAGGGAATGTGTTTACGGCTCCGAATACAAATTCGGAGCCGTTTTTTTCGGGGATTATTCACAATTTTTATAACTTTTCATCGCGTTGACGAAGGCCGATACGATCTCTACGATCATGCCCAGTATCATAAGTACGATTATTACGGTAAAGCCTGTATGTATATAGTCGGATACGGTATCGCCGGCAATTTTCAATTTGCCGGCGAAGCGGGCGATGAATTCGCCTGTAATAACGTCCGGCCTGGTTATAAATGAGATGCCGATTATTATGTTGATTATGCTGAACAGAGACTGGGCAGCGGCGACGCCGATGGTCCAGCGCCCCTTTATGAGTTTATAGACCATCATAAAAAGCGTCAAAGCTATTATTAGAAGATAAAAAGGCAGGAACTGTCGTACGACCTCCTCGCTGAAAAGCGGAGCGGTCGGCAGACCGGCCTCATACCAGGCGAAAAACTGCGGACGGCGCAGCGTCCCGATTAAAAACAGCGCGGTAAACAGTATTGAAAATACCGCGTTTGCTATTGTATCTCCGCGTTTAATAATCGTTTTAGAATTTGTGGGTACTTCCGGGAGATCTTTCGGATTCCAGGGTCCGGGTCCTCTGCTCTTGCCGAAGTATTCGACGCAGAAGAAAACAATTGTTACAAAAAAGAATGCCTGAACAACGCCAGAAAACGCGCTGGACAAAAAGCTTACAATGATTTTAGCTGCCATTTCCGGAACGCCTATATTGCCGCTTATTCCAAAAACAACCTTGAACACGGCAAGGCCAGCCGTCAAAGCTGCCAAAGTGATGGCCACGATCTTTAAAACTGTCATGTAATCGTCGAAGATTTCCGGCGAGATAAGATACCTTGGGTTTGGATGGTACTTTAGCGCAAGCTTTGAGGGACTGCCCATTTCCTGCAGTAGATTTTTTATCTCCTCTTCGCCCGGATTGTCGGATAGCATATCCTCAAAATTGGAACGCAGCTCCCTTTTCACGTCTTCCCGGATATCCTCCGGCAACCTCTTCGCCACGGCATAAATATAGCGCTCAATTAAATTACTCATGACTGGCCTCCCCCAGAAGTTTATTCAGATCTTCACAGTTTTTTTGCCATTCCTTCGTCAGTTCACATAGTACTTCTCTTCCCATATCGCTTAGAACGTAGTATTTTCTTGGCCTCGCGGTGCTTGTGTCCCAGGTGTTCTCCAGGAGACCCTGAGCTTCCAGACGCCGCATAAGAGGGTAAAGCGTATTCGCTTCAATAGATAATCCCTTCTCTTCCAGGCATTGCAGCAGCGAGTACCCGTACCGGGGTTCTTTCAACTGGCTCAGGACCGCAAGAGACAGTATGCCTCTTCTCAGTTCGGTCTGCATACTGCCGAGCACATTCTGATCAATCACATTTTCGCCTCCCTGGAATTATTATACTGTATGTCACACTATATTGTCAACATAATTTATTTATTTTTATGTATTAATGTGTTCATGGTATTATATTTGCGAAATTGATATGTATAATGATTAAAGAATGAAAAAAGGAGGCAATAAAAATGAGCGAGAACTTCAGAAAGATTCCATGTATGCGAGGCGGCGTTGCGCAAGTCTATCCCAATGTCAGAAAGAATACGCCGATTTTTGCAAACTCGGTTATAGCCGGCAATCTCGTATTTGTCTCGGGACAGACCGCGCTGGACGATGAGACGGGCTTTTGCATCGATACGACGATTCAGGGGCAGATGGAGACTGTTATGACACATTTAAAGCAGGCGCTGGAAGAGGCGGGCAGCAGCCTGGAGTATATGATAAAGAATACGATTATCCTCAGCGATATCAAAAACTATTTTGCGATGCGCGCCGCGGAACAGGACTTCTACCGCCGCCATGCCCCTTCCCTGCTGGAGAACCCTCCGGCCAGCACGGTTTTTCAGGCCGCGGCCATGGCAAGGCCCGAATTCCTTGTAGAGATTGAAGCCGTAGGCTATATAAAGGAGAAATAGCGGGTTACGCGGCATTCTCCCGCTTAATAAGAAACAGGCAAAGCAAAAACTCTCACTGACGCGGCCTTGCATGCGGCCTGGGTCAAATGCCCATACCAACTTGAATATTCTCAGATAAGCTTGGGGGCGGTATATACCGCCCCCAAATCCGCTTATTAGTATAAGTTCACGCTCTTTCCATAGTGAGCACCGTGAGCATTTCGCCTTCTCCGGTCCAGGATATCTTCACCCTGTCTCCCACGTTTAAAATAACCGCAAGCTCGTTATCGTTAGCAGAGACGACATAGTATGAGCCGCCTTCGTCAAGCCGGAAATAATAGCGCGTATTTCCGTCTATGACCGCCTCTTTTATCTCGGTTATCACGCCTTCCGTGACGTTGCCGCTCTCACCCGCGTTCCCCGTGATATTATTCTGCGTCAGAAGCTTGCGGTATGCCGCCTCGCATTCACTCACGGATGAGCCCGTTGCGACTATCTGGTACTGCTGAACGTTAACCATCGCGTACATCTTCACAAGCCCGGCGTTGTCCTTCAGGGCAAGAAAATACGTCGGCTGGCCGTATATATTGAGAAGCAGCGGGAAAGTCGCGGAATAACCCAGGTGCTGAACGACGCCCTCGGCCGAGGACATGGCTGAATACTCCTCCGCGCCCGCGCAGGCATAGTACCTTGTCTCCTTTGTGCGCAGGTTGCTGAGTATGAAGCCGACATTGCTCTCGTCGGTTCCTACGCTTGTGATTCCGGTATACATATAGACATCGTCTTTGAGCGCTATATAGTTATAGCCTTCGGTAGTCACCGTGACTTCCTTCTGGCCGATAATGGAGTTGAAAAAGCCTTTAATATATTTGCCGTAATAATCATACTGCTCCATTATCAGTTCGGCGGAATAGACCCTGTCCACCCACGTGGGAGCATCCTCATAATACTCGCATTCGCCCGTAATGGCATTCATCAGAACCGCCCCCTTTATGTCGGTCCCTCCGAACAGGCCGATAGTCTTCACTATCCTCGGGCATACCCAAAAAGGCGTCCCGTCCTCGTCTATTTCAAAGCTCGGCGTATCGAACATAAATGTCGGATACAAAAAGCGCAGGCGCCTGTCGACATTGCGGAAGAAATACTCGCTTTTAGAATACTTCATCCCCTCGTCGAGGCGTACGACATCGACTGCCTGAGTAACCATGTCGATTACTACATACGCGGGCAGGCCCTTCCCGCGGTTATTGAGCCATTTTATGGCGTCGCCGTACATAAGAGGAGTTACGCGGACAGGGCGGTCCCTGAAGTTTATCTGCGTGTAGTCCGAGGTCACCTCAAACTGCGAGACCATGTCCGACAGCTCGCCGAGCTTGCGGTCGCCAAGTTTTTCGGCGGAAGCGGCGTCGAGCATAGGTATCTCGCTGTAGCTTATCTCCGTGACCTCGCTTGCAAAATCGCCGGGTTCCACTGTTATCAGCCTGCGGTACGCGCGCGACCGGAACAGCACGCTCGACAGAATCCCGCCAATAATGACAAACCCAAGCAGAGCGACGCAGATAATAATAGGCACGAGGCAGTTATGTTTTAGAGAACGCTTTATCGCTTCCCTGTCCTGCTCCCTGAATATTCCCTGCGTCACCACCGCCGCGATAATGTATATTAGCGACAGCGTGAAAAAGAACATATAGAAGCTTGTGTCATGAAGGTTTATAGCCGGCAGCTTCAAATATAAGTATGCAAGCCCAAGTACTATTGTAATAAGAAGGTTTAGAGCGATTTTTCTTGCGCCTTTTGCGTACGGCATAGCTTCTCCTTTCATATAGAAACCCGCTTCAGTCCAAAAGAATACACGCTGTGTAAGTGATGGTCCTTTTCCCGTAATAATAAGGCAGTCCCGACTTTTCGCAGACTCTGCTGACAAAAAGCCCGTATGCCTCCATAGACGGAAAAGCCAGCTCCGGGTACCTGCACGGAGAGTCCGGATAAGTGCAGTCCGCGCATATGCGGCAGCCGCCCGAGCCCATCGGCAAAGCGCCCGGGAAACGCTTTCTTATCTTCCGAACAAAGCTTAAAAAACTCTCCCTGTGGCGTTTTTCGACCTCTTCCATTGTCTCGATATCGAAATCGTCCTCAAGCCGGCCGGTGCTCTGGAGAAGGAGCCCGCGTTTATAACGCGAGGCTTTTTCCTTTATTTCCTCCAATGTCCCGCAGCCCGGCGGGCAGGTCCAGCACTTGCCGAAGCTGCCGCAGCGGTCCGCTGCGCACATTTCCCGCACCTCGGGCAGAAATTCCAGCGCCCCCATATTCAATTCGGCGGCGTGGTCAAAGCCCGACGCCAGGGCCTCTGCAATCAGTTCATCCACGGCTGACAATTTCAAGCGCGAGCTCAGCCGCGGAAGCCGCGTTATCGGCGTAGAAGTCCGCGCCTATCTCGTCGCAATAGGCCTGTGTGACCGGAGCGCCGCCGATCATAATCTTGACCTTGTCGCGCAGGCCTCTGGACTTGAACTCCTCAACGACGGCGCGCATCTCGGTCATAGTCGTCGTCAGCAGCGCGGAGCAGCATACTATCCTCGCATTATGCTCGACGGCGGCATCGCAGAATTGCTCCGCGGAGACGTCCACTCCCAGATCTATGACCGTAAGCCCGCGGCCCTCTATCATCATGCGGACGAGATTCTTTCCTATATCGTGCAGATCTCCCTTGACCGTACCTATAACCGCAGTTCCCTTGGATTCTATTCCCTCTTTTACAAGATAGGGGCGGAGAACCTCAAGGCCGCTGTTCATGGCCCGCGCCGCTATAAGCACCTCGGGGACAAATATCTCGTCCGCCTTGAATTTTCTGCCGACTTCGCTCATAGCCTCCAGAAGGCCCTCGTTGAGTATGGTTTCAGGAGAATATCCCTCCCCGAGCGCCGTCGAGACGCACTCTTTGACTTTTTTGCTGCGCCCCTGCTGCAGCAGCGTGTTGATTTCGCTAATCACCGACATTAATTTGCCCTCCTGTTTATTCAAAAATCATACGGTTTATATATTCTTCAAGGAAAATTTCGTCCTTATAAAGCGGAACAGTCTCCATGCAAGACGCGAGAGCCTCCGAGGCCGCCCTCTCCGCTCCGGAGAGCAGTATCATCGAGGCGCCGGCTCCCGCGGCGTTGCCGAGCACGACGGCCTTCCTCCCCAGCGGAGCGGGGATCAGGCCTATCCTCTCGGCTGAGACGGGATCTATGAAGCTGCCGAAGCCCCCCGCAAGAAAAAGCGTGTCGACCTCCTCCGGCCTTAGCCCGCAGTGCTTCAAAATGGCTATGCAGCCGGCGCAAATCGCCGCTTTTGCAAGCTGAACGGCCCGAATATCCTTTTGCGTTATATAAAGCTTATCCGCAAGGCGCAGACCCTCTTCGCCGTCCGCCTCCATAAGTATCCCAAGCTCCCGGGACGCTTCCTTATTTATGCGGCCTGTCTCGTCCACAGCTCCGAGTTTCAAAAAAGCCGCGACCGCGTCCACTATCCCGCTGCCGCATATGCTTTGGGCCTTCCCTCCCCCGATAACCTCGCAGGCGATGGCGCCGTTTTCCGCGCTTACGCGGCTGACAGCTCCCGCTACAGCGCCGCTTCCCATACTGATGCCCGCTCCTTCAAGCGCGGGTCCCGCCGCGGTCGAGCAGCACAGCATCCTGCCGTCGATCGACAGAACCATCTCTCCGTTTGTGCCGACGTCTATTAACAGGTTCGCTCCATTGCGCGAGGCGAGGCGGGAGGAAAGCGCGGCAGCCGTTATATCCGCGCCGACATATGCGGAAGCTGAGCGGCACAGGTATACGGCCGCGTCTTTTTTCGGGATCCTGAGCCCCAGTCCGGACGCGGTGACGGTTTCGCCGAAGAGACAGTCCGCTTCGAACGGGGCCCTCGCGACAGAGCCGACGCTTCTCCCCGTAAGCAGGTACAGCATTGCCGTATTGCCGGCTATGACTATGTAATCTATATCCCCGGCTCTGTTTCCGGCCGCTTTGAGAGCCAGAGAATCTATACCGCGGAGTATGCAGTCCGACAGCTCCCGCTCTCCGCCCTCAAGCGATTTCTGCATGCGCGAGATAACATCGGCGCCGTATATGCGCTGAGGGTTGAGTGCGGAAACCTCGTTTAGAAGCTTCGCGGCTTTGAGATCGTAGAGGTAGCCTGCAAGCGTCGTCGTCCCGACGTCGACGGCAAAGCCCAGCGTGCCGCGTTCAGGCCCGAAAGTGAAATCGGGCAGCATCCCGCCGGTCAGTATTATCTGGCCTCGCCTTTCCTCAAGCCTCACAGAGCACGGGCCGGCGGGCTTAACCTGGCAGGCGAGCCTTACACCGGCTGCAATCTCCTCCCGCGTCAGCAGGCTTCGTTCAGCCGCGGTTATTGAGGACAGCTTGCCTGAGGCGCGAACACGGCATTTGCCGCAGGTGCCGCGGCCGCCGCACGTGGTATCGGGCGCCGCCCCCTCTTCCGCAAGCAGCTCGGAGACCGTTTTGGATGATTTGTCAAATTCAAAAATCATATGCGTTCCCTGACACAAATATAATATCATAGCCGACAGGCAATTATCATAAAGGGGGCAGCGAAATGGAATGCAGGTTCTCGGAAATACGCTGCAAAGAGGTAATCAATATAAAAAACGGCTGCCGCCTGGGCTACCCGTGCGACATGACTATCAATATTGCCGCCAACTGCGTGACGTCGCTGATAATCCCCGGGCCAGCGCGGTTCTTCGGCCTGTTTGGCCGCGGCGACGACTTCGTGGTGCCCTGGGCGAGTATCCGGAAAATAGGCGAGGATATAATACTTGTGGAATGCGAATTCGACCGCCCGATAAGAAAAGGCTGGTTCTGGGGCTGATGCAGCAAATGCGCTCTTTCGCTTTAAACGGAACTTCACGCTTTTTTTATGCTGTCGCGCGAAAAACGGGGGATTTAATAGGGTTTGTTTAGAGAATAATATTAATGTTTATTTTATATCATTTTTCTGCGCCGGTAAAGAGTTTTCGAGATTATAATCTCGATAAAAATTAAACTTGCAATTAAATTCTTATTATGCTATACTGTATCGGCATTACACACGCAGGCAGACTTTTCCGTCTGTGCCATTCGGTGTCGGAACTGGATGAAGCCTGCGGAGGCTAAACAAAACAGGAGGAAAATTAATGGCAGTAGTATCAATGAAACAGCTTTTGGAGGCCGGCGTACACTTCGGCCACCAAACCAGGCGCTGGAACCCGAAGATGGCTCCGTACATCTTCACAGAACGCAACGGGATCTATATTATCGACCTGCAGAAGACCGTCAAGAAGCTTGAGGAAGCTTACAGCTTTGTGCGCGAAACCGCCGAAAACGGCGGCAGCATATTGTTTGTCGGAACCAAGAAGCAGGCTCAGGACGCTATCAAGGAAGAGGCCGAACGCGTAGGCATGTTTTATGTCAATGCGCGCTGGCTCGGCGGCATGCTCACCAACTTCAAGACCATGCGCGGCCGTGTCGATCGTCTGGCGCAGCTTCGCAAGATGCAGGAAGACGGCACATTCGACATGCTTCCCAAGAAAGAGGTCATAAAGCTTGAGGCCGAGATCGCGCGTCTTGAAAAGTATCTCGGAGGCGTGAAGGATATGCGCAGGCTGCCCTCCGCTCTATTTATTGTGGACCCGCGCAAGGAACGCAACGCTATAGCCGAGGCACGCAAGCTGAATATCCCCATTATCGCCATAGTGGACACTAACTGTGACCCGGACGAGATTGATTACGTAATTCCCGGCAATGACGACGCAATACGCGCTATTCGCCTGATTTCCAAGGCCATTGCCTCCGCCGTCACCGAAGGCAGGCAGGGAGAAGAGCTTGAGCTGAGCGACGAACCCGTCGAGGCCAAGGCCGAAGCCGGGGAAGAAACGCCCGCAGAGGAATAATACTAGAGGGCGCGCCGATATGCGCGCCTTTTTTAAAGGAGAAGAGACAATATGGGTTTTACAGCAAAGGATGTTCAAAATCTTCGCGCTATGACCGGCGTGGGTATGATGGACTGCAAGAAGGCTCTTGCCGCCTCGGATGGAGATATTGACAAGGCTATAGAGTTCCTGCGTGAAAAAGGCCTGGCCGCCGCTCAGAAAAAGGCATCGAGAATCGCGGCAGAGGGTATTGTTACCGCAATAGTTGAAAACGGTGTGGGCGCTATCGTCGAAGTCAACAGCGAAACGGATTTCGTAGCAAAGAATGAGGTTTTCAGGTCTTTCGTGCTCGATGTTGCCAAGGTTGTGGCTGCCCAAAACCCCGCCGACCTCGACACCCTGATGGAAATGAATTACCCCGGAACGGACATGACGATTACCCAGGCGCTCCAGGAGAAGATACTTGTTATCGGCGAGAACCTCAAGGTGCGCCGTTTCGCGCGTTATTCCGAGGGCATAAACGTGGCTTATATACACGGCGGCGGAAGGATAGGAGTCCTCGTCAACCTGAAGGTCTCCGATAATATTAAGGATGATTCCGCCATTCAGGAACTGGGCAAGGATATTGCCATGCAGGCCGCTTCCATGCGCCCCCTGTACCTCGACAGCAGCGTAGTACCCGCCGAGGAGCTGAAGAAAGAGGAAGAAATCCAGTATACCAAAGCTATCGAAGAAAACAAGGCCCGCAACATGGACGAGGCCAAGGCGGCCCAGATAGCGAAAAACATGGTCAAGGGCCGTATTAACAAGTATTTCGAGGAGGTCTGCCTTCTCAACCAGCCCTTTATAAAGGAAAATAAGATCTCCGTCGGCCAGCATGTCGCCAATACCGCAAAAGAGCTCGGGGGCGAGATCGCTGTGACCGGCTTTGTCCGCTTTGAAAAGGGCGAAGGGCTCGAAAAGCGCGTCGATAACTTTGCGGACGAGGTCGCCAGCCTGACTAAATGATTAATACCTGAATAAATATCGCAATACAGTTAAATGCGTCCGGCAAGCAATTGCCGGGCGCATTTTTCAGCCTGAGGCCCTGCCGTTGGGCGTATTGAGCCGCATCCCGCCCGTCCTTCTCAGAGCATGACCGGGCCTCTCTTCCACTCGTCCAGAGGTGTTATGGCGCTAATATCCGGCGCCGCAAGCGAGCAGAGGGAAGTGACGCGCACCTCGCCTAGGAACGCTTTTTGCGCCTCGCCGCTAAGCCGCCTTACGTGCGCCGGTTTTGTTATGATAGGCAGAGAAGCGGTTTTTGAAGCTGATCGCAGCAGCTCCCTCCCAGCGCTGTTCGCGGCAAGCACGCGCAGGTACGGGGGCCGGCCGGCCGGAACGCCTAGTCCGAGATAGGCCCTCATAAGCATGCGCCTGATTCTCGAATGCGCATAGCGCTTTGACTTCACCGCCTCAATTATGCCCTCCACCGAGGTGCAGCTCCCGGCAGCCTGCTTAAACCTTCGCCACAGCCCCTCTCCCGAATTGTCTGCAACCATAAGCTCCTCGTCGCCAAGCGCACGCAGGCGCGCGAGAATCGCCCGTTCAGAGTTTACATAATTCACCGGGGCGCGGCCCGCTTCCACCTCCCTGGCCAGCACTTTCCTTGAGCCTTCCGGCAGAAAGCTATAAGGGATCTCTTTCCCGCAGAATAGAAGCTCCCGTATCTCCATAGCCGAAGGGTATTTGCCGCCTTTCCCGTCGTGAGCCCCGCCCTCCCGCTTTATCGCAACAGGCTCCAGATTCAGCGACAGGGCCTGCAGCGCCTTTAAGTAATCAATCGCAAGAATGTTGTTGGGCTTCGACATGAAGGAGCAGGCCCGGCCGAGTACCTTTTCCGCCGCCTTCTGCCTTGCTGAAGCAAAGCTCTGGCCCGAAGACAGCTCTTCCCTCAATAACTCGGGGAATCTTTCATTTAACAGAGCGTCCGCAACTTCCCGGAGAGGGTCAATACTGCCGGCTTCGCAGCCGAAGCTTAAATGTGTCACCTGTCCCAGAGCGCCAAGCAGATACACCGCCGCCGCCGCGAAGCCCTCGGAAGAGGACAGCGCCCAGGCGGCCGGCAGCTCCAGCACAAGGTCGCAGCCCCCTCTCACCGCGGCCTCCGCTCTTGCGTGCTTCTGCATGATCGCGAATTCTCCGCGCTGCACTACGTTTCCGCTCATCACAGCGACAATACTGCAGCCCGGCAGCGCTTCGCGCGTCAGCTCGATATGGCGAACATGCCCCATATGAAAAGGATTGTATTCTGACACTATGCCCGCTACCGACATATAAAAACCTCAAAAAAGTAAAACTAATTGAAAAAAGGTTGTCTTTTTGGGACCTATGGAGTAAAATAAATGGCAATAATCCTTATATTACACTATGGATTAACAGAATACAAGTTTTGGGAGATGTATCAATGAAGATTCTGGTAATTAACACCGGAAGCTCGTCGCTTAAGTATCAGCTTTTTGACTCAGCTGAAAGAAAAGCCCTGGCCAAAGGTAACTGCGAACGGATTGGCATAGACGGGAAAATTTGCCACACAAAATTCGGCACGCCAACCTATAAAGCTGAAATCAGGATGGAAAACCATTCCGACGCAATAAAAGTCGTTTTGGAACTGCTCGCAGATAAGGACAAGGGCGTGCTACAGTCAATGAGCGAAATCGACGCCGTCGGCCACCGCGTCGTCCACGGAGCCGAGACATTTTCAGATTCAGTGCTCGTCACCGATAAAGTTCTTGCCGCTCTCGACGAATGCATTTCGCTCGCCCCGCTTCACAACCCGCCCAATATAATCGGCATCAACGCCTGCAAGGAAGTTATGGGCGATGTCCCGCAGGTCGCGGTGTTTGATACCGCCTTCCATCAGACTATGCCCCCAAAGGCCTTCCTCTATGCTATTCCATATAAGTTCTATGAAAAATACAAGATACGGCGCTACGGCTTCCACGGTACATCTCACCGCTATGTCTCCTCCCGCGCGGCAGAGCTTATGGGCCGCAGTCTGAACGATCTCAAAATCATTTCCTGCCACCTCGGTAACGGCTCTTCCGTCTGCGCCGTCGACAAGGGCAAAAGCGTCGACACTTCAATGGGCTTTACTCCTCTTGTCGGCCTGCCTATGGGCACGCGTTCCGGAGATATTGACCCGACGATCATTCAGTTCATCATGGAGCATGAGAGAATCAATGTCGACGAGGTCATGACAATACTGAACAAGGAATCGGGGCTTCTGGGCATATCCGGCCTCTCCTCCGACTTTCGCGATCTCAGCTACGCCGCAAGCGAGGGCGATACGCGTGCCCAGAACGCCGTCGACATTTTCACATACAGCGTCCGCAAGGTCGTCGGTTCATACGCCGCAGCAATGCACGGGGTAGACGCCCTGGTATTCACCGGGGGGATAGGCGAGAACGCTGATACCGCCCGGCAGGCCATAGCCGAAGGCCTCGGTTTTATGGGACTCCAGCTCGACAAGGACAAGAACCGCGGATTCCGCGAAGAGGGGATCATCTCAGCCGACTATTCCCCCGCTAAAATCTTTGTCATCCCCACGCAGGAGGAACTCATGATTGCGCTCGACACCGAGCAGATTGTAAAAAACCTGGGCTGAAGTATAACAGGCCAAACAGATCAGCGGCTGCCGCAAAGGCGGCCGCTGTAGTTTAGGAGGCTGGCATGGAATTTACGCTCCGTCCGTTCATAGAGGCAGACGCTTTTTCGATCGCCCGTTATGCCAATAATATTAAAATCTGGCGCAACCTTCGAGACCTGTTCCCTCACCCTTATACAATCGCCGACGCATTCGGCTTCATCGCCGCCTGCTCGACTGAAAAAGGCCAGTTTATAAGGGCTATCGATATAGGCGGAGAGGCGGCAGGCAGCATCGGGCTTGCATACGGCAAAGACGTCCACAGCAAGACCGCGGAGCTCGGTTACTGGCTGGCCGAACCCTATTGGGGAAGAGGCGTTATGACGGGCGCCGTAACCGAGATTTGCGGATTAGCCTTCGGCGAGCTGGGGCTGATGCGCGTATTCGCGGAGCCCTATTCAGACAACATAGCCTCGCGCCGCGTCCTCGAAAAAGCGGGTTTTGTTCTCGAGGGCGTCATGCGCAAGGCTGCCGTCAAGCAGGGCGTCATTAAAGACTGCTGCATGTATGCCAGAATTGTATGAGGGTTTTATTCAGTGAAGTGTATATGGCTGTTTATATGCTCCTCGCAAAAGCAGTGATACCCGGCACATTTTGAGCAATAGCGAAAATCAAGGTTTGGGAACTCGGCGTCAGTTCGCCCGCAGACTGCGCATTTCCTTGTATATGGAGTTTCTTTCCTCTTGCCCGGATTTCCCGCCGCCTTTTTGCGGGCGCTCCTTTTAATCCTGCTGAAATTTACGACCTTCTGGTTATAAGGCCTGCGGAAAAGCGTTCCGACGGTCTCGCGTATAAGCCGTATCAGCGTATTGCCGAAAAACAGGAAATAGGCGATCAGCGCCGCTATCGGCATCAGGTTGTACGGGAACATTGCGAAATAACGCGCGACGGAGAAAAGATAATAAGCCGCCGTTATAACAGCCAGCCATTTAATTTTCACGGGGATAAAGAAAAACAGGAGCACGCGCGCCTCCGGATACATGGTGGCGAAAGCAAAAAACAGCGACAGGTTTATATAATTCGCGCTCAGCAGGTCTAAATACTGCGAACCTGTCAGCAAATAGAGAAATACCCCGATCAGCGCGGAAACCAGAACCGAAAAAACATAGTAGAACGTAAACCTGCCGGATCCCCATTCCGCTTCGAGCCTTGTCCCGATAAAATAATAGAAGTACTGCATGATAGCGAAAAACAGTACATTAGCCTCCACCGGAACAAAAACATATGTCAGCAAGCGCCAGAACTGCCCTCTGAGTATGCTTAAGGGATTGAAATACAGGTATTTGATGAACACCATACGTGTGTCAACCATGAAAAGGATGTAGACCGCAATATTCAATACCACGATATATTTCATCAGGTTCTTTATGCCGAAGCGCGGATGACGGTAGCAGAACCTGTCAAGCCAGCGGTTGAAAGAATCCAAAATAATACCTCCCGGAAAAGCAGACGATACACTTATTCTAAGGAAGATTCTACCCTAAAATTCGTTTGATGTCCACAAATTCATAAAAAAATAACAAATTAGGTATAATTGAGCTTTATGTATCAGAATTTTTATGATAAAATATCCGTTAGGCATATACGCGGTTGCCCGTCAGAGGCAACGCACTTGCTTACTCTTATTCAGAACATTGAGAATAATAAAACAAATGGCATCTCAGGAGAAAGCAATAGGCTTTGCCTGAGCCCCATAAGCGTCGCTGCTCAGGTGCAGCAGACTGAATTTGCCATAAATTGAAATCAATTTATGGCAAATAAATTTGGATATGTCTATCGGAGGTATGGCGTTGAGCATATATAACGAGTCCGCGTCGGCCGAATCGGGTCTGAGGAAGATCAAATGGGCGGAGAGCTTTATGCCGGTCATGAGGGCCTTGCGCCTTGAGCTGGAGCGCGATTTGCCTTTTTCGGGAATTCGCATAACAATGTCCATCCACCTTGAGGCTAAAACAGCCGTCCTGGCGCTCGCCCTGCGCGCCGGAGGGGCGGAGGTCGCGCTCACGGGCTGCAACATCCTGTCGACTCAGGACGATGTCGCCGCGGCCCTCGCCCGGTATTACGGGCTTTCCGTCTTTGCGCGCCGGGGAGTGAGCGAAACTGAATACAAAGCTCATCTTAAATACGCGCTCGGCCATAAACCGCATCTAATTATTGACGACGGCGGCGACCTTGTATCCCTGCTCTGTTCCGAGTGCTCCGATCTGCGTGAATGCCTCATCGGAGGCTGCGAGGAGACGACGACGGGCGTACGGCGCCTGCGCGCCCGGGCGGCGGCAAACGCTCTCCCCTTCCCGATGGTCAATGTCAACGACGCAAAATGCAAGCATTATTTCGACAACAAATACGGGACAGGCCAGTCCGTAGCGGACGCGCTCATGCATCTTACAAACCTGTTAATAGCGGGAAAGACTGCCGTAGTCGCCGGGTACGGCTACTGCGGGCGGGGCATAGCCCTGAGGCTGAAGGGCATGGGCGCCGACGTGATAGTTACGGAAACAGATCCGTTTAAGGCGCTTGAGGCCACAATGGAAAACTACCGGGTCATGACTATGGACGAAGCCGCTCCCCTGGGCGACATATTTGTCACCGCCACAGGCTGCAGGGACGTCATAACCGCCCGGCACTTCGATAAAATGAAGGACGGCGCGCTTTTATGCAACGCCGGACATTTCAACGTCGAGGTGG
>JBMNQI010000036.1:0-24068 GCA_050944055.1 Oscillospiraceae bacterium | reverse complement strand
AGATTGCGTATCAGGGCGCTTTTTATATGCAGCGCCTCCACGACCTTCCAAAGCCCAGGGTCGGGCTTCTTAACATTGGGGTGGAGGAGACGAAGGGACTGCCGCTGCAGCGGCAGACATACGAGCTGCTCCGCCAGGCGGACGGCCGGGGCAGGATTAGCTTTGTCGGAAACGTCGAGGCTCGCGATGTCGAGCAGGGCGTGGCGGACGTAATAGTGACAGACGGCTATTCGGGAAACATCCTGCTCAAGGGCTCGGAAGGCCTTGCAAAGTATGTTGCGGACGAACTTAAAAAAGTTTTCACGCGCAGCTTCATGTCGAAGCTCGCGTACCTGCTTATCAGGAAGGGCATGGGCGAGTTCAAGACCAGAATGGACTACAGGGAGGTCGGCGGCTCCCCGCTTCTAGGTATTTCCAAACCCGTAATAAAGGCGCACGGCTCTTCCGACGCCAAGGCAATTTTCAACGCGGTCAGGCAGGTAATGCGCTTTGTCGAAACGGGAATAATTACCGATATCGCGGATAATATTTCCCTCATGAAACTCACGGACGAGGACACAGAAAATGCGTGAGCTCATGGAGAAGCTTGGGATAAAATTCAATTCGCCGAAGCTCCTTCGGCAGGCGCTTACGCACAGCTCGTGGGCAAACGAGAACAGAAACAAGGCGGACGGACACAACGAACGCCTCGAATTTCTTGGAGATTCCATACTTGGTTTTGTTGCGGCCGACTACCTGTACCGGAATTTCCGCGACCTGCCCGAGGGCGAGCTTACGCGCCGACGCGCCGCCCTGGTCTGCGAGCAGAGCTTGTACAAAGCCGCCGTCGAGCTAAGCCTCGGGGAAAAGCTGAGGCTGGGGCACGGGGAAGAGCTGTCGGGGGGGCGCGAGCGCCCCTCTATACTTGCCGACGCTATGGAGGCCGTAATAGCGGCCGTTTACCTCGACAGCGGCATAGGCACGGCCCGTTCGCTTATTACGCGGCTTATTCTGTCCAGGAACGAAGGGCCCGAAGAGGTGCGCGACAGCAAGACGCAGCTTCAGGAGGAGGTTCAGCGGACGCCTGGCAGCGTTCTGAGCTACGAGGTAGTCGGCGAGCGCGGCCCGGACCACAACAAGGAATTCTTTGTAGAGGTCAGCCTCAACGGAAATATCGTGGGGCGCGGCAGCGGCAAAACAAAAAAGGAAGCCGAGCAGGATGCGGCGCGCGCCGCTCTGGAAAAACTAAACAGATAACAGCTTTCGGAGGAGAACATGCATCTAAAGGCTCTTGAGCTTCAGGGCTTCAAGTCCTTCCCGGGAAAGACCGTTCTTAATTTCGCCGACGGCATCACCGCGGTAGTCGGCCCCAACGGCAGCGGAAAATCAAATATAGCCGACGCCTTACGCTGGGTCATGGGGGAGCAGAGCACTAAAGAGCTGCGCGGCGGCAAAATGGAGGACGTGATTTTCGGAGGAACCGCCCAGCGTCCCCAGCTTGGATTTGCCGAGGTCACTCTCACGATAGACAATTCAGACGGCCTCCTGCCGCTGGAGGAAAACGAGGTAATGGTCACGCGCCGGTATTACAGAAGCGGCGAGAGCGAGTTTTACATAAATAAACGCTCCGTGCGTCTGCGCGACATCACGGAGCTTTTTATGGACACGGGACTCGGAAAAGAGGGCTATTCTGTCATAGGGCAGGGAAAAATAGACGAGATAATATCGGAAAAAAACGGCGGGCGCCGCGAGGTGTTCGAGTCCGCCGCCGGCATCGCCCGTTACCGCCGCCGTAAGGAGGAGGCGGAACGAAAGATTGAGAGCACGGACGCCAATCTCCTGCGCATAAGCGACAAGATAGACGAGCTTGAGCTTCAGGTCGGGCCGCTTAAAGAGCAGGCGGAAAACGCGAAAAAATACCTGCTCCTGCGCGACGAGCTTCGCGCGCTTGAGGTTTCCCTGTGGCTGGAAACGCTGGACAAGCTCCGTTCCGGGGCGCTTAAACTGCGAAGCGATTTTGAAAACGCTCAGCGGGAGAAAGACGAGGCCGGTCAGGCGCTTGAAAAGCTTTATAAGGATGCGGAAGCCGGCGCGGAGGCCGTGCGTGAGCACGATATAGAGGCCGAGAGCGAACGCGCAAAGCTTAATCAGGCCGAAGCCGAGGAGGCCGAGCTTCAAAGCGCGGCTGCGGTTCTGCGGACTAATATCGAGAACAACAGCGAAAACCTCAGGCTGGCCGAGGCCGAGAGGGAACGCGGTGCGGCGTCGGAGGAGAGCCTGAAAGCCCAGATAGAGGAGCGCCGCTCCAGGGCCGCGGAAATAGAAAAAGAGCGGGAGGAGCTCAGGAACAGGGCTTCGGAGCTTATTGCGCTCTGCGAAAAGGCCGCCGAAGAGACGGGGGATATAGACCGCGAGACGGAGGCCCTGCGCTCGCGCCTGCTGGTCGAAAACATGCACAGGGAGCAGGCCGGACTGCGCCTGTCGGCCCTGCGGGCCTCAGCTGAGGAACTGAAGCTCTCGTCAGGGGATTTGGAAGCCGAGATAAAGACGGCGCGGGAGCAGGCCGAAAAAGCCTCGCAGGCTGAAGCCGAGACTGAAAAAGAGCTTGAAACGGCAAAAAACAGGCAGGTTTCGCTTCAGAATATTATAAACGGGTATCAGCTCCGGAGGACGGCGCGGGAAAAAAGCCAGGCCGCCGCCGAGGAGCATTTCCTCAAATCCCGCCAGGAGCTGCGCGACCTCCAATCCCGCGTCGGACTGCTGTCCGACATGGAACGCGAGTACGAGGGGTTCTCCAAATCCGTAAGGACGGTAATGCAGGAGAGCGGGCGCGGCAAGCTGCGAGGTGTGCACGGGCCGCTGGGAAGCCTTGTGCGCACGGGGCGTGAATACACGCTGGCAATTGAGGTCGCTCTCGGCCCCGCGCTCCAGAACATAGTAGTAGACAGCGAGGAAAATGCAAAGGCCGCCATCAGCATGCTCAAAAGGCTTGACGCGGGCCGCGCCACATTCCTCCCCCTGACGACCATACGGGGAAGAAAACTGTCCGAGGACGTGCGAAGCGAGCCGGGATGCCTCGGCCTTGCCTCCGAAATTGTCGAATACGACAATAAATATGAAGATATTATCGGAAACTTTTTAGGGCGCACAGTCGTCACTGATAATATAGACAACGCGATAAGAATGGCCAAGAAGTTTTCATACCGCTTCCGCATTGTAACTCTGGACGGCCAGCTTATTAATCCGGGCGGCTCAATGACGGGCGGCAGCGCCGGGCGCAACGTCGGCATTTTGTCGCGGGCGGAGGAGTTATCAAGGCTGCGCGCCTCGCTCGAAGCGGCCGAAAAGAGAGTAAAGGCCGCCGAAAACGAATACCTTGAGGCCAAAAGGCAGCTCGAGGCCGCCGTTTTTGAGATGGGTACCGCCGAAACCGAAAAACGCGAACAGGACGACGAGGTGCTCAGGCTGACGGCCCAGGCCCGCCATTTATCGGAGCTGAGTGCGGCGGCCGAGGCGGAACTCAATTCCCTGATGAACAGGGGAGGCGGCCTCGCCGGGCGGCTCGCGGAAATAGACGAGCAGATAAAAGCCGCCGAAAATGAGGCCGAGGAGCATAAAAAAGAAGCCGACAGGCTTGATGCGCAGATCGCCGAAAGGCTTCGCGGCCGCGCCGACGCCGCGGAAAAAAGCGGAAGGCTCAGTGCCGAGATAGCCGATATCACGGCAAAGGACGCGGCTCTTCTTGCCGAAAAAAGCTCGGCGGAGCAATCCCTCAGGGAGCTTGGCGCCCTGCTTGAAGAAATGCGGCGCAGCGCGCAGGAGCGCGAAACCCTGGCAGGCGAGAGAAGGCAGCGCGATATGGAGATGCGCGCGGAACTCAGCTTTCTGGAAGAGAGGATTAAGCGGGCCGGCGAAAACTGCGAGGCACTTCGCGCATCCGTCCGGGAGATGGGAGAGCGCCGCCTCCTGCTGGAGGCCGAGCGCAGCCGCCGCGACAGGGAGATACAGGAGTGCCAGAGGCGGCTTATTGACCTTGAGCGCGAGTGTGCGCGGCTTGAGCAGAAGGTTAACGCGGCCGACGCGGAGGAAAAGCAGATACTGGAAAAGCTCTGGGATACCTATGAGCTAAATTACTCAACGGCCGCGCCTGTCCGTATAGAGCTTGAAAGCATTACAAAGGCGAAAAGCGCAGTCTCGGATTTAAAGAGGAAAATGAGCGCGCTGGGAACGCCAAACCTGGGAGCTATAGATGAATACGCCCGGGTTTCCGAGCGCTATGAATACCTCACAGCGCAGCGGGACGATGTACTGAAGGCAAAAGCGGAGCTGACAAGGATAATATCTGAAATAACCGGGCGCATGCGCGAGATTTTCACCGATCAGTTCAAGCTTATAAACAGGTATTTCGACGAGACGTTCAGGGAGATTTTCGGCGGGGGCCATGCGGGCATAGAAATGGAAGAGGGCGCCGACATTCTGCAGTGCGACATAGATATACGCGTCCAGCCGCCGGGAAAATCGCTCAAGACAATATCCCTGCTGTCAGGCGGGGAGAAGGCCTTCGCGGCAATAGCGCTTTATTTTGCTATTTTGAAGGTGCGCCCCACGCCGTTTTGCGTGATTGACGAGATCGACGCGGCTCTTGACGCGGCGAACGTGGAGCTGTTCGGGGACTACCTCCGGAAAATGTCGGATAAGACGCAGTTCATAGCGATTACGCACCGCCGGGGGACAATGGAGCGGGCCAATATGCTGTACGGCGTAACGATGCAGGAAAAAGGCGTTTCAAAGGTGCTTGCGCTTAACCTTGCCGAGGCCGAAAAGGAATATGTGACCGCGTAACAGGAGAATACTCTGTACGGCGGGCATTATTGATTGCGGGATTTGCGTTTTGGCTGCGGGAACGTTTTCCCATTGCCGCGGCGAAAGCTCAACGCCCCGCAAAAGAAACTCAATTTAAGGAGCTTATTCACATGAGCTTTTTTACAAAGATAAGAGAGGGCTTATCGCGCACCAAAAAATCCGTCGGCGGGGCTTTCGGCGATATGTTCGGCATAAGCTTCGCCCCCGGAGACGAGTTTTACGACGAGCTTGAAGAGGTTCTTATAATGACCGACCTGGGCGCCGTGCGCTCGGCGGAGGCAGTCGACGCCCTGAGAAACAGGGTGAGGGAAAAGAAAATCAAGAACGGCCTCCAAATACGCGAGGAGCTTAGAGACATATTGGCTGAGATGCTCAGTGTCGGGGAGAGCGAAATCAAACTCACGACGAAGCCGAGCGTCATACTCATGGTGGGCGTAAACGGCGTGGGAAAGACGACGACGATAGGCAAGCTCGCCTGCAGGTATAGAAAAGAGGGGAAAAAGGTCCTTCTATGCGCGGGAGACACCTTCCGGGCCGCCGCCGCCGAGCAGCTTAACATCTGGGCCGAGCGTTCGGGGGCGGATATCGTAGCCCAGGCCGAGGGCTCCGACCCCGCTTCGGTCGTATTCGACGCCATCGCGGCCGGGCGCGCCCGCGGGGCAGACGTGATAATATGCGACACCGCGGGAAGGCTCCATAATAAGCGCAACCTGATGAACGAGCTCGGGAAGATAAACAGGATAATCCGACGCGAGCTGCCGGATTCAGATCTGGAAACCCTGCTTGTGATAGACGCAACTACGGGGCAAAACGGCCTGGCCCAGGCAAGGCAGTTCAGCGAGGCCGCGGATATAACCGGGCTTGTGCTCACAAAGCTCGACGGGACCGCCAAGGGCGGCATAGTAGTCGCCGTCGCGGCCGAGATGAACATACCCGTCAAGCTCATAGGCGTCGGCGAAGGCATAGACGACCTCATGGACTTTGAGCCGCTGGGCTTTGCCGAAGCTCTGCTGGAGAGTTAAAATGAAGCTTGTAATAGCCACACACAATAAAAAAAAGCTGCTTGAGCTTAAAGACATACTCGGTTCTCTCAGCGTCGAGGTGCTCACGCAGGAAGAGGCGGGGACAGACGCAGAAGCTGCCGAGACGGGAGACAGCTTTGAAGAAAACGCGCGCCAGAAAGCCGAGGCCGTCATGCTCGCGACAGGGCTTCCGACAGTGGCGGACGATTCGGGGCTGGAGGTTATGGCTCTCGGCGGGCTACCGGGCGTACATTCGGCGCGCTACGGGGGAGAGACGACGGACGAGGGCCGGAATAAGCTCCTGCTTCGTGAAATGGAAGGCATGAAGGATAGAAGCGCTAAATTCGTCTCCGCCGTCTGCTGCCTTTTCCCGGACGGGCGGAGTATAACAGTCAGGGGCGAGTGCGAAGGCGTTCTGCTTGAAGAGCCGAGAGGAGAAGGCGGATTCGGGTACGACCCGCTGTTTTTTATTCCGGAAGAGGGAATGACGATGGCGGAGCTTCCTCCCGAAAGAAAGAACGAGATTAGCCACAGGGCGAAAGCCCTCAGGAAGTTTAAAGAAGAGCTGGTGAAAAGGCAATGGCACTTGTGAGCAAAGAGCGCGCGCAGCTGCGGGCGCTGGCCAACAGCATAGATACGATACTGCACGTCGGGAAGGACGGCATCGGCGAAAACCTCATAAAGCAGGCCGACGACGCGCTTGCGGCACGCGAGCTTATAAAAGGCCGCGTGCTTGAAGCGGCGCCCTGTTCGGCGCGTCAGGCCGCCGAAGAAATAGCGGAGAAAACGGGTAGCGAGGTGGTTCAGACAGTCGGCAGCCGCTTCGTGCTGTACAGGGAAAATAAAAACCTCAAGGACAAAAGCATAAGGCTTGGGAAATGAAATGCGGATAGGAGTATTCGGAGGCAGCTTCAACCCGCCTCATCTGGGGCACAGGGCCGCCGCAATAACCGCGCTGCGCGAGCTTAAGCTCGACTCGCTGCTTGTTATACCGGCCGCTCTTCCCCCGCACAAGCAGCTGCCGCAGGGCAGCCCGCCGCCCGGTCAGCGGCTCGAAATGGCCAGGCTGGCTTTCGCGGGCATACCGAAAACAGAGGTCTCGGATATAGAGCTGAAAAGAGGCGGGCCAAGCTACACATATGATACTGTAAGGGAACTGCGCCGGCAGTATCCCAGGGCGGAGCTTTTTCTGATAACCGGCGGGGACATGTTCCTGTCGCTGTTAAGCTGGCACCGGGGCGCGGATCTGCTTCGCCTCTGCTTCCAGGCGGTAATGCCGAGGAGCGACGGCCAGCTGGGCGAGATTGAGCGTTATGCGGAAAGGCTGCGCAGAGAGTACGGGGCGCGCGTGCTGATACTGCGCCATGATTATATAGACATCAGCTCGACCGACCTGCGCGCGGGCCTTTATCCCGAGCTGCTGGGGCAGTCCGTCCGCGAATTTATTGAGAAAAAAGGCATATACAAGCATTATGATTTCGAAGCTTTTCGCGAATATAATCGCGCGCGTCTAAGCCCCGGCCGCCTTGCCCATGTCCTGGGCTGCGAGGAGGAGGCGGTGAATCTGGCCAGGCGCTGGGGGGCCGACGAGAACGACGCCCGCGCGGCGGCGCTTTTGCACGATATTACAAAGGAGCTCGATTTGCCCGCGCAGTTGAAATTGTGCGACGAATATGGTATAGTCTTAGACAATGTCGAAAAAACTTCTCCCAAGCTGCCGCACGCAAAAACGGCCGCGGCTTTGGCGAAGGCGGTATTCCGCGTGCCGGATCATATAAGCGAGGCAATAAGCTGGCATACGACAGGCAAGGCGGGAATGAGCCTGCTTGAAAAAATCCTGTTTCTTGCCGATTATATTGAGCCGACGCGCGACTTTCCGGGAGTCGAAGAAATACGAAAGCTGGCCTATGAGGACCTTGACGGGGCTGTGATGCTCGGCCTTATGCTGACTGCCGAAGAGGTTGCCGGGCGGGGCGCGACACTGCACAATAAAAGCGTCGAGGCGCTTGAATTCCTCAGGGCATCGCGTGATGGGCAGGGTTCTGCCCTTCCCTGATTAATATGATATTAAGTGAGGCGGGGGAGGAAGTACGGTAGTGCCATACCGTTCCTGTCAGCCTAAGCCGCCGTAAGAGGTATATATAATGAAGCGTTCCAACAAAAACAACGGCAAACGGGTCTATAAAGAAAAGAATGTTAAGAAGAACGGCGGAGCCAGGGCACTTAAGAATAATAGGAGAATGCCAAAGCCGGTAAAAGTACTGCTGACCATATTTATTGTTATGGCCGCTATCACATTGGCGGTTTTTATCGCATATAAAGCCGTAGTAAAGCCCCCGGAGCTGCCGTCCGTTACCGGCAACGCAAACGACCCGCAGCCGACGGACCATGAAGGCAATCCTATAGTTACGGCTTTGCCGCCAGCGGTCCCCCGCGAGTCGGAACACGTTTATACCTTCCTCATATGCGGCACGGACGCCGCCGCCTCAAATACGGACACGATTATGGTAGCCAAATACGACGTGGACAACCAAATCGCCAACGTAATGAGCATCCCCCGCGACACTATGATAAACGTAACCTGGGGCATAAAAAAGATCAACGCCGCATACCCGACCGGAGGCGTCGAACGCCTTCAGGATGAGCTGGCAAAGCTTCTCGGCTTCAAAATCGACTATTATATCGTGGTTGACCTCGAAGCCTTCGTAAAAATTGTGGACACGATAGGTGGCGTCGATTTTAACATACCGGAGCGCATGTATTACTACGATCCCACGCCCGGTAAGGAGCTTTATATCGACTTCCAGCCGGGGCCGGCGCATCTTAGCGGCGCTGACGCTCTCAAGGTCGTGCGCTACCGTAAGTACGCAAACGCCGATATAGGCCGCATCGCGGTGCAGCAGGACTTTTTAAAAGCTCTCGCCAAACAGACACTCAAGCTTTCCAATATAACAAAAGTCGACAAATTTGCATCCATTTTCTCCGAATACGTGGAGACAAACCTGACTGTCGGAAATATCGCGTGGCTCGCACAGAACGCCATGAGCATGGATACCGAAAACATTAATTTTATGACTCTTCCCGGAAACTACTCCGCCTATTACAAGGGGCAGAGCTACGTGACCGTGTATGTAAACGAGCTGCTGGAAATGGTAAACACCTACCTCAACCCGATGAAAGAGCCTGTCACCGCTTCAAATCTGGATATACTCACTAAAGATTCAGGCGGCAATCTCTACGCGACTACCGGCACGATAAGGGGAGGGCTCGGGTCGTTCACGGATTTCAGCGGAAGCTCCGGCGGAAATTCGGATTCAGGAAATGACGATGAACCGGTTGTAATCGAAGAGCCGGCGGAGCCGACGGAGCCAGTTGAAACCGAAGGGCCGACGGAGCCTGTTGAAATTGGGGAGCCGACAGAGCCTGTCCCAACGGATGAACCCGCGGAACCGACAGAGCCGGTTGTAACGGACAAACCCGCGGAGCCGACGGAGGATCCGGAATTCCCCGAAGGTCCTTTCGCTACTCCGCAGCCTTAAACTCGACATAGGAGGCCGGATAATGGCTGAAATCTCATCTTTTGAGCTTACAAAGGAAATATACTCCGCGCTGAACGACAAGCTGGCGAACAATGTAAAAGTCCTTGAAACGCGGGAGATAACGATACTTGCGGACTATTTCATAATCTGCTCCGCCAATTCCACAACGCATATTAAGACACTGGCGGACGCGGTTGAAAAAAAGTCCAGAGAGCTTGGCGAGCCGCCCAGGCACATAGAGGGATACCGCTCCGGCGGCTGGGTGCTGGTGGATCTAGGATGCCTTATAGTCCACATATTCCTTGAGGACGTCAGGGCTTTTTACGATCTGGAGCGGCTCTGGAAAGACGCTAAAGCGGTGGAAATGTGAGACGTTTCCGGCTTCGGCCAAAACGAACTGGGCGCAGGCCGATACCGGTTCGCGCGAGAGCGCATGGGAGGAATATAAATTGAAGTACGATTTTGCCCGTATAGAGAAAAAATGGCAGGATATATGGGACCGCGAAAAAACCTTCGCCGCCGTAAACGGGGACCCGAGGCCAAAATACTACGCGCTGATCGAGTTTCCGTACCCCTCGGGGGAAGGGCTTCACGTAGGGCACCCGCGCCCGTACACGGCGATGGATATTGTCGCGCGCAAGCGCAGGATGCAGGGCTATAACGTCCTTTTCCCGATAGGCTTCGACGCTTTCGGCCTTCCCACGGAAAACTACGCAATAAGGAACAAAATGCACCCGCGCGACGTTACGATAAGAAATATTGAGCGCTTTACGAGACAGCTTAAAATGCTGGGCTTCAGCTTCGACTGGGACAGGCAGGTCGACACGACAGACCCGCACTATTATAAATGGACGCAGTGGATTTTCCTGAAATTCTTCGAAAACGGCCTTGCCTATAAGGCCAGCATGCCGGTCAACTGGTGCACTTCCTGCAAGTGCGTGCTGGCGAACGAGGAAGTCGTGGACGGAGTCTGCGAGCGCTGCGGCGCGGAGGTCGTTAAAAAGGAAAAGAGCCAGTGGATGCTGGCTATCACAAAATATGCCCAGCGCCTGCTGGACGATCTGGAAGACCTCGACTTTATCGATCGCGTCAAGGTGCAGCAGCGCAACTGGATAGGCCGATCGGTCGGCTGCGAAGTCGATTTTGGCACGACAGAGGGCGACGTGCTGCGCGTGTTCACAACGCGACCGGACACGCTTTTCGGCGCGACATATATGGTAATGGCCCCGGAGCACGATCTCATCGAAAAGTGGGCGTCCAGGCTCTCTAACCTGGGCGAAGTGCGCGATTACCAGCACGCGGCCGCGCGCAAATCTGATTTTGAGCGCACAGAGATAAATAAAGAAAAGACGGGCGTTATGCTTAAGGGCGTTCGCGCCGTAAATCCCGTGACAGGCAACGAGATACCCATATTCATATCCGACTACGTGCTCTCGACATACGGTACCGGCGCCATCATGGCCGTGCCCGGCCACGACCAGCGCGACTGGGAGTTTGCAAAAGCTTTCAACCTGCCGATAATAGAGGTCGTCGCCGGAGGCGACATAGAAAAGGAAGCGTTTACCGACTGCGAAACCGGCGTTATGGTAAATTCGGGCTTTCTCAACGGACTTCCCGTCAACGAGGCGAAGGCCCGCATCACTCAGTGGCTCACGGATAAAGGGCTTGGAGAAGAAAAAGTAAATTTCAAGCTCCGCGACTGGGTGTTTTCGCGCCAGCGCTACTGGGGCGAACCTATCCCGCTGGTGTACTGCGATAAATGCGGCTGGGTACCCGTGCCGGAGAGCGAGCTGCCCGTCCTGCTCCCGGATGTAAAGAGCTATGAGACGACCGGCGACGGGGAAAGCCCGCTTGCTCACATGGACGACTGGGTCAACACCGTCTGCCCGCGCTGCGGCGGCCCCGCCCGCAGGGAGACGGATACGATGCCCCAGTGGGCGGGTTCAAGCTGGTACTTCCTGCGGTATATGGACCCGGACAACGATAATGAACTAGTCGGCAGGGAAGCTGTCAGCTACTGGAAGCAGGTGGACTGGTATAACGGCGGCATGGAGCATACGACGCTTCATCTGCTCTATTCGCGCTTCTGGCATAAATTCCTTTACGATCTTGGAGTCGTGCCGACGCCGGAGCCCTACGCAAAGCGAACGAGCCATGGAATGATACTCGGCGAAGGCGGGGAAAAGATGTCGAAATCCCGCGGCAACGTGGTCAACCCGAACGATATCGTCGAGGAGTTCGGCGCGGATACGCTGCGGCTCTATATAATGTTCATAGGGGACTTTGAGAAAACTGCCCCCTGGAACGCGACGGCTGTCAAGGGCTGCAAGCGATTCCTCGACCGCATCTGGAACCTGGGCGAAAATACCGCCGAGGGAGACGTTTATTCGCCGGAGCACGAGGCGTCCGTGCACCGCACGGTCAAGAAGGTCGGCGAGGATATTGAACAGATGAAGTTCAATACCGCGATAGCCGCGCTTATGTCTCTTGTCAACGAGTTTTCAGGAGACGGCGTTAACAAGGCCGAGATGAATACTCTGCTGCGCCTGCTCTCGCCGTTTGCGCCACATATCTGCGAAGAGCTGTGGGAGATGAACGGTTTTCAGGGCTATGCCTGCACTTCCGCCTGGCCGGAATACGACGAGTCGAAGCTGGTTGAAGATACGGTGGAGATGGCCGTCCAGGTGGGCGGAAAGCTCCGGGGGACTGTAAATGTGCCGACGGGCTCCGATGAAAATACCGTGCTGTCAGCGGCTCTGGCCGACGAAAGGATAAAAAGAGCGGTCGGAGGCGGAGAAATAATCAAAACCATACTGGTACCCAATAAGCTCATTAACCTGATTGTTAAGAAATAACGCATACACGGCGCTTATACGTCATAATTGACTTGACAAAAACGCCGGAGATTATTATAATATCTTTTGCTTGATATACGGAGGGAGGGAAAACAATGTCAGAAGTTCGCGTTAAGGAAAATGAATCGCTCGACAGCGCATTAAAGAGATTCAAGCGCAACTGCGCAAAGTCGGGTGTGCTGTCCGACCTCCGTAAAAAAGAGTATTATCAAAGCCCCAGCGTAAAGCGCCGCAAGAAATCCGAAGCGGCACGCAAGAATAAGAATAAGAAAAAGTATTATTAATACCAAACATACCGGCGTTTTATACGCCGGTTTTTTTGTTTGTCGCGCGACTTCGCGGGCTAGGAACGCAGGCTGAACCGGCACCAGAAGGGTTGACTACAGCCTTTCATACATTGCGCCGCCACTGCAGGCGCGACAACACGCCCCGGCTTTGCAGGGCCCCTGTCCGGCGCTTGTTTAATAACATGCTGCCGCCGGCGCAGCGCCGGGCGCTACTGCGCGAGGATATCAGCTATGATATCACGGACCTCGGGGTATAAAAGCACAGCGTCGCGAATACCCAGCTCTGCCGCTGCGGAAAGCTTCCGCCGCATGCTGTTCGCGTTGTCGAAGAGAACGAAATGCGGCCTGCGATTCTCGTCGCGGTATGTAAAATAATAAGTGCAAAGGTCGGGCGAGAAAAACGGCGACGGCATCTTTTTAATGAACATATTGTCCAGCTGCCTGAAGCTTAGGCGCCGGCCTATACCGTCCGGAGAAGGGAGCAGAAAATCTTCGCAGTTTCTTTCGGCCTCCAGTATGAGCCGGCCGAGGCCCCATTTTCCGGCCGCCGATTTAAGGCGTTCCGTGTATGAGCCTCCAGATATTGCGGAAGAAATAATTACGCGAACAGTGTCGGGCATATCCTCGGCGCAGGTTTCCGGGACCCAAAGCGGTATCCTGCGCTGCTCCAGCTCGGCAGCCAGGAAACGGAGCAGCGAGCGCATTTCTTCCGAAGCAGACCCCTCTATGTCAGCCAGGACGGCGGAGTATTTCCTGGCGCCGATTTCTCTTAAAAACTGGTTGAGCAGGGCCTTCCGGTCGATATCAGGCAGGTCCCGGCCGCTGTGGCACAGCGCCATTATTGCGTTTGGCTTAACCTGGGGCATCTGAGTGCGTATAAGGCGCCCTCGCCCGTCAAACTGATAGGCCAGATGAGCCACGCGCCCGTATTCCGCCGCCTCAAAACTCATTTCAGGCGGCGCCGCGAGGGTCAGGGACGGAGTTTTCAAGCGTATTGCCTCCTTATTGTTGTTGTGATACAATTAGTGCAAGGCAGGGCTCCGGAAACGTCAAACAGTATTTTATTCAGTATTAAATCTACCGCCCGAACACTGCGAATATGCTCAAAGAAGAACGCTTATTTGATTGCCGGGGCATTTAATAAATACGGCGGGGAAGCGGGCGGTCAGTTCTTCCTCACGGGAAGCTCTGGCGGAGGCCGTTTAAAGAAGGGTGAAGAAATTGAAAAGGCTGCGCGAACAATTTGAACAGTATAAGCTCGACGGTTTTCTTGTTACTTCGGAGGTAAACAGGAGATATCTTACAGGCTTTCATTCCTCCGACGGATGTCTGCTTGTGACGAGGGACAGCGCGTATTTTTTCACTGATTCCCGATATATTGAGGCCGCCCGGGCCAAAATAAAAAACGCGGAAGTTAAGCTTACCGGAACTGACGGCTATAAGCAGCATATTGAAAGCCTCTGCCGCGAGGAGAATATAGGACGCCTTGGTTTTGAGGACGGCTTAATAAGCTATTCGGCTTATAATACATGGAAAAACGCCTTAAATGCCGAGCTGATACCGTCACAGGAGCTGCTGAGCTCTCTTCGGAGGGTTAAAACGGAATCTGAAATCGGGCTTTTGATGAGCGCCCAGCAGATAACCGACGAGGTTTTTAAGGATATACTCGGTATATTGGCCCCGGGTATGACGGAGATGGAAATAGGCGCCGAGCTGCAGTACAGGATGCTGAAAAAGGGCGCGGAGGGCATGAGCTTTCCGCCTATCGTGGTGTCGGGACCCAATTCAAGCCTCCCGCACGGCGTCCCTGGTAAGCGCGAGCTGCGCCGCGGCGATTTTGTCACAATGGATTTCGGCTGTGTATTCGAGGGCTACTGTTCCGATATGACGCGCACCGTAGTAATCGGTCAGGCGACGGATGAAATGCGCCTCGTGTACGATACTGTGCTCAGAGCTCAAAAGGCGGGCATAGCCGCTTTCCGCGAGGGTATAACGGGGGCGGAGGTGGATATGGCCGCGCGCGAAGTCATTAATTCGGCCGGTTACGGCGAATACTTCGGCCACGGCTTCGGCCACGGCGTGGGCCTGGACGTCCACGAGTCGCCGAATGCGTCGGCGGCAAACAAGGACCCGCTTCCGAAGGGCGCTGTCATCTCCGCCGAACCGGGTATATATATACCCGGACGTTTCGGCGTCCGCATTGAGGATGTCGTAGTCGTGACAGAGGACGGCTGCAGGGACATAACTAAGTCGCCGAAGGAGCTTATCGAGCTGTAATCCCGGGCTGCGCCCGCGCAACTGTAATTTTCTTCTTGCATTTTGGTGAATGCTAATATAGAATATCTGGGAAAACTGATATGGGGGAAATAGTATGATTTCAGCAGGCGAATTCAGGAACGGCGTAACTTTTGAAATGGACGGAAAAGTTATGCAGGTCGTTGAGTTCCAGCATGTGAAACCGGGCAAAGGCGCGGCCTTTGTCCGTGCCAAGATAAAAAACGTGATCACCGGCGCGGTTACCGAGACCTCCTTCAACCCAACGGCCAAATTTGAAAACGCCTATGTTGAGCGAAGGGATATGGAGTACAGCTATACGGACGGGGACCTCTACTATTTTATGGACCCCGAAACCTATGATATGCTGCCGCTTAACCGCGATGTTCTCGGGGATTCCTTCCGCTTCGTTAAAGAAAACACGACAGTCAAGGTTATGTCCTACAAGGGCAACGTATTCGGAGTCGAACCGCCGACCTTCGTGGAGCTCGAAGTGATTCAGACAGACCCGGGATTCAGGGGAGATACGGCCACAAACGTCACGAAACCCGCCATTGTCGAGACAGGAGCCGAAATAAAGGTTCCGCTCTTCATAGACATCGGGGACCGCGTGAAGATTGATACGCGCACCGGCGAGTATCTTGAGCGCACAAAAGGATAATCATAAGATTTGCGCGTTTGCGCACGGGGGATTGGCGTGAATGGTTCACGTGAAAATCGTAACAGTCCCGTTTTTGCTGCCGAAGGGCATCCGAAAACGACCTCCGTGCGGGAAAGCTTCAATCAATAAAATGCGCGCTTGCGCACTGGAGGTTATTTTATGACTGTTTCAGAAAAAGTCGCTTATCTCAAAGGCCTTGCCGAGGGCATGGGAATTTTTAACCAGGATACCAATGAAGCCAAGCTTTTCAAAGCCATAATTGAGACGCTTGAGGATGTCGGGCTGTCTATTGCCGACATCGAGGAAAACGAGGCCGTCCTTGGCCAGGAAATCGACATGATCTCAGACGACCTGGCGGACGTCGAGGAATTACTTTTCGGCGATGAGGATGAGGACGAGGAAGCAATGTACAGCGTCACATGCCCCAGCTGCGGTGACGAGGTGGAGGCCGACGAGGATATACTGTTTGAAGGCAGCATGAAATGCCCTAACTGCGGCGAAGATCTTGAGTTCCAGTTTGACGAGGACGATTGCGACTGCGGCTGCTGCGGCCCTATTGAGGATTAATACCTGATTAATCAAGAATAACTGCCGAAGACAGGAGCCAACAGAAGACAGCTTCTGGCGGTATAACTGCGCCCCGGTTGTTTAACAGTACGGCGTACTGGTAAACAACCGGGGTTTTGTATTGACACAGAAAGGCGAAGGGCTTGCTTCCGCTGTGCGCGAATTGCAAGCCCTTCCTAACATTTAAACCCTGTTTCCCTGTCTGAGCTTCGGGCGGCTTCAGATAAGCTGCGCCCTCTTTTCGTGAAAAACTATATCTGCGAATGCTTAAAACACGGCGGCAAAAAACTGTATTGAAAGCACGACAAGCAGAAGCGCTACGGGATAGGTGGCGGCGTATGAGGCGGCGACGTCATCGCTGCCGGCGACGCTAATCAGCGAGCCGAGCGCAGGCGTGCTGGTCATGCCGCCTGTTATCGAGCCGAGGTAGTTGAACATATCCAGCTTAAGAATATAGCGCCCGACTATGTAGGCGACGATCATCGGAACAAGCGTTATGACAGCGCCGTAAAGGAAGAGCACGGGCCCGTACTCGGATATTTTTGCTGCAAAATCCTTCCCGCCGGAGACGCCGGCCCCTATGAGGAAGAAAACAAGCCCGAGCTCGCGCATCGCATTGAGGGTCGTCTTGGGTATCTTAAGTGAAACGGGGCCTATATGCCCCAAATAGCCAAGTACAAGCCCCACGATAAGCGAACCGCCTGTTGCGCCGAGGCTGAATATCCTCGTGCCCCCGCTTGCGCCGAAACCGAGAAACTCGACGCCGGTGGTGTTGATTGTGATGCTGCCGAGCATAAGCCCCAGTGTTACCGCAATGCCGAACGGGAAGAAGCCGTACTTTTCAAACAGAAAATAGCTGCCTTCTTTTTTAGCATTCTCCTCTTTGGCGCCGCCGACACGCAGCTTAGCCACTTCTTTGTCTATGTCGGCTTTAAGAAGTTTCGGCATCAACTGCACAAAGAGTACGACTCCGACAACGCCGAAGGGATAGCCGATCGCGTACCCGGTAGCGGCATTATTGCCGAGGGCCTCCTTCGCCGCCGAAAGAGCGGGAGTCGAGGTCAGCGCCCCTGTATAAAGGCCTACGGCGATATCCGTTTCAACGCCGAAGAACTTGATGACAGCCGCGCAGGCACAGGCCCCGATTAATATAATCAGAACGCCCATAACGATATATGAGCCGGCGTTGCTTTTAAAATTGTTGAAGAAAACCGGCCCCGCTATGAAACCGACGCTGGTTACAAAGCATACGAGGCCAAGCTGCTCGATTATTTTTAAAGAATTGTTTATGAGCGACGTTGAGGAAGAGATCACGGAAGAGTCGACGGGTAGCTGGGAAATGCCGGTTAAAAGCTTGCCTATGTAGTGGCCGAAAAACAGCGAGACTATAAGTATGCCGGAGGTACCAAGACTCAGCCCGCATATCGTGATACGCCCGAGCATGTAGCCGAGGAATACTATTGTGAACACAGTAGCCAGCAGTACGACTGTCTGCGTTGAACCAGATAAGCCCGTATACCAGACTGCCAAACTATTCATTAAGCTTTCCCTTTCATTCTATTAATTTCAAGCTGATATCCATAGCCCTGGCTGAATGCGTCAGCGCGCCTATGGATATTATGTCAACCCCACACTCTGCAGTACGGCGCACAGAGCGCTCTCCCATGTTGCCGCTGGCCTCAACGATTGCGCGCCCTCCCACAAGGCGGACGGCCTCGGCCATCTGCTCATAGTCCATATTGTCCAGCATAATAATGTCGGCGCCGGATCTGAGAGCCTCCTCCACCTCGCCGAGCGTCGTCGTTTCGACCTCTATTTTCAGCGTATGGGGCACGTTTCTGCGCGCGGCGGCGACCGCATTTGCTATACCGCCCGCGGCAACAATATGATTATCCTTTATAAGAACGCCGTCAAACAGCCCGAAACGGTGGTTATAGCCGCCGCCTGCCCTGACTGCGTATTTCTCAAGCTCCCGAAGCCCCGGCGTGGTTTTGCGCGTATCCACGATGCGCGCGCTCGTGCCTTCAACCTGACTGACGGCGTCGGCCGTTTTCGTCGCGATCCCGCTCAGATGCTGCAGCAGGTTAAGCGCTACGCGCTCCCCGGTTAGAATTGAGGCGGAGGGGCCGCTGATTTCGGCGATGACTTCGCCCTTTGCGACACGGTTGCCGTCCGAAACAAGAGGCTTCAGGCTGACGCGGGGATCGAGCAAAAAGTATACGCGCACGACAACCGACAGCCCGCAGACTACGCCGCCCTCTTTGGCTATGAACCTGCCGCGGGAAACGGCGTCCGGAGGGACGCAGCTTTCTGTGGTTATGTCCCCGAGCCCAATGTCCTCGCAGAGGGCGCGCTGCAAAAACGCGTCAAGCTCGAAACTGTTCATCGGTATCCTCCCTGTAGTGCGCCCCGACGCTTACTCGCCGGGCTATTGCCGCCGTCAGTATGTTTTTGGCCACGGAGGCAATATTGTATACTTCGTAATATTCGCGTTTATCTACAAAAACGGAGTCAAGCTCCGCGAGAATGCTTTCAATTGTCCCAAGCGCCTTTAATAAACCGGCTTCAGTCCTGATTACATAGCCGTTTTCGCTCATCGTCCGCTGTATTGTAAGGCGCAGCTCGGCAAGGTCCGGCGAACCGCGCGCGGGGCGGCGCTTCGTCTTCGGCAAAGAGACCGGCTCCGGCATCTTCCTTCCTATCGTCTCGTTGTTTATTTCAATTGCGGCGCGGCGCCCGAATACGAGGCATTCGAGCAGGGAATTGGATGCCAGGCGGTTTGCGCCGTGAACGCCTGTGTTTGCAGCCTCCCCGCACGCGAAAAGGCCGGGCACATTCGTGCGGGCGTAAAGGTCCGTGCCTATGCCTCCTATCATGAAATGATGGACGGGGCAGACCGGTATGGGCTGCCTGGACATATTTATCCCGTGCTTTTCGCATTCGGCGAATATGGTGGGGAAACGGCGGCGCAGATGCTCCTCGCTCTGCGAAGTGATGTCTATAAACGCATGAGTCTCGCCCGTGCTCTGCAGCTCGCGGATTATGCCCCGCGCTACTATGTCGCGCGGCGCCAGCTCGGCCATCGGGTGTTTTCCTACCATAAAACGCTCACCCCGGCTGTTAATAAGAAGCCCGCCCTCGCCGCGGACAGCCTCGGAAATCAGGAAGGTCCTGCCGGTATGGCCCTCAAGATAGAGCCCGGTGGGGTGAAACTGAATAAACTCCATGTTTTTCAGCTCGGCCCCGGCTCTCTCGGCGGCGGCTATTCCGTCTCCTGTCGATACGACCGGGTTTGTGGAATTGAGGTAGACCTGGCCTGTGCCGCCGGTGCATATGACGACGTTATTAGTCGTGACAAGTATGTAGCTTCCGTCATGGCTGCGGCGAAGAAGAGCTCCGCGGACAGATCCGTCCCCGGTAATTACGTCGACTAAAAAACAGCCGGTTATAAAGTCGATATTGGGCTTTTCAAGCGCGATGCGCAAAAGCGCCTTGACTGTCTCGCGGCCGGTTGCGTCTCCCCCGGCGTGCACGACGCGGCTATGGCGATGGCCGCCCTCAAGCGTTATCTGGAGGTCCCCGTCCTCATTGAGGTCAAAAGGCACTCCGCGCTCGACCAGCTCATTAATATTTCCGGGCCCCTCGTCTACAAGCACGCGCACGGCCTCCTCGTCGCAAAGACCGGCGCCGGCGGCAAGCGTATCCTCAAAATGATTAGCGGGAGTGTCGTCCACGGCTATTGCCGCGGCGATTCCGCCCTGCGCAAGCCAGGAGCTGCTGTCCTCCCAGCCCTCCTTCGTCACGACGGCGCAGCGGAGCCTTTCGTCTATATGCAGGGCGGTATACAGCCCGGCAAGGCCCGAGCCTATTATCAGCACGTCGTAACTGTCCCTGCTGGCGACGCGTATCCTGTTATCAAACAGATAGCGCATAGTGTTCCCTCCAAAATGACGGATCAAACTGTCAATCGGCAGTTTCAGGATTTTACCATACGGTCCAGGCTGTTAAGACTGGCGGCAATCTGGCCGTCAGTCATGCGTATTTCGGTTTCTCCGGTCTCCAGCGATCTCAGGACGTCCTTAAGCGTTATTTTTTTCATATCCTCGCAGAGAAAATGCCCGGTTATTTGCCAAATCCTCTTTTCGGGGTAAAGCGCTTTAATACGGTCGGCGAGGCCCTGCTCGGTCGCTATTATAAAGCTGTCTTCCGGGCCGCCCCTGATTACGGTGTCAAGTATGGCGGCTGTGCTGCCGACCACATCCGACATTTTAACTACCTCAGGCGGGCATTCAGGGTGCGTAAGCAGCTTCGCTCCCGGGTGCGCCGCGCGCGCGGCCTTAACGTCCTCTACGGTGACGTTATTATGGACGGGGCAGCAGCCGCTGTATAGTATTATTTCTTTCTCCGGCGCCTGAGTCTGCACCCAGGAGCCCAGATTGCGGTCGGGTATGAATACTATCTGCCTCTGGGGAAGGCTTCTGACAATACGTACGGCGGAAGAGCTTGTGCAGCAGATGTCGGACACGGCCTTTACGTCGGCGGAAGAGTTTACATAACATACAACAGCTGCTTCGGGGTAAAGTCTGCGGAGCCTTTTGACGTCCTCGGGCGTGACCGTATCCGCCATGGGGCACCCGGCCTTCGCCACAGGGAGAAGCACCTTTTTCTCGGGGCTTAATATCTTTGCGGACTCGGCCATAAAGCGTACGCCGCACATAACTATAATGTCTGCTTTAAGCTCGCTCGCGGTTTTGGCAAGCGCAAAGGAATCGCCCACATGGTCGGCGACAGCCTGTGCGTCCATGTTTACATAATAATGAGCGAGTATAACGGCGTTTTTTTCTTTTTTAAGCGCCGTTATCCTGTTTTGAATATCGTTCATCGGAATCTCCCGCAGCCTGCCCTATTCGGCGTAGTAATTAATAAGGCAGCCCTTAAGTATTATATCGCGGTCCTCGCGCGTAAGGCCGTTTAATTCAAGTATGACCTCTGTCTCCGCGCCGTTTAAGTCGATAAGCGTCGCGGGCACGCGGTCGTCCGGTCCCTCAAGCGCCCTGCGAATATTTGGTATCCAGAAGCGCCAGCCGGGCTGTATGCCGTAATCGGCGACGCCCGGAAGCGTGAAGGGGATCATGCCCCAGTTAATGACGTTGGAACGGTAGCGCTTTGTCGCGTATTCCTCGCAGACGTTGGCGCAGCCTCCGAGGACGCGCTGGCATGAGGCCGCCTGTTCGCGCGCGGAACCGTCGCCGGGGCGTATAGACATTACGATGCTGCCAAGGCCCGTGGTTGCCGGGTCGCGGCCCATAAGCGCGGCACGAAGCTCGGGCGAAGTCTGGCCGGCGCGGCGCTCATATTCCAGCTTAAGTATCTTTTTTGAGCGTGCTACGTACTGGGGGTCCTTGCGGGACAGTGTGAATTCAGCCAGCCTTTGGGGGTTGGAGCGGTAGGAGGAGGTCTCCCCGGAGGGGATAAGCTCATCCGTAGTCGTGACGGGGTCGTATATTGCGGCCGTTACCGTAAGCATCAGGTTTTCAGGCAGCTCTATCTGCGCCGACCAGTCCGCTATGTTGGGGCCCATTATGAGCTCTGTCGAGTGGTCCGGCTTTCCGACGCCGCAGTAAACCCGCGACTTATAAGAGCTGTCGTCATACCGGTAATCCATTATCACCTCATCGGGCGGGATTTCGGGCAGCTCAAAGGCGGAGGTGAGCGCTCCGCCGTTTTTTGCCGTGGCGGCTATGCTCCTTGCGTCCATCAGAGCCACATAGGCTATCTGGCCGTCCGAGGGGCGGCTGCCCTCCCGGTTCGGGAAATTCCTGGTCGTGTGGCGTATCGAAAACCCGCCGTTTACAGGCACGTCTCCCGCCCCGAAGCACGGGCCGCAAAATGCCGAGCGTACGGAGACGCCCGCGCGCGCAAGCTCCGTGATGCGCCCTGTGCGCATAAGCTCCATATAAACAGGCTGGCTGGCGGGATAAGCCGATAGCCAGAAAGCGCCCTGGCCGGTGCTGGCGCCGCGCAGCATTTCGGCAGCCCTGCAGAGGTTCTGATAGGTTCCCCCGGAGCAGCCCGCGATGACGCCCTGATCTACCATGAACCTGCCGTCTTTTATCTTTGAGCGCAGGCTGGCGGGCAGCTTTTTCAGAGAGAACTGTCGCATGGTTTCCTTATCCACTTCGTCGAGTATATCCTCCATATTCGCCTTGAAATCGCGTATCGTGAATGCGTTCGAGGGATGGAAGGGGAGAGAGATCATAGGCTCGACGGCTGAGAGGTCTATTTCTATCAAAAGGTCGTAATATGCGACACAAGCCGGGCGCAGCTCCCTGAAATCCTCGGGACGGCCGTGGGCCGCGAGGCAGGAGCGCACCGTCATATCGGTCTGCCAGACGGAGGAGAGGCAGGCCGTCTCGGTAGTCATGACGTCGATTCCGTTGCGGAAATCCATTGAGAGCGAGGACAGGCCCGGCCCGAAGAACTCGAGAACGCGGTTTTTAACTATGCCCTCGCCGAACGTGGCCCCTATAAGAGCGAGCGCGACGTCCTGAGGCCCCACTCCCGGGCGCGGTGCGCCCGTAAGCCGGACGCCTACTATTTCCGGGTATTTGATGTCATACGTCTTCCCCAGGAGCTGGCGGACGAGCTCGGGTCCGCCCTCGCCTACAGCCATGCAGCCGTAAGGCCCGTATCTTGTATGTGAGTCCGAGCCTATAATCATTGAGCCTGAAGAAGCGTAGCGCTCGCGCATATACTGGTGGATTACAGACTGATGCGCCGGAACGAATTCACCGCCGTATTTTTTAGCGGCTGACAGGCCGAACACATGGTCGTCCTCGTTTATTGTGCCTCCGACGGCGCAGAGGCTGTTGTGGCAGTTGGTCAGGACATATGGAATCGGAAATTCCTTAAGCCCGCTTGCGCGCGCCGTCTGGATGATCCCGACATATGTAATATCGTGAGACGCCATAGCGTCGAATCTGATTTTTAAATTTTCAGTATCGCCGCTCGTGTTATGGGCCTGCAGGATTGACCAGGATATCGTGCCTTTTTTGGCCTCCGCCTCAGGCATATCGGCGCCGGCCACGGGCGCCCCGTCCTTGATAAACACACCGTGTCTTGTTATAAGCATCTGTCCGCCTCCTCGAGTATATCTTACAAAGTATATCAACATTATTTTGACATTTCAATAGTAATAACGGCAAATTCGGGGATTGCGCGGATGGTGAAAAAGGAAGTACGGCTTCCGGCCGCCCGGCAAGGACACAAACCCCGTTAGACGTTTATTCCAAGCGTGATTCAGGATATAAACCTTTCGATCATTTCCCTCAATACGCCGGCTGAATGCCTGAACATATCCTCTTCATTATCGTCCAGCTCAAGCTCGATCACCTCTTTAATTCCCGCCCTGTTGACAATAGCGGGAACGCCGATATAGACGCCGTTCTGGCCGTACTCGCCCTGAAGAAGGCAGGACACAGGCAGTATGCTGTTTTCGTTGTTCAGAATCGCTTTGGTAATTCTTGTCAGGCTCATGCCTATCCCGTAATAAGTCGCGCCTTTGCGGTTTATTATCTCATATGCGGCTCCGCGCACATCCTCGAATATCCGGCGCAGGTTTTCCCCGTCGTCCGGATTGTTCCTGCGCTGAAGGACCTTATGGAGGTTCTCATTTCCTATAGACGCCTGGCTGAACACCGGCAGCTCAGTGTCCCCGTGTTCCCCGATGATTATGGCGTGAACGTTCCTGCTGTCTACCTCTAGATATTGCCCGAGCATATACTTAAACCGCGCGCTGTCGAGCACCGTTCCGGAGCCGATGACCCGATTGTGCGGAAAGCCTGACTCCTTCCATGTCGCGTATGTCATTATGTCAACCGGATTGGTCGCGACAAGCAAGATCCCGTTAAACCCGGATTCCATGATTTCACGGACGATGCTTCTGAATATTCTTATATTTTTCTCAAGAAGGTCGAGTCGGCTTTCCCCCTGCTTTTGCGGCAGCCCGGCGCTTATGACTA
>JBMNQI010000035.1:0-25082 GCA_050944055.1 Oscillospiraceae bacterium | reverse complement strand
GATTGTCTTTCAGGAGCTGCCGCGAATCAATCTCGCGATAAAAAACGGCTCATTTTTCCAGAACGCAGCCATACTTAAGGCCATGGAGGACTGCAAACGCCGCGGCAAGGCCCTGCATCTGATGGGCCTGCTCAGCGACGGGGGAGTTCACAGCTCCATAGAGCATCTCTACGCTTATCTGGAAATGGCAAAGCTCCAGGGCATTGCCGAGGTTTACATCCACGCATTTCTTGACGGGCGCGACGTGCCGCCCAAATCCGGCGCCGGCTATCTGTCCCAATGCATCGATAAATGCGGCGAGATAGGAGTAGGAACTATAGCGACGGTCATGGGCAGGTATTACGCCATGGACAGGGACAAGCGCTGGGACCGCCTTGAGCTCGCGTATAACGCGCTTGTCTGCGGCGAGGGTGAGTTTAACCGCGACCCTGTCGAGGCTGTCCGCAATTCCTACGAAAAAGGCGTGACGGACGAGTTTGTCGAACCGATTATATGCGCAAACGGGGCCGAGATTACGTCGGGCGACAGCGTTATTTTCATAAACTTCCGGCCCGACAGGGCGCGCGAGCTGACAAGGGCTTTATGCGACCCGGATTTCAACGAATTCAACCGCCGCTTCGGATATTTCCCGCTGACCTTCGTTTGCGCGACGCAGTACGACGAGACTATACCGAACGCGCTTGTGGCCTTCAAGCCTCATGTGCTCCAGAACCTGCTCGGCGAATACCTCAGCCGCCTGGGCCTGACTCAGCTGCGCATCGCGGAGACTGAAAAATACGCGCATGTGACCTTCTTCTTCAACGGCGGGGCGGAGACGCTGTGCGCCGGGGAGGACAGGGTGCTTATTCCTTCGCCAAAGGTGGCGACGTACGACCTTAAACCGGAAATGAGCGCCTACGAGGTGGCAAACGAGGCAGTTAAGCGCATAAAGAGCGGGAAATACGACGTCGTCATAATCAATTTCGCCAATTGCGACATGGTAGGCCATACCGGAGTCTTTGAGGCCGCCGTCAAAGCGGTGGAGACAGTCGACGAGTGCGTCGGCCTTGTAACGGAGGCCACGGCCTCTATGGGCGGCATAAGCATAATCACGGCCGACCATGGAAACGCCGAGCGCATGCTGGCAGACGACGGGACGCCTTACACCGCACATACGCTATGCCCCGTCCCGCTCATTATTTACGGGATAGACGCCAAGCTGCGCGACGGGGGAACGCTGGCTGACATAGCGCCGACCATGCTGGACATAATGGGGCTTAAGCAGCCGCCGGAAATGGACGGCAGGACGCTTATAGAAAACTAAAAAGTCCAAATACAAAGGAGAGGCATTATGAAAAAGTTTATTGGCATAGCGGATATCCTCGGGCGCGAGATTCTGGATTCCAGGGGCAACCCCACAGTCGAAGTCGAAGTATATCTTGAGGACGGCACAGTCGGCCGGGCGGCGGTCCCTTCCGGGGCCTCCACCGGAGTTTTCGAGGCGTGCGAGCTTCGGGACGGCGATAAGGGCCGCTACCTGGGAAAGGGCGTTACTAAAGCCGTTGAGAACGTGAACACGGAGATAGCGGAGGCCGTGATAGGGCTTAACGTGTTTGACCAGGTGGAAATTGACAGCACGATGATAAAGCTGGACGGTACGCCGAACAAGACCCGCCTGGGCGCAAACGCGATACTGGGCGTGTCCCTGGCATCAGCGCACGCCGCCGCAAACTCTCTCGGCATCCCGTTTTACACATATGTCGGCGGCGTCAACGCAAAGACCCTCCCCGTCCCGATGATGAATATTCTAAACGGCGGGGCACACGCCTCCAACAATGTCGACATACAGGAATTCATGATAATGCCCGTCGGCGCCCCCAGCTTCCGCGAGGCTCTCCGCATGTGCGCCGAGGTTTTTCATACGCTTAAAAAAGTAGTCGCCGCGACGGGCGGCTCCACGGCGGTGGGCGACGAAGGCGGGTTCGCGCCTAACCTGAAAAAGGACGAGGACGCGCTTAAGCTCATAGTAGAGGCAATCGAGAAAGCCGGCTATGCGCCCGGCAGGGACTTCTATATAGCAATAGACGCCGCCGTGTCCGAATGGTACCAGGAGGACGGGACCTATCTTCTGCCGAAGGCTAAAAAAGTCATGACAAGGAACCAGATGGTCAACATGTTCAAGGGCTTTGTTCAGAAATACCCGATCATAAGCCTTGAGGACGGTATGGCCGAGGACGACTGGGAGGGCTGGTCAATGCTCACAAAGGCTCTCGGAGGCAGGATACAGCTTGTAGGCGACGACCTCTTTGTGACCAACGTAAAACGCCTTGAGCGCGGGATTGAGGCCAAGGTAGCAAACTCCGTCCTTATCAAGCTCAACCAGATTGGCACGCTGACAGAGACGCTGGACACAATAGGCAAGGCGAACCGCGCGGGCTACACGACGGTCATCTCCCACCGCTCCGGCGAGACCGAGGATACGACGATAGCCGACCTCGCGGTCGCGCTCAACGCAGGCCAGATAAAGACAGGGGCGCCGAGCCGCACGGACCGCGTCGTAAAATACAATCAGCTCCTGAGGATAGAGGAGGAGCTGGATACGGCCGCATGCTACCCCGGTATGGACGCTTTCTATAACCTGAAATAATAAAGGCAATAAACCGTATCCGGTATTGCGGGGCAGGCAGCATAACTGCCTGCCTTTGCCGCATTCAGGCTGAGCTGGCGGAAAACAAGTCTTATACGGCGCCGGAGAGGGCACAAGTATAGGGGTGAAATAATGATAGGCGCGATAGTCGGCGATATTGTCGGCTCCAGGTTTGAGTGGGACAATATAAAAACAAAAGAGTTTGATCTTTTTGCGCAGCGCTGCAGGTTCACTGACGACAGCGTTATGACTCTCGCAATAGCAAAGTCTCTTATTGACTGTGATGGCGACTATAATAAACTTGGGGCGCTGGCGGTTAAATCAATGCGGGAAATAGGGCGCTTGTATCCCGACTGCGGGTACGGCGGAATGTTCCGGCAGTGGCTGTACTCGGATAATCCCCGCCCGTATAACAGCTTTGGAAACGGCGCGGCGATGCGCGTTTCCGCCTGCGGGTTTGCGGCGAAAACTCTTGAGGAAGCAAAACTGCTTTCCCGGACCGTCACAGAGGTAACCCATAACCACCCAGAAGGGCTTAAGGGCGCGGAAACGGCCGCAGTCTGCGTCTTTCTTGCCCGTGAAGGAAGGACTATAGCCGAGATACGCGGCTATGTAAATGAAAACTACTATCCTATGAACTTCAGGCTTGACGAAATCCGGGACGGCTATGCGTTCAGCGAAGCTTGTCAGGAAACCGTACCGCAGGCAATTACGGCGTTTTTAGAATCCGTCTCTTTTGAAGACGCCATAAGAAACGCAATTTCCATCGGGGGAGACAGCGACACTATTGCCGCTATCACAGGCGGTATAGCGGAGGCGTATTACGGCATGCCGGCTGAAATCCGGGAGCGGGCCCTGGCATTTCTCGACGGGCGCCTGCTGAAGATATTGTCCGATTTTGAAAGCCATTTCCCCGGCGCTTGAAAAGAACGCGGCAAAAAGCATCGGGAAGGGAGGTCTGTCAACAGTATGATTGCTGAAATACATAATAAGAATGTTGAAACAGGCTCCGAAGACCAGTTGACCGGGGATGTTTTCGGAGCGTTAAGATATTTGCCTTATCCAGTTGCGCGGCGGATAATAGTAAAAAGCGTTTTTCCGGCCAATATAACCGAGCGTCTTCTTAAGGCGCTGCCTTCGGAGACTGACGCCGGATGGGGCCGCAGCAACTGCGGGCAGGCCGCCCAGCCGCTCAATCGCTACTGGGGGTTAAAGCGTGTAACAGGATATGAGGTGCCCTTGTCGGAGATAAATGCGGACAACGCTTATGAAAAAATCTTTGGCACGTTCAGGGAATTAGAAAAGCAACAGTTCCTGTGAATTGGAATATATTGACAAAATAGTTAAACAGGCGTAGAGTAGTTTATATCAGGCTTATTGTTACTGCAGCGCAGCCATCTGAAAAAGACAGAGCTTTCCGAAAGATTAAACAGGGAAGTGGGTATATGTCTGATTTCGTAATGCAGCAGTTTTACCGCCAGAAAAAATTCAAACCTGGAGAACTCAGAAACGCCGTGCTCAGACTCATCGAGAATTTCAACCCGGCTGGCGGAGACGTCAGGGTTTTTATACGCTATCCCGGTTCCGCGGACCGCGAGGCCGACGACGGGCTTCGCGAACTGCATAATGTCACCGCGCTGAATAATTCGCCGTATGGAATCGTTATATATCTGGGCGATGCTGAAATATTCTTCGGCCGCATAAAGAAAAGCCTTCAGCTTGGCATAAGGAAATGCGGCTTAAATAACGCGGTTATGATGCGTAGGCTTTTTGAGGCGGATGCGGACCTGAGCCCCAGGGCAAACACGTGCTTTTACTGCGGGAGCCCGAATATTAACGCGGCAAAAATGAAAACGGTAACCAAGAAGCTGGGCGTGTCGGTTACAGGCGCGGCGATCACAAGGCAGTATTTTAAAAAAGAAATCGCAGTGCCCCAATGCCGCAGGTGCGCCCGCCTGGCCGCGCTTATAAAAACTCTTTTTGTCTTGCTTACGTTTGCCGGATGGGCTGTATGGATATACTGTATTTCCGTTTTTGCCCATACTGTGGGCCCGGCTATGATTATCCTGCTTTTAATCGGATTCCCGCTGCTGACGACGGGAGTAGCCTTCGCGCTTGTGTTTTTGCTGTCAAAGCTTCTTCGCTTCAATTTTCAGTTCCTCGACGGCTTGCCGGAATATAAAGAGCTGAAGGCGGAAGGCTGGCATTAACTCAACGCTGCACGTATTGAAAAGCGTCGCCGCCCGTGCCTCTCGGCGCGGGCGGCTAATATTATCGTTATTTATCCGTCAGCAGCAGAATTCGGTGCAGTATGACGGCCATCTCCGCCCTGCTTATCATATCCCTCGGGTACAGCGCGCCGTTTCTGCCGGTAATAACGCCGGCTTTTACAAGCTTTGCCGTTGCCTCAAGAGCATATCCTGAAACCTCGTCCGCGTCGGAGAAATTGGAGAGAACGCCCGCATTTGCAGCGTGCAGGCCGGCGCCGACCGAATTGAGAGCCCTGTCTATGATGACCATCGCGTCCTGCCTTGTAAGCGGGGAAGTCGGATAGAATTTCCCTTCTATTCCCTCGACAATGCCGCGGGACTTCGCCGCCGCTATTGCGTCATAGTAGTAGCTTCCGGAAGGAACGTCGGGAAAAGCATTCGATCCGCCGGTAAGCTCAAACGCCCTGCAGACCATCAAAACAAAATCGCCCCGGGATATGCTGTCCGCAGGCTGGAAGAGCCCGCCGCCCGTTCCCGTTACAATACCCTTGTCTTTAAGATATGATATGGAGTCGCTTGCCCAGACGTAATCCTCGCCCACATCGGTAAACGGAACAGTGTCGCTCCTTCGTACATTGATCACGACCTCACCCGTATATGAAGTTCCACCCGAAGTATAGGCCGTGTATGTGATTGTAACTGAGCCGGTGAAATCCTTGTTCGGAACAAAGCTTACATCGGAGAGAAGCGGGGAGGAGGCTCTGTAGTATTTTGTCGAGGCGGATACTTTTGAAACAAATGAGGAGGGGGACGTATACCCGTAATAAAGCGTGCCGTATACAGGGGATGGCAGCGCGAACTTTACATAACTGAGGGAAGAGCCTTCTTCCTCCAGCAGCGCCTCGTTGAAATCATAGGCGTCAAAAGTAACCGGCACATTCTTTTCCGTCGAGTATAAAACCGTCCCGACGCTGCCGCCGCCGACCGAGATAATGACGTATCCTTCATAGCTTTCGCCGCTTACATCATAAGCGTCGTAGCTTATAGTCACTGTTCCCTTAAACCCTGAATAGGGGACAAAACAGATATTCGAGATATTTGGCGTCGCGCTCGCGTAATACTTTGTGGATGCCGATACCGTCGATGCATAGCTGGCAGCAGAGGTGTAGCCGTAATACAGAGTACCCTTTGTGACTGAGGGCAGATCGAACATCACATAGTACAGCGTCGAGCCTGTTGCCTTCGAAAAAGCATTTCGGAAGTCATAGGAGCTAAACTGCGCATACCCTCCGGACGCCGTTTCATAGCGTACGGAATGCTCGCCGTCACCGCCTACGGTTATCCTGATCTTTCCGTAATAACCCGTGCCGTCGGAAGTATAGCCTGTATAGGGTATCGTGAAAGAGCCGGTGTAGCCTGACGCGGGCACAAAGCTGACAGATGAGATATTCGGATTGGAGCCAACGTAGTATTTATTTCCGGCGCTTACGAGGGAATTATAGTTTGCGGGCGAGTTATACCCGTAATACAGCCTTCCGCAGGACGACGACGGCAGCGTGAATGTGACGTATGAGAGCGTGCTGCCCCCGGTGTTCGCATAGAATTTGCTCGAAAAATCACGGGCGGCGAACGTGACGGCGGTACCCATTTCAGTTGCGTATGAGACCGTCCCGGAGCCGGCCTCGCCAACGGTGATTTTCAGCTTCCCGTCGTAAGGCACGTCGCTTGACGAATATACGGTGTATTTAATAACGACCTCCCCGACAAAGTCCTTGGCAGGAACGAACGTGATATTGGAGATGTCGGGATTAGAACCGTTATAGTATTTCGTTGCGGCCGCAACCTTCGTACCCGACGCGGTATCGGCCGAATAATCCGAATACAGCGCCCCGCTCGTCGATGCCGGCAGCGTAAACTTGACATAAGAGAGTACCGAGCCTGTCACGCTTATGAACTCGTCCGCGAAATCGTCACCGTCAAGGCAAACAAATCCGTTGACTGCCGAAGTGTAGCTGACGATACCCGCGGGGCTGTCCACCACGAAAATTATGAGTTTGCCTGAGTATGCTCCGCCGCTTTCATCATAGGCCGTATAAGAAATAATAACCGTACCGGTATAATCCTCACGGGGGACGAACGACACGTACGACAGGTAGGGCGAGGAGAGGACATAGTACTTTTGTGAGGAAGAGACAGTCGAGTCGTAGTTGTATGAGGAAGTGTAGTTATAATACAGCTTGCCGGTAGAAGTGGAAGGCAGGCTGAATTTCACATAGTATAAACCCCTGCCCGTGGCGTTTTGAAATGAGGTGTTGAAGTCGGCGGCATCTACCTGCAGGGCGGAGTTTTTGTCCGTAACGTAAACTACCGTGCCGCCGCCGCTGCCGTTTATAACTATCACCAGATCACCTGTCACATACTCTCCGGCGGTATTATAGGCCTTGTATGTTATGGTTACCGTGCCCGAATAGTCCTTGTATGGTACGAAAGTCAGCGAGGAGATATTGGGTGAAGCGCCGGGATAATACTTTGTCGCGGCGGAAACGTTCGTTCCCTTGGATGCTGCCAGGTCGTAGTTTGAATAAAGAGCACCCTGCGTGGAGGCCGGCGGTGTAAATAAGACGTAGTAAAGAGAGCCGCCTGTCGACGAAGTGTATTGGGCGCTGAAATCGGCCGCGCTGAGCTTAACGGGCGCGTTGACATATGTCGTATAATTCACCGTCCCCGCGGAAACGAATTTTACCGTGTAGGAAGCCGGATCTGCCCACGCGGCCGAACTTATCACGATGTCCGAGGTTGCGGACCATGTGAAGCTTACGATGGTTCCGGTTGCGGCTGGTTTTGTCGAGAGCCTTAAATACTGGATGTAGCTGTATGGAATGATTGCTCCGGCCGTCAGCGGGGTATTGGCCCCAATTGCCGGGTATCCGCAGGTATCGTTTTTCGACAGGGCCGTTGTAAGGTAGAGATAACCGTCGGTGTTTGCCGGTATGGAGAGGATTTTAATATATCTTAGTCCTGCGGATGAGGGAGAATAGCCGAAGTGTGACGCCGAGACTGTCCATGTAGCCCCTTTCTTTACAGACGAGGGAGCCGTGTATGTAGAGAGCGAAAGCGTGGCGGAGGAGACCTCTATTGTGCCGGAGCCGTCTGACGAGTATCCGGCGGCATTTGAAACGCTCCATGTGAATGAAGCCGTCCCGGCGGAGAGGGCCGTGAAGCTGAGTTTGGAAATATCGGAGGCCGGAATTTCCTTATCTCCGCTGATTTGGACAGAATTAAAATACCATGCTCCGCAGGCGGTTTCGCCGGGAGTTATGCTGACCGTTAAAAGGCTCATCCCGTAAAGCTCGCAGCTGTTTAAAAAGTCCGAGGCGGAGAACGTATGCGTGCCTCCGACGTAAATCTGCTTTGAAACATCGCCCTCGATTTCGGGCCGGGAGTAAACGTTTATAGTCAGAATAGCTGTGCCTATAAGCTCGTGTGAGACAGAACTATAAGCTTCAATGTCATATGAGACCCTCCCGCATGCGTCGGCGTCAAAACTCAGCAGGGAAAGCGACGCCGGCTCTATCGGCGTGGAAAACTCGTACACGTTTCCGCCCATCATAAGCGTTCCGGCCACAAGGTTGGATCCCTTGATTTTTATATATCCCAGGTCTTCTCCGTCATTCCGGGTGTAGAGGCTTGTAAACTCGTCTTGTGTGAAGCTTAACGTATTGCCAACCTCGACGGTTTTGGTAATTGAACCGGAGAACCTGGCCGGAACGGCTTCGCCTCTGAACACCCGCACATAATAGACGGTCTCGCTTTTTTCAGCTTCCGGCTCGTCGTCAATATTGTGGAAAGATACGGTGACGGCGACGGCTCCACCGTCGACAACAGCCGCGGAGGCGGGCTCAGCGACGACCGATCTATATAGGTTGTCGTCATATGTAATGCTCAGGCCGTTTTTCAAATCCACAGACGAGCCGGGATAACTATAAGGGACGGCCAGAACAACCTCGCGTGTATCGGCTGAGAGCATGACGACATCGGTGTCGATGTGGCCGATTGAAGTAAGCACCGGATCGTTGCCGGCCGCCGAGGCGCCGGAAGGCAGAAATATTAAAAGTATCAGTAACGTTAGAAAAATGCGCATAGTGTACTTCAAATATAGTCCTCCTCCCGGGCTGCCGCTATTTACAGAAGTCGTATCATTTTATATATCGGCATTTTGAAAGAAGAAATAAATAAAAAGGGGCCGCGCAAGAGCGGGCAGTACCGCCCGCCTTCACGCGGCTTCGACTTCTGCGAACCTATTCAGATTTCAAGCAGGAACTTGAAATGCTCGCCGTCCTCCCCGTTGCAGCGGAAAGCCTCGGCTAAGCGGAACCTGTTTGCGTCGGAGAGGACAAATTATGCAAACTAAATCCTCTGCTTCCGTCTGAGCAGCTTTTCCGCCTCCTGCGCTATATTTTCTCCGGTCAGGCCGAAGCGCTGCTTGAGGTATGAGACGGGGCCGACCTCGCCGAACTCATCCGCGGAGCCGACGCGCTGCATCGGAACGGGGAAGTTTTCGACGAGCGTCTCGGCCACAGCCGAGCCGAGCCCGCCGTGAATATTGTGGTTTTCGGCGGTCAGAATAGCGCCTGTCTCTTTCGCCGCTTTTACGATGGAGTCGACGTCGACAGGTTTAATAGTGTACATATCGATGATGCGGGCGGAGATGTTCTTTTCCCTTAGTATATCGTGCGCGCGCAGGCATTCGGCGACTGTAAGCCCGCTGCCTATCAGCGTAAGGTCGCTGCCCTCGCGCAGCTGGGCCGATTTGCCTATCTCGAAATCCGAGCCTTCCTCATAGATTTTCATGACCTCCTTGCGCGTAAGACGTATATAGAAAGGGCCGGGGGAGTCGGCTATCTTTGGCAGGAGGTTTCCGAGCATAACGGTGTCCGTCGGCTCGACAATTCTTATTTTGGGGATTGCGCGCATGATCGATATATCCTCGAACGCGGTGTGCGTGCCGCCGTTTGTGGCGGCGGTTATGCCGGGGTCGGAGCCTATCATTTTGACCTCGTTTCCGGCGTAGGCGACGGAGAGGAAGACCTGGTCGGCAACGCGGCGGGCCGCAAAGGCGCCGAACGTGTGCGTGAAGGGAATAAACCCGACGGCTGAGAGCCCGCCGGCAACGCCAATCATATTGGCCTCCTGGATGCCGCATTGTATTACCTTATCGGGGTGGTCCTTATGGAATTTCGACATGCCGAGAGAGCTGATGAGGTCCGCGTCGAGATATATGACGTTTGGGCGGGTTTCCGCGAAGTTATAAAAGCAGTCGGCCAAAACGTCCCGCATGAGCCTCTTATCCTGTTCGGGCTTATTCACAACCTTTATATTCATCTTGAGCCTCCCGCCTTCAGAGCTTCATATTCGGCGTCCAGCACTGCGGCCGCCTCGTCTATTTTCTCCTGCGCAACGGACATATGGTGGTTTGAAAAAACGCCTTCCGAAACTATGCAGCCCTTGCCTTTTATCGTGTTTAGTATGATGGCGCTGGGCGAGCCCGTATGGGCTTTGGCGTTGTCGATGGCGGAAGACAGGGCATCTGCGTCGTGTCCGTCTATATCCTGAACGTAAAACCCGAATTCGGAGAATTTTCCGGCGAGGTCGCCTAAATCGCAGATGTCCTTGGTATAGCCGTCGAGCTGCTGCCTGTTGTAGTCTATGAGCACTATAAGGTTGTCAAGGCCGTGCTGGGCGGCAAACAGCGCGCCCTCCCAAACCTGGCCCTCGTTGCACTCGCCGTCGCCGAGGATAAGGAAGACCTTATTGCTCATCTTGCGCAGCTTATGCCCAAGCGCGACGCCAATGGCAGTGGAGGCGCCCTGGCCGAGAGAGCCCGTGCTCATGTCGACCCCGGGCGTCTTAAGCCTGTCGCAATGGCTGGGCAGGCGCGTTCCGGGCTTGTTCATCGTAAGCAGCTCGTCCTCCGGGAAAAAGCCCTTCAGAGCGAGAGCCGCGTATAGAGCGGGGCCGGCGTGACCTTTCGACATAACGACCCAGTCGCGCCCCTCCCATTTAGGGTTTTTAGGGTCGTATTTCAGCTTATCCGTATAAAGCACCGCAATGGCGTCGGCTATTGACATCGAGCCGCCGATATGCCCGCCCTTCTGCTCCCGCATGGCTTTGAGTATAAGCCTGCGTATACGGTTGGCGGCAAGCTGGTATTGCAACGTAGTTGACATATATTACTCCTTATCCTCAGTTTGGTATTGAAACGGGCGTCTTCGGCTCTGCCGGGGCGTATAACAGCTTCTTCCTCTTATTTGATTCCGGCAATGAGCTTTGCCAGCTCCTTTTTCTCGTTTAAGTTGCTTTGGCGGGAGATCATTATGCGCTGCGCCTGGGGCGAGCCTGCGCCGTGCATGCTCTCAGTGCGGTAGCCGACGGCGGCGGTCCCCAGCGTCAGGTTTTCGATAAGGCGCAGAATTCGCATCCTGTCGCGCGTCGGGACAGTTTCCACGCCCTTGAGGTATTTTTCAACAAGCGGGCCGACCTCCGGGCTGTTGAGGTCCTGCTCAGACGGCATTGTCACCATCAGGCCTCCCGCTATGTCCTCGGCGAGACGCGCTATCTCGTAGGGGAAGCGGGTTACGTTCTGCTTGCATACGTTTGCGAGCAGGAGATCGATCTGGTAGTTGCCCGCCGCCGTTTTTACGCCCTCCGCCGAACAGGCGATGCCGCAGGAGTAAAGAGTCTCGTTTAAATGCGTCATCTCAATGAGCTTGTCTTTTACATGGCTTGCCTTGCCCGCGCCGTTATAGTCGGCGGCAAGAGCGGCGGCGCCTATGAGCACGTCGCCTACTCCGACCTTGCAGCCCCCGTAGCTCTGGCGGTGGTAGCCGGCAAAGCGCTCCACGAGCATACCTGAATAATCCCACTCGCCGTTCATAAATATACGCTCATTGGGCACGAAAACGTCGTTGAATATGACGAGGGCCTCATGCCCGCCGTATTTCCTGTTTCCAACGTCTATATCGGCCCCGGGCTCCAGCTTGCGCGTGTCGCAGCTCTGACGCCCGTAGATTATGACGATGCCCGGCGCGTCGGTCGGCACGGCGAAGGATACGGCATAGTCCTTATCGGCCTCGGTCATGGTTATGGTAGGCATGACTATGACTTCGTGCGAATTGAGCATGCCGGTCTGGTGGGCCTTTGCGCCCCGGACCACTATGCCGTCGGGCCGTTGCTCGACTACGCGCAAAAACAGATCCGGGTCGGCCTGCTTTGAGGGAGGCAGGGAGCGGTCGCCCTTCGGGTCCGTCATAGCGCCGTCGACTGTCAGGTCCTCGTCCTGAACATAGGTCCAGAACTTGACAAAGTTGTCGAAATAGTGTGTTTTATATTTCTGGTCGATTTCATAAGTTGTCGAGTATAAGGCATTCGCGGCGTCCAGGCCTACACAGCGCTGGAAACAAGCGGCTGTCGTCCTGCCCATAAGCCTCTGCATCTTCACCTTTTTTATAAGATCCTCGCTGCTCTGATGCAGGTGGCAGAAACGGTTTATCCTGCGGCCCGTCAGATTGGAGGCAGCCGTCATCAGGTCCTCATAGCGGATATCCTGGGCAAGCTCGTATGTAGCCGCGACAGAATTGAGCGAGGGGCGGATAATCGGATCGTCTACTGTGTTTTCAATCTTCTTGCCGAACATGTAGACATTCAGCTTGAGCCTGCGTATGCTTTCAATATACTGCTCCTTTGTCATCAGTGCCATGTTTTGCCTCCAAATACAGTATTGTTTACTATTCAAAAAACAGTCTGCCATTGCCGGCGCGGCCATTAGCCATCGGGCAATGACAGGTTAATAAGAGCTCCTCGCCATTTTCCATACTGCTGACAGCCGGGGCACTATAGCTCGGCCTGAGCCGCCGATTATTAACGAACTGCCGAGGCGCGCCGTGCGCGCCTCGGGCTCGGTTGAGATTGACTGGCTCATTCGGGCTTATCTGACTCTCACAATACAGGTGTCCGATTTTCCTCCCGCCGATGCGGCTATCTCGCTCGTCCCGCTGCCGACGGCAACGGCGTTGCCCTCCTCGTCGATCTGAACGATCGAGTCGTCCGCGCTGTCCCAGATTACCTCGACGCCCTCGGGGTCGGTTGTCGCCTTAAAAGTGAATCTTTCGCCGATAGAGAACGTCACATCCTCGCGGTTGAGAGTGATTGACCTTACCTCCGGCGTCGGCTCTGGCGTCGGTTCGGGTGACGGGGTAGGCTCGGGAGTTGTCTCCTCCGTCGGTTCCGCCTCGCTCTGTCCGGCGGGTTCCGTTTCACCCGGCGAAACCAGGCTCTCGCTTGTCCCGGGCTCTTCCGTGCCGGTGCGGACCCTGTCAACGATCATTTTAACCAGAATTACGGCGCATATCATAATGGCAATAATAAGTATGATGGTAACGAGAAGCTGCGCGTTGTTCCTCTGCCTGGGCTTAAGACGCGCGCCCCCCTTGTTCCTTATGGCGCCGCATTCGGGGCATTCCTTTCTGTGCGACGAAAAAGCCGCTCCGCAGTGGCTGCATCTGACAGTTGCCATGTTCTCCTCCTGACTTGAGGTGTTCACCTCGATTTTAAACTTTCGGCAGGTCCAAGTCAATAACTTCCGCGCCTTTGGCGGGAAGGATGTGGCTATTCTTTATTCTCAATATAAACGCAGAGCCAAACGCAGGGCGGTTCTTCCGACGTGCTCTTAACCCGGTGCTTCTCATGCGCCGGGAGCTTAAGAGTATCCCCCGCGCGGAGGCTTACCTCGCGGCCGTCCGGAAAAGAGACGACGCCCTCGCCCTGGAGCACGCACACCCACTCGGTCTCGTCCTGATCGTAATAAAAACCTTCTGGCGAAGCTTGGCCGCGCGAAACGATTCTGACAATGCGGACGTTTGGCGAAGAAAATAGTTCCGTTTCGACCTCTTTGCCCGAGATTGGCGGAAGCGAGTAAAGGTTCATATGTCGATTTCCAATCCGACGGGGCAGTGGTCGCTGCCCATTACTTCCTTATATATTGTTGCTCCCCGGATTGCCGGCGCAAGGCGCTGCGAGACGAGGAAATAGTCTATCCTCCATCCGGCGTTTCTGGAACGCGCCGAAAACCGGTAGGACCAATATGTGTACGCGCCTTCCTCGTCCGGATAGAGCATTCTGAACGAATCGACGAAGCCGGAATCGAGCAGCAGCGAGAATTTCGCGCGCTCCTCGGGCGTGAATCCGGCGTTATATACATTGGCTTTGGGGTTTTTAAGGTCGATCTCCCTGTGGGCGACGTTCAGATCCCCGCAGATTATAAGCGGCTTCTCCCTGTCGAGCGGGATAAGGTAATTCCGGAAAGCGTCCTCCCAGTCCATGCGGTAATCCAGGCGCGCAAGCTCGTCCTGGGAATTGGGCGTATAGACGTTTATAAGATAGAATTTTTCATATTCGAGCGTGATAACGCGGCCCTCTGTATCGTGCTCCGGCACTCCGATGCCGTAGGCGACGCGAAGCGGCATATTTTTCGCAAATACCGCTGTGCCGGAATAGCCGCGCCGCTCAGCGCTGTTCCAGTATTCATGCATTCCGGGAAAATCGAATTCAGCCTGGTTGCGCTGCATCTTGGTCTCCTGCACGCAGAAAATGTCCGCGTCCGCGCTTTCGAAGAATTCAAAGAAACCCTTGTTCGCACAGGCGCGCAGGCCGTTTACGTTCCATGAGATGAGCTTGAGCGAGATAATCGCCTCCCTGAGCTTCCGTTTCAGTAAAACTCATTATACAGCATTACCCAATAAATTTCCATACATAACGACATGTTTTTTAATTTAGGTATATGGAGATAAATGGATTGAAATTAACGATTTTTTTTGATATTATAACCGCAGGCTATGCCCACGGCATAGTCTGAAAAAAGCTGAGGAGATAAGAGTGAATAAGTCATTCTTTTCAAGATATGCCGCCATACTGCTGATTCTTCTTTTGTGCGCCGGGAGTCTTTCCGGCTGCTCTGTTTTCGGCAGATACAACGAGCTTACCGGGTATGCTTCGGGGATGACAAAGCCTGAGAAGCTTTCCTGGGGATTCGGCAGGCTTGGAAACCGTTTAGAGGATTATATCGAGTCCTGCAGTTATTTGGACCTGCTCGGCGCCGGCGACGGCGGGGGGTCCACGGTGACGAGCCTGAAATTTTCGGGAGAAGGCGCGGGCAGCCTCGAAGGCGGCGGCATAGTGATCTCGTGTGCGTCAAACGGCTCCGATAAGGCGGCGTCCGTTTCGCTTGCGTGCGGGAGCAGCCCGTCCCGCTTCGGGCTGTATTTTGTGGACGGCGACCTGTATTTAAGGCCGGCCGACAATTCGCTCAGTACGGTGCGGCTTGATTTAAGCGGCCAGGCCTCGATTATAGAATCCGGGCTCGGCCTTTTAGCCGCCTCGGCGGCGTGTGATTACGGATTGAGCGGCCTTTTAAGCGAGGAAGAGCTGCAGAAGCTTGTGTCTAAAGCGCTTAAAGAAAGCATAAGCGACGATAATTACACTTCCTCCAGATGCGAGGTGGATACGGGTTTAAAGACCGTCAGGGCGGAGCGAATCAAGCTGACGCTGGGCGAGGAAGAGATTTACTCCATAATAAGCATCATACTCGACGAATATATTCGCAACAGCCTGGCGCTCGACAACACAAGGACCGGGGCTTATGAGCCGGGCTACTACTACAGCTCCGAATGGGGCGAATGGGAGTATCTGAGCGCGGACGGGGCGCTTTATTACTATGTCGGCGGCTGCTGGTATGCCTACGGCAATATAGACATTGCCGCCGTACTTGAAAAATGCGTTTTTTTGGGCAAGGGCGAAGCGGCCAGAGCCTCCATGGAGGAAGACGGAGTTTTGCTTTTCGGGCCCGATACGATATTTGTCGAAGGCGATAGCGTATATGCGGGCGCCGTACCCGGATTTGCTGACTATGTGGAGGGCTATTACTATGACGAGGAATACGGCTTATGGTATTACCTCGATTTAACAAACCATGTCTGGGCGTATTACGACGCTGCGGGCGGCTTCTGGTGTGTTGACGACTATCCCGACCCTGATGATTTCAAGTTCCGCAGCAACGGCTACAAAAGCGATCTGGGCTGCCCCGAGTATAGTGGTTTCGACGTCGGATTATATACGCAGGAAGGCTATTACCTCGACAGGGAAGGCAAATGGTTTTACCTCGACTTAAGTCCGGGAAGGCGCGGCTGGTACAGCTTTGATAAGTACGGCGGCTGGAACTTATATACATACAGATACGTCTGGAAGGATGCGGAATACATGGGTGGCTGGGACGTATCGCTCGGCAGCGAATACGGCCTGGTCGAATACGGAACGCCGTTTTTCGGCGTATATGACGAGCCTGGGTATTACGCGGACGCGGACGGGCGCTACTACCATTTTTCGGACCAGGGAGAGTATATGGGCTGGTACGCCTATTTACCCGAGTACGGCTGGGTTTTTTACGGGATTACCTACGCCTATGACGATCTGACGTACAAGGGAGAGTATGACAGGTCATACCAAATATCCGAGATCGGCAGGCCCCCCCTCAGCCTATATGAAGACAGGGGCTACTATACAAACGGAAGCGTATATTTCTACTGCGACGGAGCAGGAGGGCTCTGGTACTGCTTCTGCGACCCGAGAGCGTATGAGAGCGATAGCGCGGGCTGGCAGTACTGGTCGGACACTTATCTCGACGATGACCTGAACTATCTCGGGGAGGATACGGATTTATGCCCGGCCTTTGAGGGAATCGGCTCAGGCGCCTGGGAAGCGCGCAAAAGCGAGCTGCGCGAGGATATGGCCGGCATTGCATTCGAAGCCTCCGTGGACATCTACAGGGAGGATGTAATCGGCGTAAGCGTCAAGCTGTCTTTGCCGGAGGCGATGGCGGGGACAAAGAAGACGTATTCCTTCGGCGCAATAATCTGGTATTCCGGCCCGGAGAGCTATTTCAGGGTGAATGCGCGCATAGGAGGCAGGGGCGACGTCTATTTTATGGCCCGAACCGGGGAAGGCGCGGAAACGGATTATGCCGGCACGTTTAAATATGCCTCGGACACGCCGAACGGCAGCCGTATTGTAAAATGCGACTTTAATGCCGATATAGACGGGGATAAGGCGGATATAAGCGGGGAAGTCAAAATAAAAGAAGACGGCGAGACCGTAAAAAGCGCGGAGGTTGACTGGACCCAGATAAGATATGAAGGCGGCTCGGTTGCGGAAGGCACGTATGAAACGGATGACAATATGAAGGTTGTCGTCACTCAGACGACCGAAAATCACGCGGCCGGTATTTCGCCCGAGGGCTGGGAAGAGGGCGGCAAGAGCTTCACCGGCATAAACGGCCTGCTTTCCTATCTCGCGGGCACGACGCTCGACGAGGCGGGGGGACTGGGATATTTTATAGAAGCCGCGGCCGACGCGTTTGTTTTCGGGAAAAAAGGGATGTGACTGCGGCGGAGCGATATTTTCAGGGCATAACGGGACGTATAGAGGCATTGGAACACACAGAAAATGAGTTTAGAGGTATAATTAAATGCTTAAGGTAGAAAACGTGACCAAAAGATACGGCAGGCTCGTGGCGAATGATAATATTTCCCTGGAGGTCGGCGAGGGCGAGATAGCCGTGCTGCTCGGCCCGAACGGCGCGGGCAAATCGACTCTCATTAAATGCATTGCAGGGCTGCTGCGCTTTAACGGCGAGATCACGGTAGGCGGCTATCCGAATAAGAGCCTGCAGGCGAAGAGGCTGCTGGGCTATGTACCGGAAATGCCCGCAATTTACGACTTGCTGACAGTGGAGGAGCACCTTGAATTCATCGCGCGGGCGTATGAGCTGGATTCCTGGGAGAAGTACGCCGGCGACCTGCTCGCCCGGTTTGAGCTGGAGGACAAGCGCATGAAGCTGGGCAAGGAGCTCAGCAAGGGCATGCAGCAGAAATTAAGCATATGTTGCGCCATACTGCCAAAGCCTCAGGTCCTTGTATTTGACGAGCCGCTTGTCGGCCTTGACCCGCACGCTATCAAGGAGCTGAAAAAATACTTCCTGGAGCAGCGCGAGCTTGGATGCAGCATACTTATAAGCACGCATATGCTAGACAGTGTCGAGGACTACTGGGATCTCGCGCATATTATGATGCACGGCCGCTTCGCCGCCACCAAGCGCAACAGCGCGCAGGACGGGGGGAAGGACCTTGAGCAGCTCTTCTTTGAAATTACCGAGGGAGGAGCAAGGTCTTGAAAGCCATAACGTATCTCTTTCTCACAAGGTTTAAAAACGCGCTCAGGTCGCTCAGGGAGGACCGTGCGAAGCTCGCGCGGGTGGTGGTAATCGTCGTCATCCTGGGCTTGGTGATAATAACGAATCTCAACCGCGCAGGAGGGGCGCAAAATTACAGGCCGCGCGAGGAGCTTTACGCGATCATCCTGGTATTTTACGCTTTGGTTTTTCTGTTGAGCTCGGCGAAGGGCCTAAATAACGGGGCAAGCTTTTATACTATGGCGGACGTGAATCTGCTCTTTTGTTCGCCCGTATCGCCGCGGCGGATTCTCATATACGGGCTTGTCCGCCAGCTGCAAACCGCCGCGATAATGGCGTTCGCGCTTTTATTCCAGTTTGCCTGGCTGTCCAGCGCCTATGGCATAGGCGGCCTGGACATGGCGGCCATGATACTCGGCTATATACTGACAGTCTTCTCTTCACAGCTTCTGGCTATGAGCATATATTCCTTCACAAGCGGTGATGAAAAGCGCCGAAGGGCGGTTGTAACCGTGTTCGCCGTGCTCTATGCGCTTCTCGCGCTGGGCATATTGTATCCGGTGCTCGGCTCTGAAAATATGCTGTCTGCCGCCGTCAGCGGGGCGAACGCAAAATGGACGGACTTCTTCCCTGTGGCCGGGTGGATGCGCGCCGCCGCAGTTGGGCTGATGGAGGGGGATTATCTTACGCTCGTCCTCGGAATTGCGGGGGTGATAGCGTTCACTGCACTGTTTATTGCCGTAATCTTCATGATCGACACAGACTATTACGAGGACGTGCTCGTCGCCACCGAGGTCAGCGCCTCGGCTATAACCGCAAAAAAAGAAGGCCGTCTCGGCGAGGCCGTTCCGAAGAATGTAAAACTCGGGAGGACCGGCTTAGGAAGAGGCCGCGGGGCTTCCGCATTTTACTTCAAACATATTAAGGAGGACAGGCGCGGCCGCGTGTTCTTAACGGACAAGGCCAATCTCATTTTTATGGCCATATCGGTTGTATACGCGGTCGCAATGCGTTCGGGCGGCATATACCCTGCCTTCTTCTTTTCCACGTATATGATGGTCTTTGGGTCGTTTACAAGCAGATGGGTGCGCGAGCTGCAGCAGCCGTACGTGTATATGGTACCCGTCTCGCCGTTTAAAAAGCTGGTGATGATCTGCGGGAATTACATCATAAAGTCCGTTCGCGAGGCCATAGTCCTCATGGTTATCATCTCGCTTGCCATTGGCGCCCCGGCGCACGTTATGCTTGCCGCGATAGCGGCCAGATGCAGCTTCGCGCTTATCTTCATCGCGGCCAGCATACTAGACGAGCGTGTTTTCGGGAGTGTCTCCGGGCGCACGTTCCAGGTAATCCTTTTCTTCATTGTGCTGCTGGTCCTCTCGGTGCCCGGAATCATAATATCCTTCATCCTGCTTTCGCGCCTCGGCCCGGCCGGAGTCCTGGGAGGAATAACAGTCTGGAACGCCGCGGTTTCAGCGCTTATCGCAGCGCTTTGCAGGGATATATTAGTCACGGCTGAACTGAACAACAGGTAAATAAAGAGGGCGGGCCGAACGGCCCGCCCAAATTTCGCCGGCAATCCGCTTACCGGCAGTGTTATTTTGATAATACTATGCAAGGGCTTGCACACTGCCCGGCCGCCATTAATACGGCCTTCCGTCAAGCCCGTTTATGACCTCAATTCCGCTTATTAATCCGCCTTTCACCAGAAAAACGACGGCGCAAGTGCCATTATCCTCAGGCAAAAACGCGTATGCCGCGTCACAGACGCCGAACCATTCTTCGTCGTCATAGCTCAAAGACACACTTGACAGTGAGAGGCTCTCAAGCGCCGACTCCGCAGCTCCCACGGCGACCCCGCAGCTTGAGTCGCCCGCGCGCGTGGTACGAAGGCAGATGATGTTGAATACGCCCTCGGAAGGATTGAGGTACGTTACCTGAAACCCGTCGCCCTCCACCACCGTGGTCTCGCCGAAGCTCTCGGCTTTGAAGCTCCGCCGGCTTTTCTCCGCAAGCTCAAGGCCGAACGGGAAATCCGAAGGGTAAGCCCCCAGGTACAGGTTGCCCGCCGCCCGTATTGTGACGCCGTAGAGGTTCTGATTGAAGTATTCAAGGCTGTGCGTAAGGCCTGTCTTCAGCCTGTCGCTATCCTCGGCCGGAAAACGCTCGCTCAGGCATTTGCCGAAGGTGACGGGATCGGCGTGCCACTGCGAAGCGAGGATTGCAACAAGTCCCTCGGTTACATATCCGTCGGCAGAGAGATAGGCAAGAGAGACGTAGTAGTCTCTCATATACTGCTCGTCGCCAAGGGCGTTGGCGTCCAGCCAGGACCAGAGGGCGTTGAAGTAATCCATGCCGTGTTTTTCCTCAAGCTCCCTCCAGGTAGCCTGGCTGAAATTTTCAAAGCAGGGCAGCAGCTCATACGCGCTGACCTCTTTGCCCGCAATTAAATCGGGCATATAGTCGTCAATATTGCCGGTGCTCTCCCACAGGGCGACAAAAGCTTCCGGCCCTGCAGTCGCCGCCGCCGGAACGCTGTCCCCGCCCGCGTCGGGATTGCCGCTTGCAATAGGCGGTGCTGCGTCCGGGCTTCCGCCGGGCTCCGCGTTGCCGGCCGCGCTTTTGGCAGCTCTGGGCGAACAGCCCGCCGCTATGATAAGAACGGCCAAAAAAGCGGCAAGTACCATTTTAGCTCTGTTCATGCATACCTCTCCGTTCACAGTTCCGGCGCATGGCTCTTCTCAAGCGCGAGCAAATATTCTTTCTTATCCAGCCCGCCGCCGTAGCCAACCAGGCTGCCGTCTGAACCCACGACCCGGTGGCAGGGAATAATAATCGCGATGGGGTTTCGGTTATTCGCCCCGCCCACCGCGCGGGCGCTGCTCGGCCTTCCTATATTCCGTGCAAGCTCACCATAGCCCAGGGTCCGTCCATACGGAATTTGACGCAAACCGCTCCACACAAGTTCCTGAAAATCAGTGCCCGCGGGCGCGAGCGGCAGGTCAAAGCGGCGCCTCTCGCCCGCGAAGTATTCCGAGAGCTGCTTTTTTGCCTCGGCGAGCAGCACTGTTTCCGAGCATTCGTCGTCCATACGGACCTCCCCGAACAGTACGTGCGTCAGGGCTCCGTTTTTTTCGGCTACAGTCAGCTTTCCGACCGGAGAATCCATAACCGTGTACGGCATAGTATTTCCGCCTTTCTTGCCCAATGAATGGGAATTTGTCTTTATATTATTGAGCATTTATGCTATTCTTATATAGTACAAATGGAAAATCATATTCTGCCCCGCCGCGAACTGTACTTACCGGAAGCTCACAGCGCTATAAGGCGCGGAGCTTTGCCCGGGGCAAGTCCCGGGGCGAATGCATAGCTTGGGGGACAAATTTTGACACGCGATTACAGGCTCATACGCTCAGGCCGCAGGACCCTGTCGCTCGAAATCACGGATAAGCCCGAGGTTCTCGTCAGAGCGCCGGAAAGATGCCCGCAGAGCGAAATAGACAGGTTCGTATCTTCGCATGAGGCTTGGATTGAAAAACACATTGAGCTCCAGCGCCTTCGCAACATGGCTTATCCCGAACCGACAGAGGAAGAACGGCTCACCTGCGTGCGGCGCGCCGAAGAGGAGCTGCCGCGCAAGGCGGCGCATTACGCCTCCATCCTGGGAGTGAGGCCGAACGGAATAAGGATTACCGGGGCAAAAAAACGCTTCGGCAGCTGCAGCCCAAAGAACCGCCTCTGCTTTTCATGGAGGCTTATGCGTTATCCGGACGAGGCAATCGATTACGTTGTCGTCCACGAGCTGGCGCACATAGTACACAAGAACCATGGGCGGAAGTTTTACGAGCTGATTTCCTCCGTCCTTCCCGACTATAAAAGCCGCAGGAAGCTTCTGAAAGCTCAGCCTGCCGAAAGGGGAAGATAGCGTCGCGATACAGAAGTGCCTAAGTTTACATAATATAATGGAGAGGTGTTGAGATGGAAGCGATAATATACACGTCGAACACGGGCTTTACGGAGAAATACGCAAACCTGCTCGGGCAGGCGACGGGGCTTCCCGTCTATTCGCTGAAGAACGCCGGGAAGCTTAATAAGGGCGCTTCAGTCATCTACATGGGCTGGCTGATGGCCGGGGGGATAAAGGGCTTCAAGAAAGCTTCAAGGCGTTTTAACGTGAGTGCGGTTTGCGCGGTCGGCATGGGAGCGCCCGAGGAGCAGCCGAGCAAGGAAGTCGCCAAACGCTACGGCAGCGGGGGCATGCAGGTGTTCGTGCTTCAGGGCGGCTTCGATATGAATAAGCTGTCCGGCATGAACAAGCTGGCAATGAAGATGGTTGTTAAGTCCGTAATAAGCGGCATCGAGAAAAAGCCCGAGAAGAGCCCGGAGGATATGGAAATGCTGGAGATGTATACAAATGGGTTTGACAGGGTGAGCCTTGAAAACCTCGTTCCCGTGATAGAATGGTATAAGGCTCAGATTGTGTAACAGCGCTCGCTTAATAAAAATCGTCCAGTTCGGCCCTCCGAACGGGCGATTTTTACTTTGCCGGCAGAAACGGATATAAACCCGGGCGCCCTGTTTCTCTACCGCTTTGACTCATATAACAGCGGCTCGCCCGCGATAAAACGCCGTATGTTTTCGGCTATGACTTTGCATGCCCTGTCCATATAGAACGGGGACTGCGCTGCGGTATGGAAGGTAATGAGCACGTTCGGCATATCCCAGAGCGGGCTCTGCTTATCGAGCGGCTCCGGTGTGGTGACGTCAAGGCCCGCCCCGGCAATCTCTCCTGACTGCAGGGCTTCGATGAGCGCTGCCTCGTCTACGACGCCGCCGCGGGCCAGATTCAGGTAGACGGCCGTATTCTTCATCGCCTTAAACTCGGCTTTCCCGATTATGTGGCGTGTCTCATCCGTGAGGGGCAGTATGGTGACGACAAAATCGCATTGCCCGAGCATCTCATGCAGCTCTGTTATCCTGTAGCATTTTTCGACAAATTCTTCCTCCACCGGGTTTCGCTTGGCCGCCAGGACCCGCATTCCGAGCTTATGGCATTTTTCAGCCATGACAAGGCCGATATTGCCCAGCCCGACAAAGCCCACGGTTTTACCCGCACTCTCGTTGGCGGCGGCGGCGAGCTTTCGACCCACCCATCTGCGCTCGGCCTGGCCTCTTACGGCTATATCGAAGCGGCGGAGGAAATAGAATATCATCGCAACCAGATGGTCGGCCATCGGGGGGCCGTGTATGCCGCGCGTACTGCTTATGCGTATGTGCTTCATGCTCCACAGGTCGGTGTCCATTATGGCGTCGACGCCGGAGATATAGGGCTGAAGCCATTTAAGGCGGGCGTTGGAGCGGCAGTATTCAATGAAATCCTGCGGCATATTGTGCGGCCAGAAGAAAACGGCGTCAGCGTCCGGCAGGCGCTCATACAGCTCGTCGAAACTGCCGAAATAATGGAATTCTGCGCCGGGCGCCGCCTCCTCCAGAATCTTCTTGTTCTCCTCCGAGATGGAGGAGTGCGGGTTCATGTCCATAAAAGCCAGTTTTTTCAGTTCCATCATGTCCTCCGTAAACTTTGCCGTTTGTATGAGTTAGATTCCCGATTATGGGTATGATATTATGTGCCATCTATTTAATCAAATATCGGAAAAAGATGCAATACCTGCAGGGAGTCGAAAAGATAAAATGAGAATAATAGTTTTTGTACTGGCGATAATACTGGCTTTCATGGCTCTGCCGTCCTGCACGATGACCGAGCCGGAAAACCCGGAGATGGACCTGCCGCCGGAAGGCGGGGGGACAGGAAGGGAACCCACCGATATACTTGAAACGGAAACGCCGGCTGAGGGTGGGCCTCAGACAGAGGCTCCGGCGGAGGGGGCGCGCGCGGGCAACATGCATGCGCCGCCCCGTGGGCTGCGCTCAATATATATCGACGCTTCCACGGAATTAATAAGGCGCGATTTCCCGATATTTATACCGCCGCATGTTTCGCCGGAGGCGAGAAGATTCAGCCGATGAATAGGTTTCCGAGCAGTACTTCACCGCAAAATTAATTTAATCCAGATTAATGAACGGCCCCCGGCAACAGGTGTAAACCATGTCGCCGGGGGTTTTATGCTCAGGCCGCTAAGTTTTCCTGAATACTAAGTGCAAGTAAGCGTTACTTTCTATTCTTACGGAGTCGGATCAAACAGAACGTCGCCTGTTTCAGCATTTGACACGCTGACTGATACTTTAACTGTGTACTGCTTTCCATCATTCAGTTCGATCAGCACGTAGACTGAACGGGAACCGAGGTATTTCCACTGCCCGCTGTCTTTATGCGCGATCCTGATGGCGCTGATACGGTAAACATCATGCGATTCTGTTAGGTCTAAGTAGGTAACCTCACCGATTGGGTTAGTACGAGCCGCGTCGCTATAAACGGTGACGCTCTCCACTGTACCAATGCCTTCTAAAACATCAAATGGCACTAACGCATATGCCCAGGTACTTGTATCCGCAGTGGCCTGCCCAGACTCATCAGTATGTGTGAACTCTTTGTCATCATAGCCTAAGCCGTCCTCGTACAGGGCTTTAAACTTGCTGATGTCATCAAAGCTGAAGCTTACCTCTCCATCAGATGCTAACGCACCGTCATAGTCGTAAACAGCACTGCTTACTCCGAAGTCCAGCTTATTCTCCGGTATCGGTTCAGGCTCTCTGGTCACTGTATAGGCAAAAGTATTCTCATCTGTCACATCGTACATGCTGCCCCACGTATTGCCGTCTGCGTCGACAAGCACCAGGTAGAAGGTAATACCACCTCTTTTTACTATCTGGCGGGTTACAGTTTCGCCAAAATCGATTGTCCACGTCTGCTCATCTGCATTGTATGTTACGACTACGCCGTAGGATTCGAAAGCAGTCTTATCCTCATCGGTCCCATACGGGTTCGTTT
>JBMNQI010000034.1:0-25089 GCA_050944055.1 Oscillospiraceae bacterium | reverse complement strand
GACAAATACGGAATAGTCATGGTATTTACCGGCGCGCGCCTGTTCCACCATTGAGGAGGCAGATATGAAGGTTCTCGTAGTCGGCGGAGGCGGCCGGGAGCACGCAATAGCTGCCGCGCTCAAAAAAAGCCCGCGCGTAACTAAACTCTACTGCGCCCCCGGAAACGGCGGCACCGCCATAATAGCGGAAAACGTCCCCATCAAGGCGACCGACATTGACGGTATGCTGGAATTCGCTCTCTCCGAGGGCATAGACTTCACGGTCGTCGCGCCTGACGACCCTCTAGCGCTTGGAATGGTCGATAGATTTGAAGCCGCAGGGCTTCGCGCCTTCGGCCCCAGGTCCGAAGCGGCTATAATTGAAAGCAGCAAGGTTTTTTCCAAAAACCTGATGCAAAAATACGGTATACCGACGGCAAAATTCAAGGCCTTCGACGATATGGAGGAAGCCCTCGCTTACGTCCGCGCGCAGGGCGCCCCGATAGTCGTCAAGGCCGACGGGCTTGCCCTCGGGAAAGGCGTCGTAGTGGCGCAGAGCGTGCAGGAGGCCGAGGACGCCGTCCGCCTAATGATGCGGGAGCGCAAATTCGGCGATTCCGGCTCGCGCGTTGTGATCGAAGAATGCATGCAGGGCCCGGAGGTCACGGTGCTGGCCTTTACGGACGGTATGACGATTGTTCCGATGCTCTCGTCGCAGGACCATAAAAGGGCCTATGACAACGACAGGGGGCCAAACACGGGCGGTATGGGCGCTTTCTGTCCAAGCCCCAAGTATACTCCGGATATCGCCGGCTACTGCATGAAGCATATTTTCCGCCCGACCGTCGACGCGATGAACGCCGAGGGCAGGAGCTTCAAGGGCGTTTTATACTTCGGCCTGATGCTCACTTCCGAAGGCCCGAAGGTGGTAGAGTACAACGCCCGCTTCGGCGACCCCGAGGCCCAGCCCATACTCACCATGCTGAAAACCGACCTGCTCTCCATCATGGAAGCCGTTGTCGACGGCCGCCTTGCCGATATAAACATCGAGTGGGAGAGCGGATACTGCTGCTGCGTCGTCCTTGCCAGCGGCGGCTACCCGAACTCGTATAAAACAGGCTATCCAATCGAAGGCATTGACAAGGTCCCTGCCGGCACCGCAGTCTACCACGCCGGAACAAAGCTTATTGACGGCGGGTTTTATACAAGCGGAGGGCGCGTGCTGGGCGTTACTTCCCGCGCAGCGACACTCGCCGAGGCAGTCGTGGGCGCCTATACAGCGGCGTCGCGGATCTCATTTACCGGCATGCATTTCCGCCGGGATATCGGAACAAAGTAGCAATTCATATAAGAAAACCGCCTCCTGGGGCGGTTTTCAGTGCCTCCACATACCTGCGCAATATTCAGATTAAAACACAGGCCGGCTGCTATCCGGACAGCCGGCCTGTGCCGCGTAATTAACCAAAAATGTAAATACTCGGCAGATCCTTAAGTCCGGGAATTCCGGACAGAAGTCTAATCCGTATCCTTGTTCCTGCCCTTAAGCTCCGCGATCTTTGCCATGTTCTCCGCGATCTCCGCCTCGGCCAGGCTTATCTTGGCAAAAAGCTCCTCGTAGTTTTCGGGCGGATTGTCTTTCAGCTCCTTATACAGCCTGTCGCCAATCTCGATCTTTGCCTGTTTGATGACGTCGCGTTTGCGCGCGCAGTCAAAATTCAGCTTAGTTATCTCGCTGATCTGCTTTGCTTTTTTGCTTGTGACTTCCGCCGCCTTGTATACGGTATCTTCGACCTTGTTGAAAAAATTTCTGCTGTCCATTTTTGCTCCTTTCTGATTCTAAAATAGTCCGCTTATGACGCCGTCTTCATCAACGTCAATCCTCTCGGCCGCCGGTGATTTCGGGAGCCCGGGCATTGTCATAATCTCGCCCGTCTGGACTACGACGAAACCCGCTCCGGCGGCAAGCTTAACCTTCTTAATAGTTATATCAAAGTCCTCGGGGCGGCCTAACATCGCCGGATCGTCGGACAGTGAATACTGGGTCTTCGCCATACATACGGGTAAATGCCCGTAGCCCAGGCCCTCGAGCCTTGACAGCTCTTTATCGGCCTCTTTTGTATAAACTATTCCCCTGCCCCCATAGACTTTTTGGGTTATAGCCATAATCTTATCGCGCAGCGGCAGCGAAAGCTCGTATGCGGGTCTGTATCCGCTTTTCTTCTCTTCCGCCAGGCGCACTACCTCGCGCGCAAGCTCTAATCCGCCGGCTCCGCCCTTCTCCCAAACCTCCGAAATCACCACTCTGACGCCATTCTCCGCGCATTTAGCGCGAATAAGCTCAATCTCCGCGTCCGTGTCGGTGTTAAACCTGTTAATTGCCACCACCGCGGGCAGGTTGAATACATTCGTAAGGTTCTCAACATGCTTTATAAGGTTTGGAAGCCCGCGCCCGAGCGCCTCCAGATTCTCAGTCGAGTACTCTTCCTTTTTCGCCGACCCGTGGTGCTTAAGCCCGCGGACAGTTGCGACAATGACCGCGGCGTCGGGGCTCAGCCCTGCCGTGCGGCATTTTATGTCCAGGAATTTTTCGGCTCCAAGGTCAGCGCCGAAGCCCGCCTCGGTCACGACATAGTCAGCAAGGCCGAGCGCCGTCTTTGTCGCTATTACGCTGTTGCAGCCGTGCGCTATATTGGCAAACGGGCCGCCGTGAATTATCGCAGGCGTGTGCTCCAGCGTCTGGACCAGATTCGGCTTAATCGCGTCCTTCAAAAGCGCAGCCATCGCCCCGTCTGCCTTTAAATCGCGCGCGGTAACCGGCTTGCCCGAACGCGCCGAGGCGACTACAATCCTGCCAAGGCGCGACTTTAAATCCGATATGTCGGCTGCGAGGCATAGAACCGCCATAACCTCCGAGGCGACCACAATATCATAGCCGTCCTCCCGCGCGATGCCGTTAGCGGGGCCGCCGAGTCCGGAGACAATGCTGCGCAGCTGGCGGTCGTTCATATCCACGGCCCGACGCCAGGTTATTCTCCTCGTGTCTATATCTAGCTCGTTGCCCTGGTGTATGTGGTTATCCAGCATGGCCGCAAGCAAATTGTTCGCGGCTCCGACCGCGTGGAAATCGCCTGTAAAATGAAGGTTTATATCCTCCATCGGCACTACCTGCGAATAGCCGCCGCCCGCCGCGCCGCCTTTTATTCCAAATACCGGGCCCAGCGACGGCTCGCGCAGCGTAAGTACCGTTTTCTTTCCTATCCTCGTCAGCGCGTCCGAGAGGCCGACGCTCGTCGTGGTCTTTCCCTCACCCGCAGGCGTCGGGTTCATGGCCGTTACAAGAATCAGCCGCCCCATTTTCCCCGATGCGGGCAGGGCCCTTAGATCAATCTTTGCCTTATACTTCCCGTAATATTCAAGCGCGTCCTCTCCCAGCCCGAGCTTGGCTGCAACTTCGCTTATCGGGAGCATATTTGTGGATTGTGCTATTTCGATATCAGACGGAAAACCCATTGGCATACACTTCCTTATTATTCTCCGTAACGGTTCTTATAGGCCGTTACGGTATTGCGCATCAGCATTACGCGAGTCATCGGGCCGATTCCGCCCGGAACAGGTGTTATGTAAGAAGCTATTTGCTTAACCTCGTCAAACGCCACGTCGCCGCAGAGCTTTCCGTCATCCGTGCGGTTCATCGCGACGTCGACAACCACGGCGCCCGGCTTTACCATATCCGCCGTTATAAGTCCTCTTTTTCCCGCGGCCGATACGAGTATGTCCGCGCGGCGTGTAAATTCTCCAAGCTTCGCCGTGCGCGAGTGGCAGGTCGTCACCGTACCGTTGCGCTGCAGAAGCAGCAGCGAGAGGGGCTTGCCGACAATGTTTGAGCGGCCTATAACAACGCAGTTTTTCCCCTCAATTTCTATGCCGTATTCGTCCAGCAGCTCTATTATGCCGGCCGGCGTGCAGGGCAGGAAGCTGCCGCCTCCCGAAACTATAAGTCCGACGTTAAACGGGTTAAAGGCGTCGGCGTCCTTTTCCGGGCATATTGCCCGAAGCACCTTTCTCTCGTCAATATGCCCAGGCAGCGGAAGCTGGACCAGTATGCCGTCTATGTCCCCGCGGCAATTAAGCGTTTCGATTAAACCGAGCAGCTCCTCCTCACCGGTCCCCTCCGGAAGCGCGAATTCGATTCCGCGTATACCGCATTCCTCACAGTCCTTTTTCTTGTTTCTGACGTATATCAGCGAGGCGGGATTATGCCCCACTATTACTACCGCGAGCCCGGGGTCATAGCCGTTTGCCTCTATCTCCCTGCGTATGCGCGACTTTATCTTTTTTGCAAGCGCCGCGCCGTCCATTATTATTGCGCTCATTCTCCGCCCCCGTTGCTTTCCGGTTTCTTATCCAAACCATATTGCACATCGTCCGGCGATATGCCTGAGATGCCGGGCCCGTCGGAATCTTCCGCCAGACCCTCTGTGCCGGCTTCGGGCAGGTCGTCCGGCGATATGTCCGTCATGCCTGGCTCCTCTCCGCCTTCCGTTAGCCCCTCTGTGCCGGCTTCAGGCAGGTCGTCCGGCGAAGTATCCTCATAGCCTTCTGTCGCTTCTTCACCTGTGCCCGCCTCCGCCTGCGCCGTCTCTTCGCCTGCATCGGCCTCCGCCTGCGCCGCCTTTACTTTATTGACCAGCAAATCCTCTGGACTGTGTTTTTTGAATATGGCAAGGTAGAGCATTATGAGCATCGAAACGATAAACGAGGCAAAGCCCAGAACCTGTGACACGCGAAGGCCGGTATTGAAGAGATACAGGCTGTCTGTCCGGATGCCCTCGATAACTCCGCGCCCTATGCCGTACCAGGCCACATACATGAGGAAAAGCTGGCCGTCATACTGGCGTTTTTCCTTTTTCGAATATATATGGAGGAAGATGAAACCTAATAGATTCCAAACCGATTCATACAAGAAAGCGGGATGTACCTGGCGATATGAGTTCCCGACGTAAATTCCCATGCGCCACGGAAGATCCGTCACCGTGCCGTAGGCCTCTTTATTGACAAAGTTGCCCCAGCGGCCTATGCACTGGCCTATAAGCAGGCCCAAAGCGCCGAGATCGAGTATCGCGCCCAGTTTGAGCTTTTTTACACGAGAGAAAACAATTGCGGTCAATACGGCCCCGATTATTCCGCCGTATATTGCAAGGCCGCCGTCCCACAGGCGAAAAACCTCGGCAAAATCTCCCCTGTAAAGATCGTAGTTGAATATTACGTAATACGCCCGCGTCGTGATAATCGAGATGGGCACGGCGAAAATGAGCAGGTCCACAAGATCGTCGCTCTTAATGCCAAACTGCGGGGCGCGAACATAGCCGTATATCGCCGCCAGAAGAAAAGCGGCGGCGATAATCACGCCGTACCAGTAAAAATCGCGCCCGAAAAGCGTGAAGGCCACCCGGTCTATTTCAAAATGCAGGCCGAGACCTTCAAAATTTATAACATCGCTCAATTTCTCTCCCCCTTTGGTTCCACTATTGAAAGCGCAAGCCGGTCCCGCCGCAGTTCTCCGGCAATGAAGCTCCTGACGCTGTCGGCATTGATCTCGTCAAATATATCCGGCGTCTCAAAGAAATCGGCCTGGCGGAAATGTGTGGAAACAATGGCCGAAGCCGTGCTTTCGAAGGAGTCAAACAGCCTGATAATGCTGCCGAAAGCTGATTTTTTCTGCCTTTCGAAGAGCTCGATGTCGATTCCCTCCTCCGCTATGCGCTCGGCCTCCGAGCAGACGGCGTCGACGACCTTCTCAGGGTCTTCGCTCTCGCCCCCGAAGGTGAACGCCGCGCTTCCGCGCACGGAATTGAAGGAACAGTCGAAGCTATTGTCAATAAGCCCCTGCGAATAAAGACGATTATACAGCGGCGAAGAACGCCCCGCAAGCACTGAAGCGGCCAGCTCGGCAAGATATTCCGCAAGCAGCGACGCGCGCCCTGATTCCTGGGGCACGCATTTAAACCCCGCCATGAAAATCGGCCTTGAAACCTCCATCCTCGCCTTCACCAGCTTTTCTGCCGGCCCTTCCGGCTCCGCGGGCCCGTAATCTCTTACAAAGCCCTGCCCCGGCTCAGACGGCAGTATCTCGTTTGCCGCCCGCACGACCATATCCGGGTCGACGTCGCCGACTACGCAGAGCGCCATGTTTGACGGCGTGTAAAACGTATTGTAGCAGTCAATCAGCGTTTGCGCGGTAATCTCGGATATGCTATCAATAGTTCCGGCCACGGATACTCTTACCGGATTGTACGCATAGAGGGCCTTAAACAGGTTAGTATAGACGCACCAGTTCGGGTTGTCTTCGATCATCCTGATCTCCTGCCCGATAATTCCCTGCTCCTTGTCTACGCTCTCCTGCGTAAAATACGGCGTCGACACAAAGCGGAGCAGTATGCGAAGGCATTCCTCAAAGTTCTCTGTCGTTTCGAAATGATATGAGGTTATATCGTTGCTCGTGTAAGCGTTTGGTCTTGCCCCGATTGAAGAGAGCGTCTGCAAAGCGTTTCCGTCCGGCATATCGAACATCTTGTGCTCAAGAAAATGCGCCACCCCATCGGGCGAGGTGCGGGATACGCCGCCGACTATATACTTTGTGTCGTTGGAGCCATAGTCGGTTGAGAATATGGCGAAGCTTTTTTTATAATCCCTCTTAGGCACAATAAAAACATTAAGCCCGTTCGGAAGAACCTCGCTGTAGACTGTCTCGCCAACCCTGTCGTAAAAAGTCCTGGTCATGCGTCCGCCCCCTTTAGGATATAAACGGTATCCGGCTTAATGCGCTTTGCGGCCTCGACTATCTGTTCTTTCGTGACGGCGGCGAGTTTTTCCGCAAACTGTTCGGGAGCCATATCGGTCCCGGCTATTGTCTGCGCAAGCCAATAATCTTCAAGCGCGGCCTGCGAATCCGATACGGAGGAAAGGCCGCTGAGCAGCTCCCTTCGCGAGCCTTCAAGCTCATCGTCGCTTATATCCCCGTCGCAAAGCGCCTGAAGCTGCGCGAATATCTCATTTTTTGCTTTATCAATATTTGTCTTCTCAATTCCGGCGGAAACCAGCATAAGCCCCTTGTGGCGCTCAAGAGCCGAGGACGCGTAATAGCACAGCGACAGCTTTTCGCGCACATTCATAAACAGCTTCGACGAAACTGAGCCGCCGAAGATGGCGTTTGCCAGCAGCAGCGCCGGATAGGCCTCCTCTCCCGCCACGCAGTTCGTCCTGAAGCCTATTGCAAGGTTGCACTGCGAAACGTCCATGGTTTCGGTTTTCTCCCGCGTTTTTTCCGGCGCAAAGCCCTGGCGGGTTTTAACCGGCTCCTTCTCCCCTCCCGGAAGGCCGGCAAGAGCCGCCGTTACCGAGAGCTCGACCTGCTTCGGGTCGGCGCTGCCGCAGTAGAATATTTCGAGCGACGAGTGGGCCAGAACGTCCGTATAGTGCTTATACAGGCTGCTGCCTGTTATCGCCGCCGCCGCGCTCTCGGTTCCCAGCCGGTCTACGCCGAACGGCTCCCCGGCGCACATGATCTGATTCATCCTGAGCAGGCTGTAGTACCTTTTATCGTTCATCTGAGAGCGTATGCGGTCAAGAAGCTTGTTTCTCTCGCTTTCGACATACTCCGGCAGAAAACGGCCGCCTCGCGTGACCGGGTTTAGCAGCAGCTTGCCGAGAAGCGATGCCACGCCGTCGAGCAGATCGCGGCCCGCGTAAATATCGTCTATAAAGCTGGATACGAAACCTACGCAATGCACCTCTCCGAGCCGGCGTATTCTCACCTCGATATTCGCGCCGAAAAGCTCGTCCAAAACCGCCGCGAGCTTTTCCATATCGGGGTGCTCCACGGTGCCCCTGCGGAGCACACGCGGGAGCAGCGCGTTTTTCGAGGCCTCTTCCTTGGAGAGCGGCCTGAGCAGCGTAGCGCTTAAAAAACCGGTCTTAAATTTCTGGGTTCTTATCTGTGTCAAAAATACGCCCGGCAGCAGTTCGGTTCTGGTTCTACCTTCCAAGCGGGTACCTCCTTTGCCGCCTCGCGGCGGCCTCACTCTAAACTTCAGGCCTCGAGAGCCTGCTTAAGATCCTCAATAAGATCCTCAATATTCTCAATTCCGACGGAGAAACGTACCATGTCGGACGGTACGCCCGCGGCGATCAGCTCTTCCTCATTCATCTGGCGGTGCGTCGAGTTCGCTGGATGCAGTATGCACGAGCGCGAGTCCGCGACATGCGTCGCTATCGTGACGAGGTTTAAATTCGCCATGAATTTCTCAGCGGCCGTTCTTCCGCCTTTAAGCCCGAACGAAACCACTCCGCAGCTTCCATTCGGGAGGTATTTTTGCGCCAGCTCATAATACCTGCTGCTTTTAAGCCCGCTGTAGTTCACCCAGCCGACTTCCGGTCGCTGTTCGAGGAACTGCGCCACCGCCTGCGCGTTTTCGCAGTGACGCTTTACGCGCAGCGGCAGGCTTTCAAGCCCGAGATTGAGTATAAACGCGTTCTGCGGCGACTGGGCGGAGCCGAAATCCCGCATGAGCTGCGCCGTGGCCTTGGTGATGTATGCGCCCGAAAGGCCGAAGCGCTCCGTATAGGTAATGCCGTGGTAGCTTAAGTCCGGCGTTGTCAGCCCGGGGAACTTATCAGGATATTTCGTCCAGTCGAATCTGCCGCTGTCCACTATCGCGCCACCCAGAGACGCGCCGTGCCCGTCCATATACTTCGTCGTCGAATGAACTACGATATCCGCGCCCCAGTCTATAGGGCGGCAGTTTACGGGAGTCGCAAAGGTGTTGTCCACAATAAGCGGAACCCCGTGCTCGTGCGCGGCTTTGGCAAAGCGCTCGATATCGAGTATTGTAAGCGACGGGTTCGATATGGTCTCGCCGAAAACAGCCTTTGTGTTGGGCCTGAACGCGCTCTCAAGCTCCTCGTCCGTGCAGTCGGGCGATACGAAGGTAAACTCTATGCCCATGCGTTTCATCGTAACCGCGAACAGGTTGTACGTTCCGCCGTATACCTGCGAGGACGAAACCACATGGTCGCCGCACGAGGCAATATTGAATACGGCGTAGAAGGTGGCGGCCTGCCCCGAACTTGTCAGCATGGCGGCGCCGCCGCCCTCCAGAGCAGCTATTTTAGCCGCGACTAAGTCGTTTGTCGGGTTCTGCAGCCGGGAATAGAAGTATCCCTCCGCCTCCAGGTCGAATAGCTTGCCCATTTCCTCGCTGGTGTCATATTTAAATGTCGTGCTCTGAATTATCGGTATCTGTCTCGGCTCGCCGTTTCCCGGATCGTAGCCCGCGTGAATACATGCCGTTTCTATCCTGTGGTTCATATTATCCTCCAAACCGGATGTTTTTAAGCAGCAGCAGCTTAAATTTCAAATTGTTAACAACAGGGTCTTTTGCAGTATTTAGATATTAGAGTTTATTTTACCAAAGTCCAATTAAAATGGCAACAGAAAAACCAAACGGGCTTATTTATGCGTTTTTCATGTTCGGTGTTTATTTAAATAACGCGACGTTTTAAATACCGCGCAAAACTCAAAAAGCAGGCCTCAAACGAGGTCTGCTTTTTGCTGGCACGCCCGAAGGGACTCGAACCCCCAACCCTCAGAACCGGAATCTGATGCTCTATCCATTGAGCCACGGGCGCATTTGCACTAGGTATTCTAGCATTATTTTTATCAGTTGTAAAGCCCGTCTGGATATGCTATATTAATAATAATCTCTAGTTTGGAGGAAGCAAAATGTTCAAGCTGAGCTCCCAAGAGCTGCGCTCTCACATTAAGGAGCTGCACGCCGGGGACCGTGTCCTTCTCTCCGGAACCGTCTATACCGGGCGAGACGCCGCGCATAAGCGGATTTTTGAACTGCTCGACACCGGCTGCGAGCTTCCGATCCCTCTTAATGAGGCTATAATATATTATGCCGGCCCGACTCCCGCTCAGCAGGGCATGCCCGTCGGTTCATGCGGCCCGACTACCTCCAGCAGGATGGATAAGTTCGCGCCCCGCCTGCTCGACCTTGGCCTTCTCGGCATGATAGGCAAGGGCGAGCGCAGTCAGGAGGTAGAGGACGCGATAGTCAGAAACGGCTCCATATACTTCTGCGCCGTAGGAGGCGCCGGGGCCCTCATCGCCAAATGCGTGGAGGAAGCGGAGGAAATCGCTTTCACGGAGCTTGGCTGCGAGTCTATAAAGCGACTTAAAGTCCGCGACCTCCCTTTGATAGTCGCCATAGACTGCCACGGCGGCAATCTGTATAAGACCGGCCGCGCGCAGTACGCGCTTGACATTCGCGCCGAGCGGCGTTTGGTATAAAAGCCGCTCATACTCTCTTCTTCAGATAAGACGGCCCGCCTCTTTAAGGCGGGCCGCTTCATATTCAACATTACCTCATGTAAAAAAGCCCTATAATCCAATTGCTCAGGCTTACCGGCAGAATACGGGCCAGTATTACTATGAGCTTGTATTTAAGTCCCGGAGTATAAATAGGCTTTACTCGCTTTTTAGTTGCCACCCGGCATATAAACCTCGCAATTTTCTCGGGGGGCGTGCCGTTGCGTTCGTCCTCCTCCATAAGCCGGACGCTGCGCTCTATTAACCCGCCGTATACTTCGTCGCCTGCATTTTTCCTTTTCCTCGCGTCCGTAAAACCTGACTTCGTATCGCCGGGCATGACGGCGCACACCGAAATGCCGAACTGCTTAAGTTCGTTGGCGAGCGCCATTGTCCATGAGTTTATTGCCGCCTTGGAGATAGAATACCAGATTTGAAAAGGAATCGGCACAACTGCGGCCACGGAGCTTATATTTACTATCCTGCCGGCGCCCAGGGAGCGCATAACCGGAATCGCCGCCCGGGTCATATTGACCGTGCCGAACAGGTTCACGTCAAGCTGGCGCTGCGCTTCGGCGTTTTCGGTGAATTCCGCCGCCCCCGATATGCCGAAGCCCGCGCAGTTTACCAGAATATCAAGTCGCCCTTCTTTTTCAATGACGGTTTTAACCGCGGCGCGCGCCTGCTCCTCGTCCGAAACATCCGCCGCAATATGGTATTTATCCTCAGGACAGGCCCTACGGCTGATCGTATAGACCGTACATCCCGCTTCCCGCAGCGCCGCTGCCGCCGCCGCGCCTATGCCGCTTGAGCCTCCCGTGATGAGAGCCGTCTTATTCAATGCCCTCACCCAAAACCGAGCTCATAATGTCCATGGCCTCGTCAAGCAGTTCCTCGGTATGCGTCGCCATAATGCTGGTCCGCAGCATGCAGCCGTCCGCGGGAGCTGCCGGCGGCAGCACGGTGTTTACATACACTCCCGCATCGTAAAGCTCTTTTGCCTTTTTCAGCGTATTAATCTGGTCGTAAGTAAATATGGGTACTATCGGCGTCGTGCTATGCCTTATTTTCATGTTCCTGCGCTTGAGGCCTTCGCGCATATAGTTGGACAGGTCCGCAAGGCGCGTGACCATTTCAGGATGTTCCTGTATAAGGCGCAGCGCGGCCAGCGCGGATGCCGCTGCCGCCGGCGTTATTGAAGCGGAGAATATGAACGGGCGCGAATGGTGGCGGACATAGTCAACAACCTTCGCGTCGGCCGCCATGTATCCGCCGAGGCTTGCAAGCGATTTTGAGAAGGTGCCCATATATATGTCCACCTTATCCTCAAGCCCGAAGTAGCTCGCGGTGCCCCGACCGCCTTCTCCCAGGACTCCCAGGGCGTGCGCGTCGTCAACCATGACGCGGGCGCCGTACTTTTCGGCAAGTCGGCAAATTTCAGGCAGGTTGGCTATATCCCCGCCCATGCTGAAAACGCCGTCAGTTACGATAAGGCAGCCCGCGGATTCGGGCACGCTCCGGAGCCGCTGCTCCAGCTCCGCCATGTCGTTGTGATGATACCGCAGCATCTTGCCGTAACTGAGTTTGCAGCCGTCGTATATGCTTGCGTGGTTGTCCCTGTCGCAGATCACGTAGTCGCCTAATCCGACAATGGCGCTTATAATGCCCAGGTTAGACTGAAAGCCGGTCGAAAACGTAATCACGTCTTCTTTGCGCAGAAACCTGGCGAGCTCTTTTTCAAGCTCCAGGTGAAGATCAAGCGTGCCGTTGAGAAAGCGCGAGCCCGAGCATCCGGAGCCGTATTTTTCAAACGCGCGAATCCCTGCCTCCAATACCGCCGGGTGGCTCGTCAAACCGAGATAGTTGTTGGAGCCGAGCATAATACGGCGTTTTCCCTCCATAATGACTTCCGTTCCCTGCCTGGATTCCAGGGCTCGAAAATAGGGGTAAATTCCCATAGCCTTTGTCTCGTCAGCTTCGGTAAAATCCCAGCACTTACGAAAGATGTCCATTCCGCTCCTCCGAAATATATATAATAAATTATAAATTATTAACAACCGGAGTTCAAAGCCGATCAGGGTCTATTACTACTGTCTCCAGGCCTCCCCGCTGTGCATATAACAGCGTGCTCAAAGTGCCGCTGCGGCCTGAACTCCCGGAATACACGGCTATAAGTTTGGACGACCTGTCAACCATATATTTGTTTCTCCGCTGCATACAATAGGGTGTGTACTCCTTCTGCAGTACGGTTTTTATATCGCAGGAGGCAACGAGTCGCCTGTACCGCTCCCGCTGCATATGCTTCCAGCCCGAAGACTGACCCTCAAAAGGAATGGCCGCCTCTACAATAATATCCGGGTGGCGCTTATCTCTCATTAACAGAACCGTTTCGCAGAAAATCAAGTCCCCTCCAAGAGCCATTCCGCACAGAAAATGCCTGTAACCCGCGTTATACGAACGCTCCAGCTCCTCAAACAGCCTGTACCTTAAACGCGCGCACCGCGGATCCGCCTCATCTTCCCCCCAGGGGAGATTCTGAGGCCTGTGCCCCGTGAAACAGCAGCTCTTGGATTTCACGCAAACAACCCCTCTTTATAAGGACTCGCGTACAAGCTACCATAAATTTTGAAAAAAATCAAGAAAATGCAAGATAATAAAAGCGAGCTTAAGCTATTAGTCAATATTGGTCAGTAATCTGATATTTGTTGACCTTGTCTGACCTTGACTATTACTGACCTTGACATTATAATTGAAGACAAACAGGGATAAAAATCCCGGCGATAGAAAAGAATAAAAAATAATATAATGCTTTAACAGGAGGTTTTATTATGCGCAGAATTGGCAGCGGCAATAATTCTCTGGTCCCCCGCGACTTTGGTTCGTTTTTCTGGCCAAACAGCTTTATCAGCAATTTCTTTGATGACAGCTTCTGGTTTTCAGGCGGCATGAAAGCCGACATACGCGAGACCGACGACGAATATCTTATCGAGGTCGAGGTTCCCGGCATGAAAAAGGAAGACCTTGAAATCAAGATTCGCGACAATGTCCTGACAGTATCCGCAACTCTAAATGAGGATAAAGAGGAAAAGAAGGAAGGCCGCTATATAAGGCGCGAGCGCCGGAGCGGATTCTTAAGCCGCAGCTTCACGCTCGACAACGTCAAGGTCGACGCCATCAACGCCGAAATGGACGGCGGGGTACTCACCATTACCTGCCCTAAGCTTGAGCAGAGGCTGATTACAGACCGCAGAATTGACATCCATTAATCCTCCCTATTACACAGGGCCGCGATAATCGCGGCCCTGTTGTTATTTATCCGCAGGCTACATATTGCTGACCAGGCGTTCTGTCTCTGCGCCTCTTTGCCTTGTCACCACAACTGTTATGCAGATTATTGCCGCCGCGAATCCCAGCTGGATTAAAAAGCAAGTTAAAACGCCGCTGAGGTTCTCCATGTTAAACAGCTTTATTCTTCCTATTTCATCGTTCGCTTTTACAAACCAGTAAGCCGGGAAAAACCTGGCTACGTTCAAAACCGAGTCGCTCAGCAGAGACTGCGGGACGAAGCATCCCGACAAAAACGCAAGGCCCAGGCTAATCGTATTTGCCGCAGCATTCTGGGCATTCTTGTTTTTTATAACGCTCCCGACCAGAAAACTTATGCTCAGGCCCGTTATAGCCGCGAGCAGCAGGTTTACGCTCCACATCAGACCAGCGGCGGACCATAGCTCAGAGCCTGCCAGAATGAAGGCTGCCGCCAGAAAAACAGCCCAGACGACCGCTGTGAAAACGGAGTTTGAGAGCAGGGTTTCCAGGCTAAGCCTTGAATGGCGCACAGGGGCGCACAGCGTCCTTTTCTTTTTCAGGTCTTCGTTGAATACGGACATAAAAGAGGCTACGCCAAGGATCAAAATTATAGTCATAGGATAGGCCGTGAAATTGAACATTGCCGAGAGGCTTGTTCCCTTCGTTGTCGCCGCGCCGTACTGCGCGTAAATAACATCTGTTTTAACGGCAAGGTCCTGAGAGGTCTTCAAGACAAGCTCGCTCTGGTCCTCAGCGTCAAGGTATTTAAGATAGGCGGAGGCAGTGTTAAGAAAATCGTCAATAAGCATATCAAGATAAATGCCGGCCGTGCTTCCCGGCACGCTCTTTTTGTAAAGAACCGCGTCGCCGCCGCTCATAAAGCTTTCGGTAAAGCCCTCGGGCACTATGACTATATATTCGGCCTTGCTGAAAAACAGCGCGTCCCGCAGTTTTTCATCGTCGTCCGGCAGCTCGACAATATCGTTCTTTTTGCCTACATACTCCCTGAGCCCTTCAATCAGCTCCGAATCAGAGTCTCTTATTATAAAGGCGACGGGCGCCCTGCTTTCCGTGAACTCCGAGACCTTATCCGTCTGCCCCGCGGCAATGTATATTAAGGATACGCCCACAAACACGCAGATATAGATTAAAAGCATGGGTATGTTTCTTTTTATTATTTTGAAGTACAGCTTAAAGACTTGCATATCTCTTCCTCCCCATCGCAAGACAGGTAAATGCGCAAAGCGCCGCCGCGAGGCCAGACAGAACTCCCATATTCAGGAGGTACCTTGAAAGACCGTCGTAATAATACAGGCTGTAAAGCGCGTCCGTAATCAGGTTGGCGGGGCTTATATATCCAAGTACGGGTATATATTCGTGAACCCAGTACTTCATCTCGGCCACCATCAGGCCGGAGAGAAAGCTGCTGAGCATCGTAAAGCCGATCGTGATTGCATACTTGATGCCCTGGGTCCTAAAGCCCACGCTGACGGCCGTTCCGAAGAAAATTCCGGTTATAGCGCCTAATACGCAGGTCAGAAGTATAAGCCAGACTCGTCCGCCGAAATCCACTTTAAGCCCGAGAACCATATACGCAAGCACAAGCGCTATTACAAAAACCTGGAATACAATCAAAGACAGGATGTTGCATAGAAAAATATAGAATTTTCTGACCGGCGCAAGATTGACGCGTGCGGCTCTGGGCGACATGTTTGCCTGCAGCTTGATTATCTCTTCCACCGCCACGGTCGAGCCCATAAGACAGGTCATGGCGAGCAGCGCGTAAAAGTAAATCACGGTCGTGTTCTCTTTTCCGGCAGCGCCTTCGTTTCCGTCCGCCATATACTGCTTCCATCGGGTGATTTCGCTGAAGAATTCCTGCCCGGCGGCCCCGGGGTTTTCGCTGAGTATGTTCCGTATGGTCGAATAACGCTGCTGGTATTCGTCGAGAAACAGCTTCGCCAGCGTCTGGCCGTATCCCGAGTCGGAGACCACGAGCTTTAACCCATCTTTATACGTGATATAAGCCGATATATACCCCCTTTGAAGCAGGCTGTCGGCCTCCTCCAATGAGGTCAACTTCACGTCGAAGATATCGTCCTCGCCCTTAACCCCGTCTATATTCGATACGGCCGACAGCGCGCCGTAAAACGCCTCGTCCGAGAGTATCTCGCTGCTTTCGGTTACGGCGATACTCACTGTTTCAAACCTATCTACACTGCCCAGCCTGCCGAATGCGAAGTGGAACAGCGTCGCAAGCACCAGGGGAAAGACGAGCGACCAGAAAACGGACTCACGGCTTCTGAGTATGGTTTTCAGGTTATATGAAAAAGCATGGACAAACATTTCGCGCCTCCTAATTCCTGAGTTCTTTTCCCGTAATCTCAAGGAACACGTCGTTGAGCGTGGGAAGCTCCGAATAGATGCGTGAAAACTCGATATTTTCGGATTTAAGATATTCCAGAGCCGGGGCCAGATTATTCCTGCCCTTCTTGGATTTGATTCTCAGCACGCAGTCTGAATAGTCAACGGAGATTACTCCCGGCATGTTTTTGAAAAACTCAATATCACGGTCGTTGACGCCGCACGCTTCGATAGTGACCTTTTCGCCTGTGCTTATAAGCGACTTAAGCTCCCCGGCGGTTCCGCTTGTTATAATTCTGCCCTTGTCCATAATGGCGATCCTCGTGCAGATTCGCTCGACCTCTTCCATGTAATGCGACGTGTACAGCACGGTCGCTCCCTGCCTGTTAAGCTCTAATATGCCTTCCAGTATATTGTTCCGGCTCTGCGGGTCGACGGCGACTGTCGGCTCATCCATAATAATGAGCTTCGGCTTGTGGGCGATTCCGCAGGCGATGTTGAGCCTGCGCAGGAGCCCCCCGCTGAGCTTCTTGGGGCGTAATTTCACATAGTCCTTAAGGCCGACGAATTCGACGGCCTCATCAACGAGCCTTTCCCGCTCTTTTTTATCCCTGATATAAAGGCCGCAGAAATAGTCTATGTTCTCCCTGACCGTGAGCTCGTCGAAAACCGCCACGTTCTGCATGACGACGCCTATTTCCCTCTTAATGTCGTAAGCCGTCGGGGACATGGGCCTGTTCATTACCTCTATCGTCCCCTTGTCGTATTTGAGCAGCGACAGGATGCAGTTAATCGCCGTCGTCTTCCCCGAACCGTTGGGGCCCAGCAGCCCGAAGACTTCGCCTTCGCTTATTTCAAGATTAAAATGGTCCAGCGCCACAAGCTCGCCGTAGCGCTTAACAAGGTTTTTTACCCGAATCTCCATGTGTAAGCCTCCTTTATCAGCTTTGCAGACACAGCATACATCCAATCTGCTCTCAGCGGTAGTGAGATAAGGCCAAAAGAAATATGACAAATGTAATGTTTTTCTGGCTTTAATACGCGATGTGTAATAAAATATTTTCGGGAGGAGAGCATGTATGCCGAAGCTGCTTAACAAATCCGTAATCCTGCTTTGCTGCCTCTTTTTGTACATTTCCGCACACAGCGATCTCTATATAGTCGCCCCGATAATAATCATAATAATCTACTCGTCGCTGGCGACCATATTTGAAAGCCCCGCGTTCAGAATCGGGGCTTTTCTGGCATTCTGCGCCGCCGGCATCTTCTACCCGGAGCTTACGTACTTTGTCCCTCTTGCGCTCTATGATATATATCTCGAGAAAAAGGCTTACATCGGATTCGCGGCTCTGATTCCGGTTTCCGTCAGTTTTTCCGAGGCGCAATGGGAAATCGTTGTTTCTTTAATCCTTCTTTCTTTCATATCCTATCTTATCAAACGCTACGCCCTGAAAATAACAAGCCTGAATCTTTCGCTAAACAAACTGCGCGACGACGCAAGGGAATTTGAATTCCGCATGAATGAGAAAAACAGGGATCTGATGGAGAAGCAGGACTACGAGATTAACCTGGCGACGCTCAGGGAAAGAAACAGGATTGCCCGCGATATACACGACTCCGTCGGGCACGTGATGTCCAGCTCAATACTCCAGGTAGGCGCGCTTATCGCCACGGCAAAGGACGAAAGCGTAAAAAAAAGCCTCGAGGATTTAAAGCAAACCCTAACTTCCGGCATGGACAGCATACGAAACAGCATACACGATCTTCACGACGACTCACTGGATCTTGATTCCCAGCTCTATTCGCTTGTGAAAGACTTCACGTTTTGCCGCCTCACATACGATTACGAGGCGGAAACCCATCCGGACAAAAAAACAACCTATTCTGTAATTGCCATTGTCAGGGAGGCTCTTTCCAATATTATCAAGCACTCCGGCGCGACTGCCGCCGGCATAGTATTCCGCGAGCTACCGGGATTTTTCCAGCTCATAGTTACCGACAACGGCGCAGCCGGGAAAACAGACTTCGGGAAAGGCATAGGGCTTACGAATATAATATCGAGGGTCGAAAGCCTGAACGGACATATCAACATTGATACAGGCAGGGGTTTTAAGCTGTTTATATCTATCCCCAAGGACCCGGTTGTGTTAAACGAGGGGGAGAAGCTATGAAAATCGTCATTGTCGACGACGACAAGCTTGTCTGCAGCGCGCTTAAGACGATAGTCGAGTCGCGCGGGATCGAGGTTTCCGGAATCGGGAACAGCGGCGGCGAGGCCGTTGAGCTTTACGACGCGCTATTGCCGGATATCATTCTTATGGATATCAGGATGAAGGGCATGAGCGGCCTTGAGGCCGCCGCCGAGATACTTAAGAAGCACAGCTCGGCAAAAATCCTTTTCCTGACTACGTTTGCCGACGACGAATACATAATAAAAGCCCTGAGGCTTGGCGCGAAAGGTTACCTGCTTAAGCAGGACTTTGAAAGCATTGTCCCCGCCCTGACATCCGTAAGCCTCGGCCAGAGCATATTCGGCGACGAGATAGTCTCCAAAATCCCGCATATGATGAACAGAAGCAGCAGCTCAAAAGCTCTCGCCGAGCTCACCGAGAGAGAGCGGAGCATAATCGAGCTGGTGGCCGAGGGGTTAAGCAACAGGGAGATAGCTTCAAAGCTGTTCCTCAGTGAAGGCACGGTCAGAAATTATATAAGCAATTTGCTTGAAAAGCTTGAAGTCAGGGACAGAACGCAGCTCGCGGTTTATTATTACAGGAATTTATAGGTCCTCCTGCCAGCGCTCTTCCGGCGGCTCCTGGCTGCCGGTCCACGTCTATGCTCCTGCGGAAGCAGGCTTCCCTCAAAGGACAAGGCGGTTTCCGGCTGATGCCGGTCGCCGCCTTTTTTTCTCCCACCAGCCTTTGGCAGCGGCTTTCACTGGTATTTCTTCATAAATATACTGATTATATAATTGCATATACAAAACAGTATAACTGTTCTAAACAGATTTCGTATAATATTTTCAGCATGATTTTTACAATTTCAATCGAAAAGCTGTTGATGAATATGAATAAAATATGTATAATGTATCAGAATTGCGAAATTTGGTGTATGGAGGAAAACATATGGACGGAAAATCAACTCAGTGGCTTATATCAATGGCCGTATACATGATGGTAGTCTTAATAATCGGCATTTTCTTCTCGAAGAAGGCCAACGAGAACACGGAAAACTACCTTCTCGGCGGGCGGCAGCTCGGCCCCTGGGTAGCGGCGATGAGCGCGGAAGCCTCTGATATGAGCGGCTGGCTGCTTATGGGCCTGCCGGGAGTGGCCTACTGGTACGGAATAGCCGACGCCGCCTGGACGGCTATCGGCCTTGCCATAGGTACATATCTCAACTGGCTTTTCGTATCAAAGCGCCTTCGCCATTACAGTATTGTAAGCGGCAACGCCATAACGATCCCCGAGTTTTTCAGCAATAGGTTCCACGAGAAGAAAAAGGTCATTTTAGCGATCGCGGCTCTATTTATTCTTGTGTTTTTCGTCGTGTATGCCGCCAGCTGCTTCGTCACATGCGGCAAGCTCTTTTCAACGCTGTTCGGCACCTCCTACCAGTCAATGCTGATACTCGGCGCCGTGATTGTCGTTGCTTATACTCTGCTTGGCGGTTTCCTCGCCGAAAGCGCTACCGACTTTTTGCAGGGAATCATAATGATAATAGCGCTTGTAGTTGTTTTCGCGGTCGGCATTTCCACCGCCGGGGGAATCAATTCGGTTTTTGAAAACGTTCGCAGCTTCCCCGGTTTTCTCAGCTTTTTCGGCATTGCCAATCCCACGATGGAAAACGGCGTCCAGCAGGTAATAAACAATAAGCCCGTGTTCGGCGCCGCGGGCGCTTACGGGCTCTTGACCATCATCAGCACTATGTCCTGGGGTCTTGGTTACTTCGGAATGCCCCAGGTGCTGCTGCGCTTCATGGCTATACGCAAATCGGGCGAGCTGAAGCAGTCGCGCCGCATCGCCATAATATGGTGCGTCATATCACTAGCCGCTGCGGTCTTTATAGGCGTCATCGGGCGCTCTATTTACCCCACTGATCTTAAGACATACGCTCAATCCGAGAACATTTTCATTCTCATCTCAACTAACCTCCTGCCCCCGCTTCTGGCCGGTATTATTATGGCCGGCATACTTGCCGCAACCATGAGCTCCTCCGACTCCTATCTTCTTATAGCGTCCTCCGCCGTAGCGCGCGATATTTTTAACGGCCTGTTTAAAAAGGACGCCACAGACAAACAGGTCATGTGGGTATCCCGCATAACTCTTATTGTCGTTTCCCTCTTGGGCATAATTATTGCACTTGACGAAAACAGCGTTATCTTCACGCTTGTCTCGTTTGCCTGGGCAGGTTTCGGCGCGACATTCGGGCCTTTGATGCTCTTCTCGCTTTTCTGGAAGCGCACCAGCCGCGCCGGCGCCATAGCCGGTATGGTCGCGGGCGGCGGCATGGTATTTCTTTGGAAGCTCGTTATTAAGCCCCTGGGCGGAGTCTTCGGCATATATGAGCTGCTTCCCGCCTTTGTCGTCTCCTGCATAGCTATTGTCATAGTGTCGCTTCTTACCAAAAAGCCCTCGGCAGATATTGAAGAAGAGTTTGAAACCGTCAGATCGGGAAAAGACCCGGCCCCGGCAGCGAAGCTTGAACTATAAGGAGGTCCAACTATGGGCAATATGAGCTTCGTCGACCACACCGTTAAAATTACAGTCGTAAAGACTCTCAGTTTTAATGACCTCGCGGTTAAGTACGATCAAATTCGCCCCGGCGATGAAGTTGAAGGCGAGTCTCTCCCTTCCTGCCCCTTTTTCAAAGAGGGGATGGAGTTTACTGTCGTCACAGACCCTTACGCCAACTGCAAGCCCGAGGGCTTCTGCGACTGGGCGTGGGCCGACATATGGAAGGACGTCCTGCTAGTGGCCGACAGGGCGGGCTTCGCGCCGGGCGACGATATCTCGAAGCTGAAGCCCCATTTTGCCTGCTGCACGGACGGCCTGCGCCCCGTTATCTTCATGCTCGAAGCGGTAAAATGAAACCGCGCCCGAATCAGACGCTCTGCCCGGCGGGTGCATATTTGGCAAGGTATTTGTCCGCAACCGGTATAATCCGCCCCTCGTCGCACAGGTAATCCACGAACGGGCGAATATTCCGCTCTATCATCAGGCATTTGACGAAGTTGTCTCCGCCTAGTCCGAATTTTTCGGAATACGCCTTGATTATTTCCTCAACGCTCATTTTACGGTCGATGACCGAGGCTATATCGTCCGCAGTGCGGCTTATCGCGTTAAGATTTTCGTCTATGAGTTCGGAGATATCGTAGTATACTCCGCCGTGGCAGGCAATATAGGCCGCGCAGTCGTAGGCGCGCAGGCTCTTTTTGCTCTCTATATCAATATCCACGCACAGATTATATATAAGTCGGCTGTGATTCAGCTCTTCCGTCCCTATAAGAGTGTCGCCAAGGCACATGACGTTGTCGGGTGTTATTATGCAGGTGTTCGCCACCGAGTGCCCGGGCGTCTGCACTATGCCGAAGCTGATGCCGTCCACATCTACCGCTCTGTCCTGCGGGCCGTACGTCTTGTCCGGCTCGCAGTGCATTTTAAAGGCGTTCGTCACGATCCTCCGGGAAGCAAACGGAAAATTGGATTTCAGAACCAGGTCGGACCTGCAGACTACCGATTCAAGCTCGGGCAGCCATATCTTCGTGCCGAACGTTTTCTGGAGAAGCTCGGCGTTGCCGATATGGTCGACATGGCAGTGCGTCGCTATCATATGCGTAACGCGGCGTCCGTGAGAGCGTATAAGCTCAATTAGCCCGTCCCCGAGGCCGATCCCGCAGTCCACCATTATCATATCCGTGCCGCTCGGCATATAGGCCGCCATGCTAAGGCCGCCCGTGCGTATGTGCCATGTGTTGCCGCTGACTCTTTCGAACAGAGTCTCAGACTTGAAATCCTCTTTCATTCAATCAATCCTTTCGCAGTAGAAATATAGCACTAAAACCCGGCTTTTGCAACTTAAGCTTGCTCAGCAGGAGCATATAAGGTATAATACTTGCATGCAATTATTATACCTTATATGAAGTGGTTAAATGAAAAGACGCCTTTTTAATATTCTGATAGTTTTTCTGTTGATTATCGGTATTGCCGGCGGCTGTATTATGCTGCTTGAGCGCCGCGCTTTTGACGAGGGCCGATCGAACGTGGCTTTTGCCATGGATTATAACGACGCCGCCGATATTATGCCTGGCGGGGAAGATGCATTTGATCCCGCCGAATTTTCAAAAACCGGGCTTACGGCCATATTGGTTCCCCCCGGCGAAGACGGCTACGACCATAATTTGATTACAGGCATACGCAATTCCGGTATGGCGGCGGGCCTCCTCCCGGGAGACGCTGACTGCGCCGTCTATACTTTTGAATACGCCAACACCGGTTCTGACTTTCCCGTATACATAGCCGATTTTCTGCCTGCGGGCCATGAGCTGCTGTCCGGGTCCGGGATTATCATGGCGCTGCCCGAGAACTCCTACGGCGAGCTGGACACGCGCAGATATGAAGGCTATGCCGGAGACTACATACGCAGCATGACGCTGCGCACCGTGCTCAACCGCGCTAAGGACGGCAGTTACGACCTTTCAGAGGCAGAAGAAGCCGTGATGGAATCCGTCATCGAGCGCGGCGTACGGGTGGTTATCATCACTCCGTTTACCGGCAAAGACGCCAATATAATAAGCGATCTTTCGGTCTATAAAACACTTATTGAGGAGCTGACAAAGCTTCTCAATAAAAAGGAATTTACTGTCTCGCCGGAGATACACGGCGCGGCCGCAGCTTATGATTGGGACGGCCTGTCCCTGCTTTCGCTTTCGCTTGGGCTTTCAGCCGTGCTGCTGCTCTTGGTTGACAGGATAAAGATGCTCGGCCTTAAGCTCAGAGGCCTGATGCTCCTGGTTTTTGTAATTATTTCGGTGCTTCTATGGCAGTTTCTCCGGCCTGTTTGTCAGGAGGCGGCGGCGTTCATCGCCTATACGGCTCTGCCCTGCCTTGCCGTAAGCTTCCTGATGTCGCGCGCACGCACCATGGTCCTTTCCAACGGCAGCCGAAGCGTATCCTCGGTTTTTTTCTTCGCGCTCGGTTCAGTTTCGATTGCCGCAGTTTTATCCTTCCTTGGCGCTGTTTTGGGCTGCCTCGCCGTGACGGCCGGGAACCAGGCTTACGGCTTTGCCGAATACCGCTTTGCTGCCGCGTCTTATATAGTCGTTTTCATTTGGCTGGCAGTCCAGATGTTCCGGAGCGTCTATCTTGAAAAAGGCACGCCCGTCTCCGATTATTTCGCGTCGGTCTTCTACTGGCTGGGGCACAAAAAGGCGCGCACTGTTGCCATCGCGTTTCTTCTGATAATCGCTTTGACTCTCTGGTACTACGTGGCAAACTACTATGACAGCACGGTCTGGAAGCTTTGGATATCGCTGCTCGAGCGAAATCTGCCCGCCGTGCCCCAAAGCGCTCAATACCTTGTCGGCTACCCTGCGGCGGTTTTATCGCTGGTGCTTTTGGGCCGAAGGATGAGGGCCGGAGCCGGGCCTTTTATGCTGATTTCGTTCGCACTTCCCTGCTCTATTATCTCGGGCTTTTCTTCGGCAAGCATAACCGCCTCCTACGGCATACGGCGTTTTGTCCTAAGCTTCGTCTTCGGCATTATTGCATCTTCAATTGTCGCCGGTATCGCCTCGCTAATAATCAAGCTAATAAAGCTTAAACCTGCAAAAGGATGGAAGGTTTAGATAACCAGGGCGCAAGCCTTGGTTTTTGCTTATATCCGGCAGTTTGGCAGATTCTTCATGTAAAAGGAGTTCATAATGATTCAATGGCTTGAAAGCCTTGGAAGCATAATATCGCAGAACAGCCAGTTTTTTTCCGGATTGCTCGATGCTGTGGCCTATGCGTATAACTTCATTATTCGCTGGATTATGCCGGTGCTTGCCTGCGCCATTTTATACAGATGTCTAAGGCCTCTGCTCGCAATTAAGCTACAGCCGGAAATCTGGGCTTACATTGCTCTTCCAAACGGCGCGCGCATCCCGGTTTCGCACTGGGAGAATACTATCGGCCGCTCGCCTTCGTCCGATATCGTCATTAATTACCCGACGGTGTCAAGGACTCATGCGGTATTCACACGAAATGACGACGGCGACTGGACTATCACAAACCTCACCTCCAAAGCTAATATTCGGATTAACGGCCGTCCGGCGGAAGGAAGCAGTTCTGTTAAGCCCGGTGATACGATAGAGCTTCACGGCGCCGAGCTGGTGCTTCTGCCCGCGGAAGCCGAAAATCAGAAGGAAGAGCATCGGCCAAAGATTTACAGGCCCGGATACACCTTCCTTCTCATGACAGTATTTCAGATACTTACAGCTGTCCAGCTGGTATTATCGGCCCGGGACTCAAGCGGCCGTCTGAGCATAGTCTTCGTCTTTGCCGGACTGATCTTATCTATGTGGCTGTATTTCGCTCTTATGAGGCTTCGAAGACGGACAGGATTTGAGGTTGAAACCATAGCCCTGTTTCTCTCCACGCTCGGCTTATCAGTTGCCGCATCGGCAGATCCGGCCTTCCTCCCAAAGCAGTTTGTCGCGCTGCTGATGGGTTTTGCTCTTTTTGTATTTCTTGGGTGGTTCATCAAAGACCTCGAAAGAGCAAAAAGAACCCGCTGGCTGATGGGCGGGATATCGCTGGCCCTGCTTGCCGCAGTCTTTATTCTTGGCAGAACAGTTTATGGAGCGCGAAACTGGATATTTATCGGTTCTTTCAGTTTTCAGCCTTCGGAGCTTGTAAAAATAACGTTTGTTTTTGCCGGGGCCTCGACTCTCGACCGTCTTTTTACAAAGAGAAACCTGAACCTGTTTATAGTGTTTTCTGGCATATGCATAGGCACTATAGCCCTGTTGGGCGATTTCGGCACTGCGTTAATATTCTTTGCCGCTTTTATCGTCATAGCGTTTATACGCT
>JBMNQI010000033.1:0-27057 GCA_050944055.1 Oscillospiraceae bacterium | reverse complement strand
ATTGCACAGATTTGCGCCGCGCAGAAATAAAGCGCTGTGAAATCAATATCGGAATGGTATGCCAGATGCTGGAAGAGGAGATTTCCTGATCCCGTGCGCTGTAACAAAAGGTAGTCCTAATAATGCCAAATGAGGATTATATGAATTTCTAGGAAAGGAGACGACACCACATGCAGGCGAATACCAGTGAAGCAAGAGTACTTACGGAAGAAGAAAAGGCTGAGGCAGGCATTAAGAAGATTCATCACCTGAAGCTTATCTATAATGATCTGACAAGCGCTTGCTCTTGCCAGTGCGTTACTAACTGTACTTGCGATTGTGACCGGAAGGCCCTGTAAGGCAGGAAACTGCGAGAAGGTTTCAGTGTACTTGCATGTGCGCTGAAGCCTTCTTGTGGTTTTAAATCATTTGCAATAATTATTGCTTTATTATTGAAGACAGGTTATAAGAATGATTCAGCTAAGTAATGATGCTTTGAAATACCTCTGTGTTGATCGATCCGTGGGCTCTGCCGGAGAAAAACGTTTCCTCGGATATATAAAAAGAAAGACAGCAGAATTAGGAATTCAACCGGAACAGGATAGTTTCTCTTTTTGTGCTGCAATTTTAGAAAGCGCTCAACTGCAATTTGGCGCAGAAATCATCTCGTGCAATGCATACCCTTGCACGAGAATCACAGAGGAAGACGGTTTGAGCGGTAAACTTCTTTATATTCCCAGAATATCAGAGGTAAGATATCTCGACATTGAACGGGCGATTGTTTTAACGGACGATGAATTTAACGATTATAGTAAGGAATTGCTCAGTGCCGGAGGGGCGGCCGGCGTGATTACACACAGGGAAGACCGGCTGCAGCAAGGCGCTTCTTCTGTGCGCTTTCTGCCTCAGGAACCTTCAAGTGATACGTTAACTGCGATTGAACTTCAAACAAGCGACGCATTACGGCTTTTACGCAGCAAGGTCGAAAATGTGCAAATACTAACACGCGCCCGAAAACAAATTTTTTCGGCAGAGAATCTCTGCGCATTGCTGCCGGGGCAAGATCATTCCCGGGAAATCGTTATTTGCGCCCACTATGACACAGTTCCTTTAACAGCAGGGGCTGTGGATAACTTAAGCGGTTCGTTAATCCTTCTTTACCTGTTGGATATGCTGATAAGTAAAACTCCCAGAACGGATATCCGATTCTGCTGGTTTGGCGCGGAGGAATGGGGATATGCTGGGAGCAGGCATTACGTAAGCAAAGCCGATGCCCTCGTCAATAAAATTTCGTGCGCAATTAACATCGACTCGGCGGACTGCATACTTGGATTTGACGAACTGTATTATTGCTGCTCAAATTCAAGCTGCCTGGAACAATTATCAATTCCCGCAACGGGACTTCGCACACTCGAGCAGGTTTACGGCGGTGATAATCGCCCGTTTCAAGAGATTGGGATTGATACTTTAACGTTTTCTCGCGGCGGAAAGTATATTCGTACGCTGATACATACCAAGAATGACACATTGGAAAATGCGGTAATTACGGACAGCAGTCTGCGTTTTGCCGCTCAACGTATTCTGCGCATTATCTCCCCACTCATTTATGGGTGAGTAAGGACAGCAAATTATGGAAGAATTGTTTGGCAAAATAAAGGAACTGAATAAGAACCCGCTAGTCGCAACTTTCTATATGACAACGCGCTGTAATCTGCGCTGTAACTATTGCTATGAATTAGACAGGGCAACAGTTGAAGACCTTTCTTCGGAACGGATTGTACGGGTTCTTGAGGGGCTTTCCGCCCATGATATACATATGGAAGCATTGTTTTTGTTCGGAGGAGAACCGACGCTTTGCGCGGACAACTGCCTGTTTCTGCTGACTCAGCTTAAGCAAATGAAACAGAACAACAATATACGAAAGGTCCTGTTTACAAATGGAATGGTAATTCCAGACCGATTGCTGACGTTAATTACGGATAACGAATTGGATGTGTTTTTGAGTTCAGATGGTTTTGGAGAAGCTGCAAAAGAACGCTATGGTGTATACTTTGCCGATAAGCAGTCAGTTTTTCTAAGGAACCTTAAAAGAATGCAGCCTGAAACATCGCGAATTACGATTAGTGCTGCGGTTGGAAAGCACAATATACAAACGATTGTCAATGACATGGATTTATTTTTTCGCAACTACCATATCCGGAGTTTTAAAATCAATATCATCCGAAAGAACTGCTTTGCCGCATCGTATGATCAGCTGTCCAAGGAACGTCAAAAGGCGCTGGTGTGGGCTGGGCAGAATGAGATTGAACTTATGTGGGACCCGCCTGCAGCATTTGGCTCGCAGTATGACAATTTGTATATATCACAGGAGAGAATCAGTTTTCAACCTGCGGGGCTGTTAGGCACATGGAGCAATGTATCATGGTGAACAATATGACACTGACGTTCTTTTATAATGAATTAATCAGAGATTTAAATGTTACATGTGTGCCGGTAAAGATGAATGATAGAAGGCCGGTTCCGTTTGAGCAGGCTGCACAAGAACTGATTATGCGTCTCAAGCGGGGGGAAAGCTTGCCAGATGGAGTGCTGTTCCCGTGTGTGCGAAAAAACTCCATAGACGAATTGAGCGCAGGGAGGATTACATCGCTGGAGTTTATTCTCCTCTTTCCGTTTCATACAGATCGATTAGGCGACAGAGATGAGCTCCGTTTCCGTCTGTTTGGAGAAAACATGCAATGTATCAGGATGGAAATTCCTCCGGCCAAGGGATTCCCGTTTTCATGTGCCGCATATGACAGCATAAATGAAAAAGGTATTTGGTTAGGCAGAACCCTGGAATGCTTCGACGACAAGGGAGAGCCGGCATGCACGCTGCTGTCTGCATGTGTGGAGCAGCTGTTGTTAGATCGACTGGATGGAACCAACATTTGGAACACTCCGCCGTTCTCTGCGGCAGTGAATTCAGAGCAATCGAATTACTATTTCCACGATCAATTTCGGAAAAATGCGTACTTTTATGACAATTCAGCAGAATCTTATCGGCTCTTTTTATCAACTGTTATTTCGCCCGGGGCATTTGCAGACTGACCTGAAAGAAAGGCATATTATGTTGAAATACAGCAGTATGGAAGCCTATATTGATAAAGTGAGAACGGATACGAATTTAGGCATTCAACCAACAAAAATTATTCCGCCAATTGGGCCGGCAGCCGATAGATATCTTTGGAACGCCATATCAGAATGCTGCATGTTTTCAGACCATATCATTTCATTTACTGCCCCATGCATTAGACGCGAACGCAAAGAGAATATTCAACTGGGGAGTCATTTATCGCTCTTTTTTTTAATGATGATTGTGATGGGAAATAATGTGCAGCAATTCAGAAGAGACCAGATTTACTCGGCAATCACCGACGTAACAGGGATTGGCTTGAATGAGATTCTTTCAAATGACTGCAAAGAGTTTTACTGCGATAATTTCACTTTTCGGCAGAAGCATGTAGCTTCGGCAAAAAACTTTGATTGCACTGGATACGCATATGAAATGTTCGATAAAAAGGAAATTGAAATATGTAATATCGCCCGGTTTACGATGAAGAATTCCGAGCAGAGCTGCTATGTTATGGCCTTCGGTATTGAGCGGATGCTTATGCATCTGGAGAAGCAGACAAATGTATGGAATACTACTGCGTTTATAAGCTCATCACATTGTCAACAAAGCCTGTTTTTATGTGATAAACAAAGAAGGCTGGCATTTAAAGCATATGCTGACAAGCCTGCAGAGCAGCGCGAACTTCTCAACGAATATCGCGCAAACGTTATTATATAAGGAGAAAACATATTATGCTGTCCGGAAATAGTTTAAGCAGCTATCTAAAGTGCTTCGCCCAGCAGGTTGAACTGGAGCCTCAGCTGATTGCGGCGCGACTTCCGCTAGGGCAGGCGGGCGACCGTTATCTTGCTCAAGCAATAGAGCTGTGTGTAGACAACCCAAATTCCATAGTCAACTATGTTGTTCCCTGCATGCGGACGGAACGGCCGGAGCTGCTCAGCAGCGGCTCGCATCTTTCGCTATTCTATCTCTATATGTTTCTTTTTGGAAGCAACGTTCCGGAAGCGATGATAAACCGCATTTATCGAGAAATTACTTCCGTGGATCAAATCACCCCGAAAGAGATTGCCGCACAGTCAGCAGATCTGTTCTATTGTCAGAATTATCGTTTTGAAAAGAAACGGATTGAGCCTGCAAAAGGTTTCAAATACACGAATTATGCATATGAGATGTTTGATGAGAGAGGTGTTGAAATCGGAAATATTTCTCGCTTTTTAGATGAGGATGGAATTGGAGCAACAACATTTGCTTTTGGACTGGAGCGGCTGGTAATGCATCAGTTTAACACATCAAACATATGGGAGTGTCCTGCATTTATGGCTGCGGCAGGCGGCGAAAAGAATGGGATAAAACTGGATGAACTGCGCAAAAACGCATTTGTTGAAGCAGCTGCAACGCAGTGTAGCCCGGAAGACTGCGCGTTCGGCGGTACGTTACTTCCGTATATACTTTATTAGCCTCTGCCCGAGATGTGTATGGGTGGACAAAATATACATTTAAACAGATAGAACCGAGGGTCCGCGTAACTCACAATTCGCGAGAGCATACGGTTCGCCTCCGTAAGACCGAGAGTCAGAATCTCTGCGTAACTATGAAAAGTCCTGTATCTTCAATGTGTACAGGGCTTTTTCATATACTTTGACTGTGTATTTTTTCATTCTGCTCCGCACTGTCACGGCGCATTTGCGACAATGATCCGCACCTGACCGCCCTCGGATGGGCTGCGGTCATAGTACAAGCTGAGATCATACCCGTCTGCCAGCACGTTGGCAAGACCGGCTTCGCCGCTGAGCCAGCTGTCGGCATCGCTGATATAGATTTCCACTTTCTCGGAGATAGGATACTCATTGTTCCGTGCTTCCGCATACCAGTTACCGCCCGACTGGAAGAAATCCTCCGCCGAGACGCTTGTGATTTTGCTCAGGTTCAGAAGTTTTACCACGCGGCCGTAACCATAGGTGCTCTGACCGAAGGCTACGCCGACAAAACTATCGTTGGCGGAACCGCTAAACAAATGCTTGCTGGAGGTGCCGGAACTGTTGGTCAGCGTGGCGGCATTATTGAAGGCATCCATCCAGCCGCTGCTGAGATTGATGGCATTCTCAATCACTTTGAGTTTCCCGAATTCATAGGCATTTCCGGTGACATCTTTCAGCAAGATTACATCGATTTGTCCTGCGGAATTCGTATGCGTGTAGCTCACATAGGAGGAAGAAAGCTTTTCTGTCCAGTCGATTGCACGCAGGCTGGAAGATGCAGATCCCTGATTTCCGTCCAGATCATAAACATATCCTTTCCCGGCCCACTCATAAACAGAGCAGCAATCAGCGATCTCTATACCGCCAACCGTGTATTCTGTTAGATCCAGAGTTCCGGAAGCAGAACCGGAAACCGCTCTGCAAGTAATCGCGGAATTCGAGGAGGCGGAAACCGTAACCAATGTTCCCAAATCATCCTCCGAGTAATTCATCGTGCTTGCCGACAGCGTGATTGCGCTGCCTACAAGAGTAACAGATTTACCGTCTTTGCTTAAAATACCCAGCATATCTGCAGAAAGCCTGGAGGAATCATAGGCGGCAGCCACTTTGCCATCGTCAGTGAGCAGCAAGGTCACTTTGTCTCTCATATTGAAGTTTTTCAGCGTATCCCATGCACATTCCAACACCTCAAAGCTGTGTCCGGCTATCGTTATCGTCTCTGCGGCGGAAATGCTGGGAGACGCCGCGGAAATATATCCGGATACGCGGTAGTCGGAGACCCGCAGGGTGCCCGAAGCGGCATCATAATATCCTACATCATATTGCGCCAACGCAGAGGAATCTGTCGCAGCTCCGTTCTTCGTTATTGCGTAATTCTTGTTGGCGATCCCGAGCGCCCGTGACAGGGAACTGGCGGCAGCGGCCGTTTCTGCCACGGCCGCTTTGCTGCTGCCGGAAGTCCCTCCCGCCAGATACAGGCAGGAGATGGCGCCACTGTCGTTATAGAACATCCGCACAGTGCTTCCTCTGCTCCTGCTGAGCTGCAGAAAACCGGAGGCAGAGTACGTGTATGCTTCTCCGGCAGCAATGACAACGGCATCGGAAGAGATGCGATAGCTCTTTCCGTCCGCCGCCGTAAGCAAGGAGGCTTCCGCAGACTCAATTACCACATCCAAATACTCGGTACCTTCGGGAATAAAACCGACAACACTGCCGGCCCCATTAAACAACAGGGTTCCTAAATACCCGATCAACGCATCACTTTGCGTATTCTTCTGGGTGTAATACTGAACGCCTCCGGCACTTCCGGGAGAATAAACCATCAGAAGATTCGAGCCGCCGCCGCAGGACGACGCGTTGTCCAATAAAATAGCCTCGCTGGTGGAAGCGACACCGTTGATCGATTCATAGTACGGCTTTTTCGTTCCGTTTACATTAGCTTTCAAGGTACGATACAGCAGGACCGCCGCCTGCCCTCTGGTGAGGGCGCTGGTCGGGGTGAGGACAAGCCCTTTCGACAACCCCAAATCATCGCAGAAGCTTGTATAATCCAGAGGCCATACAGAGCCGACCTCGGCAGAGGTGTACTTTAGCATGCGTAAAAGAACAGTTGCCATCTCGCCGTATGTAACCGGGGCATCGGGAGAAAACGTGCCGTTGCCCTGTCCGTTGACAATTCCCTGGGCGTAGGCGAGATTGACATACCCGTTGTACCAGGAAGATGCGCTGACATCGGAAAACAACGTCTTTCGACTATAGCTGCTAACCTGGTTGAACAGGCCCATAGCGTTAACGATCAAAACGCAGACCTGCGCTCTGGTCAAGTAGGAATCAGGCGAAAAAGTCGTTGCACTGGTACCGGCGGCAATGCCAAGACTCTGCAGCACAGCAGAGGCAATCGCAACATCGCCGGATACATCTGTGAATGATGCTCCGGCACGAGGAGCTGCCGGCAAAAGCAGGAGCACAGATAGAAGCAATGCAGATATCCTTTTTTTCATAGATGGTCTCCTTTTTTTATCAAAGTCGTTCCAAATTAGTCTGCGCGCAAGGCATCCACCGGCTGAAGACCGGAGGCCTTGACGGCAGGATACATACCAAAGCCAATGCCGATAACGAGAGAAAAGAGGAACGATGCGACCGTCATCCAGGCGTCCGGGAGCAGGATCATATCATATATAGCTTTCCCTAATATCAGGGAACCTGCATAGCCGATAAAAATGCCAAAGATACCGCCTATTCCGGACAGCACCGTAGACTCTACCAGAAATTGTGATATAATGACCCGCCTCTGAGCGCCGATGGCCTTTTTTATACCAATTTCCCGCGTTCTCTCCGTGACGGTGACCAGCATAATGTTCATGATGCCGATGCCGCCCACCAACAGCGCAATGCCGGCTACGCCGCCCAGGACCACCTGCAGAGAGGCGGTTTCATCCTCGACGGCCTGCATGGCGTCGTTCCCGTTTTCCACGCTGTATTCGCTGGCGTCGGTGTCCACATTCTCCAGCATCCAGTCTTCCACTTTGCTTATGACCGCGGTCATGTTGGTGGATAAAGCAACTTTAATGGTAAACTGGGATACCGTATCGCTGCCTAATATCTGGCGGTTCAGGGTATATGGAACGACAATCATATCGTCCATCGACTCCTCTGCGCTGCCGTCCTTCGGGTAGAAGATGCCGACGACTGTCAGAGGCGTGCCGTCATACATAATGGTTTCTCCAACCGGATTCCGGAATCCAAACAGAACATCCGCCACATAGGACCCAATCACACAGACACGGTTTTTGTTGTCGATGTCCATCGCCAGCAGGTCACGGCCTTCATCCAGAGTGAAATTGTTGCAGGCGGACCATTGCTCATTGCCAAAGTAAACTTTAGCGGTGGAATTGGTATTGCCGTAGTATTTCAGCGTACCGGAAGCGGAATAGCTGGGGGTCACTCCGGTAATATATTCTGTCAGAGTATTTGTTACCCACTCCATAAATTCCCCGGACTGATCGATGGTGTTGGTGCGATCATAGTTCGTGAGGGAAACATTGACTTTATTGACTCCCTGCTTTTCATAATAAGCCGTGAGATCCGCGTTGAAGCCTTTCACCACAGATACCAGAATCAACACTGCGCCCACACCGATAATGATGCCGAGCATGGTAAGGAAGGAGCGGATTTTCTTATCCCGGATAGATTCCAGGGCCATGATTACGGAATCCATATTATCCCTCCTCAGAGTTTTTGCCCGATGGCCCGTGCCTCATCCGGCACGTTAAAGCAGTCCTCCACGATCTTCCCGTCAGACAGGCGGACAATCCGTTCCGCCTTGGAGGCAATGCCGTTGTCATGTGTAATGAGAATCACTGTTGTGCCGTTCATATGCAGTTTTCGCAGAATATCCAGGACCTGCCGTCCCGTTTTAGAGTCGAGCGCACCGGTAGGCTCGTCCGCCATGATGATGGGCGATCGGGTGGCGATGGCCCGCGCAATGGCCACTCTCTGCTGCTGACCGCCGGAAAGCACCGTAGGCCGGGCCTCCGCGCGATCTGCCAGTCCCATGGAATCCAGCGCCTGAACAGCGCGTTCATAGCGTTCAGAAGGCGATATCCCTTGATAGGCCAAAGGGAGCGCAACATTTTTCCATACATTCAGGGACGGGATCAGATTATACCCCTGAAAGATAAAACTGATCTCTTTGCTGCGAATATGAGCCAGTTCCTGCTCGCTGCGTTCCTGGATCGGAATCCCTTTCAGTGTATAGCTGCCCCTGGTGGGAACATCCAGGCATCCCAGAATGTTCATCAGCGTGGATTTGCCGGAACCGGAAGGGCCTACGATGGCTACGAACTCGCCATAGCCGATGGAAAGGCTGACGCCGTCCAATGCACGAACCTCATTTTCCTGTCCTTCGCCATAGATTTTGTAAAGATCCTTGATCTCGATGAGTTCCATGTCTCGCTCCTTAGCTGCGCCCGCCGGGCATTCCGCCGCCTGAACTACCCCCGCTGAAGCTCGGCATCTGGCCTCCGCCGAAGTTCGGCATCTGGCCTTCGAAATCGGGTATCTGGCTCATGTCGAAGCCGCCGGGCATCATGCCCTGTTGCTCCTCTTCTTCAACATTGGAGGTTTCATTGCCGCCGGAAGGCGCGGTATTCTGATACCGCAGGAACACGGTCGCATCCTGCTCCACACCGGAGAGAATCTGGATATATCTGGCGTTATAATCGCCTACTTCCACAGGAATCGCATAAAAGTCCTTGGGATAATCTGTGACGCTGCCGCCCGTCAATTCCGGGTCAATCGCGTTTTCCGGGCGGTTTTCCGCCTGCACCAGCAGGTAATAGCCGTCATCATAGCTGCACAGGGCGTTGAGGGGAGCTAATACTGTCTCTTCCGCCGCACCGCCGCCGCTGACGTCGATGGAGTAGTAGACCGTGACGCCGGAGGACAATTCACCTTTGGAATCAATGGTGATAGTGGCGGCGAATGTGCTGACGCCGCCGCTGCCCGCTGTGGCCTCCAGGCTGAGATATGTAAGTGTGGCGGGATAGGAAACGATGCTGGAGGAGGTCGTACGGTAGACATAGACCTCCATGCCTTCCTCCAGTTGATCCGCATCCAGCTCGTCGATATTGACGGAGATTTTCATCGAATCCTGGTTGTAAATGACGACCGTACCCATATCCATACCGGTCATACGATTGGTGCTGTATGCGGCGGTCACCACCTGGCCGGAGATGTCGGCATAGCGGGTGAACTCTGTCTCAACAGACTCCCGAAGGGACACAATCTTATCCTCGTAGTTTTTGATCTGCTTCTGTACGGTCTCCAATTGGTTTTCATAGCCGGAGGCATCGATGGAGAACAGCTTCTGCCCGGCGGATACCCGCTCGTAATCCACCACATGCACAGCGGTAAGCTCACCGGTGACATTGGCAGTAATGGCCTCGGCATTGTTATACTCCAAAGCCGCGTCGTCCACGGCGTAAATATATGTACCGTCCGAAGCCTCCGCCCAGCAGGAGGCGGTCGTCCCCTCCGTCAGGGAGCCGGGATTGGGGACACGGATGGTTACGCCAAAGCATTTCATACCTTCCGGCGTCACATAGTCTACGTACCGAATATCCGTGATAATTCCCTCGGCGGTAAGCATCTGATCCGGGAAGGAAACAATTATCTTTTGCCCGACGTACAGCTGGCTTTCGTAGATATAACTAAAATAGAGCGTGGCCTTCATATAGCTGTCATCGATCAGCTGAGCCAGCGTCGTTCCGCTTTGGACATTTTTGCCTTCCTTCGCCTGAACTTTCTCGATTCTGCCGGAAAACGGCGCCGTAACCTGCTGGCCTGCAATGCTTTCCTGCAGATCAGCCAGCTGCTCATAAAGTTTATCCAGCTCGACTTCGTTTTCCAGGATCTCATCCTCTACCTCTGAGGAGTCCAGTACATAGAGCAGGTCCCCCGCCTCCACCTGGTCTCCGGGTTCCACAAACCACTCGAAAACAGTACCGCTGAATTCATACGAAACGGAGTCGGCAGGCGTTGTCGTTCCGGAGCCCTCAATAGCCTGATTCAAAAAACCGTAAGTCGTAACACCGGTAATAGCCACCCGTTCCTCCTGCGCAAAAAACAGGTTATAAAATCCGACGAACAACGCAACGAGCAGTCCGATACAAACTGCCAGCAGGATCAATCGCTTTTTGCCCTGATTATGCGATGATTTCCGGCCTTTAAGTACTTTGGTGATCTTTCTTTTCGGTGTCTTCCGATCATTTTTCTCTCCGAGCATTTCCTCAGACATGGGTTCCAATGTATTGGAGTTCATAGATGGACCTCCTTGAGCATGTGCCTTATTGTTATGTCATCTTGTCCCCCTATGATATGCAGTCTGCCTTATGGTCGGTGCGCTGTTTTTAGCTATGCCCGCAAAACAGGGGAAGATTTTCATTCAATGTTAGAATACAGCACCAGGCTGAATCATCTCTGAAATTACGCGGCGGATTTTTGTGAACGGTTTGTAAAACTTGGATTTCAGAGATGTTTCAGACTTCGGATGTACTATAATGTCGATGAGAAGCATCTTCTGACTGCGAGGTGTAGCCAAATGAAGATTTTGATTATAGAAGATGAAAAACTGCTGGCCGAATCCCTGAAAATTCTACTGGAGCTGAAGGGCTTTCAGGTGGAAGTGGTCTACGACGGCGCGGACGGCGCGGAATACGCCGAGACCGGCATTTATGACCTGATCATCATGGATGTGATGATGCCCAAGCTCAACGGCTATCAGGTGGCCTGTCAGGTGCGGGCCCGCCGGATCACGACCTCCATCCTGATGCTGACGGCCAAAGGCGAGGTACAGGACCGCATCGAAGGGCTGAACGCCGGGGCGGACTATTATCTGACCAAGCCATTTGACAACATGGAGTTGCTGGCCTGCATCAACGCACTCCTGCGCCGTCAGGGCAGCCAGGTGGACCTTCTGCGGTATGGCAACACAACGTTGGATCTGACCGGCTATATGCTCAGCACAGAGAAGAGCAGCATCCGCCTTTCCAAGAAAGAGTTCGATGTGATGCGCCGCCTGATGCAGTATCAGGGCCGCAGCATCCGCAAGGACGTGCTGCTGACCCAGGTATGGGGATACGAGTCCAACGCCTCTGAGAACAATGTGGAGGCCTATGTGGGCTTCCTGCGCAAGAAACTGAAGAGTATCGGATCCGACCTGAAAATCGAGTCCATCCGGCTGCTGGGTTACCATCTGGAGGTGATGGAATCATGATCAAGCGCCTGCGCATCAAATTTGTCTGCATCAATATGACCATCGTCACCGTCATGCTCTGCGTGATTTTCGGCCTTGTCCTCCATTTCACCAGAATCGACATGGAAAAGAAGGGCATTGAAATGATGCACGCGATAGCTATGAGCCCCGAACACCTGGGCATTCCCGGCGAACGGGGACCAGGCACCCAACTGCCCTGCTTTACTCTCCAGCTCAGCCCGGATGGAGAATGGGAGGTCTTCGGCAGCGGTAATTATGACTTGACGGACACCGCCATGTTGTCAAAGCTGATCGAGCTTTCCTCCACGCGAAAGTCCGGCGTCCTGAAAGAATATGGGCTTCGTTTTGTACGCGTGACAACCCCCACTGCCCATCGAATTGTGTTTTCTGATATATCCCGCGAAACAAGCATCATAAATGATCTGCTGCAAACCTGTCTGCTTATTGGTGCAGCAAGTTTTATCATCTTCCTGCTGATTAGCATCCTGCTGGCGCATTGGGCTGTCAAACCGGTGGCAGCAGCCTTGGAGCAGCAGCGGCAGTTTGTGGCCGACGCCTCCCACGAACTCAAAACCCCGCTGACCGTGATCCTCAGCAATGCCCAGATGCTCTCCGGAAACGGGGAGGACCCGGAGCTGCGGGAGAAGCTGACAGCAAACATTCTGACCGTATCCCGGCAGATGAAGGATCTGGTGGCCAAACTTATGAACGCCGCCCATGTGGATCAGGGCATTGGTGCGATGGAATTTTCCGCGCTTGATCTGAGCGATACTGTATCCAGCGCGATGCTGCCCTTCGACTCCATTTTCTATGAACAGGAAAAGGAGCTGGACAGCGAGATACAGGACGATATCCAGGTTCTGGGCAGCCGGCCCCATCTGGTGCAGCTGGTGGATATTCTGCTGGACAATGCCCAGAAGTACAGCAGCAAGAGGGGGCATACATGGGTATCGCTGAAACGGCAAGGCACGAAGCACTGCCTGCTGAAAGTGGCCAACGAGGGTCCGCCCATGTCTTCCCAAGAACTGAAAGATGTCTTCAAGCGGTTCTATCGGGCCGATGCCGCACGGGTGCGAGCAGGCAGCTACGGGCTGGGACTGGCCATTGCCGAGGGCATCGTGAAGGCACATAAGGGAAAAATCTGGGCAGAGAGCAGGGAGGGCATCAATACTTTTGCCGTTTTGCTGCCCGTCACAACTGAACGAAAATAAAATTATGGAGCGAACTGCAATGCTGCAGTCGCTCCATAACACAAATTAGAAAACGCCCTTCCGATATTTGCTCGGAGGGGCGCGGTGTTAATTGATTACTTAATGAATTCTCTTTTTCTTTTTATATGGCTGTGTTATACTGAAAACTAAGCTGACTAAGATGACATTCGGCGAGCTGCTCAATCAATATCGAGGAGCTCGGATGCAGTGCAAAAGAATTCCTGTTGTCGAATACGCTTTGAGCATATGTTAAACTCAGTGTGCAAACATTTATATACTTCATTTTTGCTGCGTTTCCTTTTTCATGCTTATCAATGATAAGAAATACGCATTTGGCGTTAATACGGACAAGTGATAGGAGGACAGGATGGAAGAATATAAGCTTAAGTATCCTAAGCTGTTTGAGCCGCTGAATGTTGGCCCGGTAACCTATCGGAACCGTTTGTTTGCGGCGCCCTCAATGATGAGCTTTGTCACGGAAGGCGGCCGCCCCACAGAGGCCCTGTTGGGATACTACCGGGAGGAGGCCAAGGGCGGAGCAGCGCAGGTAACTGTCGGCGATACACCGGTGGACCAGGAACATGCTCCCGCCTTTCCCGGGTTGTATCTGACAAAAGCCAACATGGCCTTTCTTGGCGAGCTGGCGCAGACAATCAAATCATATGGCGCTGTAGCAACCTACCAGCTTAACCACGCCGGATGGATGGGGAACCCGGAACTCTCCGGCAGCCCGCCGATTTCTCCAATAGCTTTCACTCGCGGTGACGGCATAAAGGTCATGCAGATGGATGAGGATATGATGAAGCGTGTGGCGGAAAACTTTGCCAGCGCTGCCCTCTTTGTCAAGGAATGCGGGTTTGACGGGGCGCAAATCCATGGCGGACACGGTTGGCTTCTTGCCCAGTTCCTTTCTCCCATGGTCAACACTCGCACTGATGAGTACGGAGGTTCACCGGAGAATCGGGCAAAATTTCCCCGCATGGTCGTAGAGCGCATCCGAGAGGCAGTGGGCAGTGATTTTGTGCTGGAGTATCGCATCAGCGGCTCCGAAGCAGATCCGAAGGGGTTAACTCTTGCGGAAACTATTCCGTTTATTCAGTCAATTCAAGATAAGATAGATCTTGTACATGTTTCTGCCGGTATTGACACCAGGCTGGATTTGACACTTCAGGCGCATCCGAGCATTTTCCAGCCGCATGGATGCAATGTAAAGTACGCAGAGGCAATGAAAAAGGCCGTAAATATCCCCGTGGTTACTGTCGGCGCTATCAGCACGCCGGAGATGGCGGAACAAATCCTGGAAGAAGGGAGAGCGGATGCGGTGGCGATGTGTCGTGCCTTGATTGCCGATCCCTATCTGCCACTTAAGGCTCGAACCGGCCGCGAAGACGAGATATGCCCCTGCATACGCTGTCTGCACTGCCGCGGCCATATGGATACGCATAAACACTTCTCCTGTTCCGTTAATCCTCGGGCCGCAAGGGAGGCACGGTATCCTCAGGGAATCCTGCCCAGCCCTGTAAAGAAAAAAGTGCTCGTAATCGGCGGTGGCCCTGGCGGCATGAAAGCTGCGCTGACAGCGAAAGAGCGCGGACATGATGTGATAATCGTAGACAAAAACAGTTCCCTGGGCGGCATGCTCCTGTTTACCGATTACGACGACATCAAGGCAGATCTGCGGGCTCAAAAGAACTATCTGGTACATATGGTGGAAAAAAAGAACATTCCAGTGATCCTGAATACCACCGTTGATCGCGCATGGGCACAGGAGCAGCGCCCGGATGTTATCGTGGTAGCGACGGGAGCCTCTCCGGTGAAACCGCGCCTGCCCGGTGTTGATGGTCCAAACGTGATATGTGCCGCCGAAATATACGGTAAGATGGATGAAGTCGGAAAGAACGTCGTTTTTATTGGCGGCGGACTTTTTGGCGTTGAGACAGCCTTGTTCCTGGCGGATAACGGCAGACAAGTAACTGTAATCGAGATGACGTCCAAGATCGCCCCCGAAGCAAACCGCGTGCATGCGGAGGCGCTGAGGCTTGCAATCAAAGAACGGGATTTAACAATTCTGACGGATACGGCATGTAAGAGCATTGAGCCGGATGGAGTTGTAATTCGCCGCCCGGATGGGAGCATAGATAAAATTATGTGTGATACCGCAGCATACTACGCCGGAATGCGGCCAAATCAAGAGGTGTTCCAAGAAGTACACGACTGTGCGCCTGAGGTTTATTGCATAGGCAGCTGCATTAAGCCGGGGACCGTACGTGAGGCAATCCTGACCGGCTATTATACAGCTGCAGAAATCTGAGAGCTTCGCAGCATAATTGTGAAAAACACGAACCTTGCTTAGAGGCGTTTACTTCTGTCCTCAGCAGGATTGAAGCCTATAAGCCGGCCCCAAACAGAAAAGTGCGCGCTGCAAAGCTTTCATTTTGCAGCGCGCTCATGATTATTTCTACCTGAATTAATGCTCACTGCGGCTTCATTACAGCGGCAGGAGAGCGTTTCAGCGCCGAAAAGCAAGCAATCAATCAATCCAGCCGCAGGGTGCGGGTGCGGAAGTATTCTTCCGCCTCCTTTGCAAACATGCGCACCGCCTCATTCTCCTGTGAGGTGCGCCAGGCAATGCTGACGGATTCCTCGGAGCGCTCTAAGAGGAAGGTTCGGATCGTCGGCCGATGCCGCAGACGGGCCCATTCATCCTGCATGATGACGCAGATGCCGTCGTCCACAAGTGAACTGGCAACGTCGGAATTCGGAGCCGGATATAGGAAATCCTCGTCCGCCTGCGCCTCGGGGAAAAGCGATCTGATCTTTGCGCATATGCCCGCCCTGAGCGTTTCGGGAGAAGCTGAACCGTCCTCAATATAGACGAACCTCGACTTTGCGAAATCCGCAAGTTCCGGGGAGGCGTGGCGTGCAAGCGGATGCTTGAAGGAATAGAAAAACGCGTTCCGGACGCAGCCGATCTGCCGCACCTGCAGATCCGGCGTATCCTGCAGGATAGAGGTCATGTGAATAAGTATATCCGCGTCCTTGCCGGCTATGGAGGAGGCCAGATTGGTGGAGAGGTACTGATTCATGGTTACCCTGATCTCGGGATGCCGCGATTCAAAGCGGCTGATGCAGCCCGAAAGCGCGTCATTGCAGTACCAAAGTGAGTTAATGGCAAAGCTGAGGGTTGAGGACACGCTGCGCTGCCCGGGGGCGTATTCCATTTTCAGCTCAGAGAATTCCTCGGTGAAACGGCTAAAAAAATCATAGTAGGCTTGCCCGGCTGCCGTAAAGCAGACGGGTTTCTCTCTGCGGTCAAACAGCTTCGCGCCGAGCTCTCTTTCCAGATTGCCGATGTGACGGGAAATAGCCGGCTGGGAAATGTACAGGACTTCCGATGCCCTGGAAAAATTCATATATCTGGCCACAGTGAGAAAACAACGGATCTGGACCTCATTCATAGCTGCCTCCTGACCGGGAGAATGATACTGCATACACCTGGAACATTGGACAATTATAACATTTTTGGTATAGCTTGTGAAGCCTCATTTCATAAACTGTATTGTACAAAAATCGCCTTATAAAATAGTATATAGGCAGGTGGAACGACGCTGTCAATACTGCTCAGAATGAGGAGAGTGTGTCATGAAAAACTGGAGAGAGCCTCCCGCACCGATACCGAGGGAGGAGATCGAGGAACACTATCAGTCCGAGGTCGTGATCGTCGGCATGGGCTATGCCGGAAGCGCGGCCGTCCGCGCAGCGGCGGAGGCCGGCGCGGACACGATCGGCATTGACGCTATGTATAAGGAGATTTACCAGGCATTTGGCAAGGACATCGGCCATATCAACTCTAAATTTTTAGAGAGCCGCGGTGTTCCCAAGGTGGACCCAATCGACTTCTTCAACGAGTGGATGCGCCGCTCCAACAACAAGGCAAACCCGGGTCTCATCATGAAATACTGCCAGAAGAACGGGGAGAACATGGACTGGTTCTTCGACGCTGTCGGCGGACCGGAGGCCATGGACGAGCTGAAAATATCCTTCTGGCCGGCGGAAAACGCCATGGGAAGGGAACTGACCGGCGGGAAGTTCTGGATTGGAACCGCGCAGTTCAAAATGCCGGGCTTTATGCCGCCAAGACCGGTGGTTCTGCCAAAACTGCAGCCGAAGGATCTCCTACTTGCCAACCAGGCCAAGGCGGAGGAAGCGGGGGCGAGGCTATTCTACGGAATCGAGGCACTGTACTTGCTGAAGGATGGAAAGCGCGTGTCCGGCGTCGTGGGAAAGAGGCGCTCCGGGGGCTATGTGGAGTTTCGCGCGTCGAAAGGCGTGGTCCTGGCCTGCGGCGATTTTGCAGGCGATGTGGACATGGTGAACGAGCTGTGCACCGATGTGTACGACCTGTTTGTAGGACCGGATAAGGGATTTAAGAAACCGAAATTCGGCAGGAATGGCGCAGGCGTTAAGATGGGATACTGGGCCGGCGGCCGCATTGAGCCCCGCCCCGTCGCGACCATGGGCGGCAACCATCAGCTGCCCGGCGGTCTGGGCGCGAACTTCAGCCAGCTGCTCTTAAACTGCGAAGGCAAGCGCTATTGTAACGAGCTATACGGGGATCCGGTTCACGCTGGTTTTCCGGGAGCACAAATGAAGCGCGGAGAGTGCTATTCAATCTATGACAGCGAATTTACGAAATTCCTGGAGAATGCAGTCTGCTCACACGGGGGGTTTGACCGTTCGGATCCCGTCCTGCTCAAACGTATACAGGATGCTATGGCCGGAGCTAAGGCCTCTGAAAACGGCTATTTCCACTACGAGCTGGGCGGCGCTTTGAATATCGACATCTGGTGCGGCAATACAGTGGAGGAACTGGCGAAAAATGCCGGCCTGAGCGAAGAGGTTGCCAAAAACATGGCAACCAGCGTGAAACGCTACAACGAGCTCTGCGAAAAGGGAAGGGACGAGGATTTCGGCCGTCTCCCCAGCCTGATGGTCCCGCTGAACAATCCTCCGTATTATCTGACAAAGATACCGCCCTTCCGCCCCGGCTTTATGCTGGTGACGGTCGGCGGCCTGGAAACGGACGAGAATCAGAACGTACTGGATGACGCCTATGAGCGAATCCCCGGTCTGTATGCGACCGGCAACTGCTGCGGGCGGCGCTTCGGCCCTCAATACTCCACACCCATAGCCGGCGTCAGTATCGGATGCGCGATAGTTCTGGGGCGTGAAGCCGGAATTGCCGCGGCGACCTTATGAAAGCGAGGGAATGATTTTGAAACCTACATATAAAATCGGCGACGAATGCATAATATGCAGCACCTGTGTAATGCTCTGTCCTGCCGAGTGCATCTCCTTTGGCTATGAGCATTATGAAATCGATCAGACCGAGTGCATCCACTGTGGCACCTGCGCCCAAAACTGCCCGGTCGGGACGATCCGGAAGCAGGAGGAATAAGACAAAAGAGGTAAAAGTTTAAGCTGCTTTTCGGTTTCCCGCATTTCAATCAGTGCGTGTAACATTATCAACCTAATCACACGCAGACCAACGTAGGATTCTAATAATTGACATATTGACAGCGTCATGATATTATGTGTAGTAAATAATAAAGGGAGTGTATTGATGTCGGCCGTCCTGTAAGGCTGTAGTTTAATGTATGAGACGAGCAGTTGTTCTGCTCTTGTTTGTGCTGAAAAAACTGCCTTACAGACTGAACGGACATCCATTATAATATAATGGTGTTGTTTGTAGCGCAGTAATATACTGCGCTATGTCTTTCTATAAGGCACATCAGAAAGGAAGAATACCATGTATTCATTTACAGACCGGTTTATGTCCGACGATAAAAATGTCGAGTTCCTGAAGGCCGCAATGATGGGGCCTAATTCCATGCGGATATCGGAGGAACTGGCTTCGTACCTGAAGATAAATGAGAATATGAGGATACTTGACCTCGGCTGCGGGTGCGGCCTTTCCACGCTGCTGCTTACGAAGAAATTCGGCGCGTCCGTTTTCGCCGCCGACCTTTGGATTCCGCCGACTGAAAACTATGAGCGTTTTCAATCTATGGGGATTGATGATAAAGCGGTTCCTATTTCCGCAGACGCAACCAAAGGGCTGCCTTTCGCGAACGGTTATTTTGACTTGCTGTTCAGCGTGGACGCCTATCACTATTTCGGCGATACGGAAGAAATGCTCGCTTCGCTCATTCCTTATGTGAGAAAGGGCAGTTTTGTCGCCATTGCTATTCCAGGCCTAAAGTATGAATTCGGGGAGAATATCCCCGACGAGATGAAGCCGTTTTGGAGCGCCGAGGTGGCAAGGACTATACGCTCGCTTGACTGGTGGAAAGAATTGTGGTGTAAAGCAGAGGGTATTGAAATAATTGACATTCGTGAGATGCTCTGCTGCAAACAGTCGTGGGATGAATGGCTTTTAAGCCCTAATCCCTATGCCGTAAACGATATGAAAATGATGGAGGCTGAGGGCGGAAAATACTTCAATATAATTCAAATGATTGCAAAAGTCATTTGAATACGCTGAAGAAATCCAATCAATTAAATACTACTGAAAAGAGCGGAGTATTTCCAAACGAAATGCTCCGCTTTATTAGCCCTCTAATTATTAATGAAGAGAATTGACTGTAAAATTCGATTGTGCTAATATTAATCAACTTGAAATGTTTATTCAGCGCGCCGATAAAAAATGCTATGAAAAGGAAAACGACTTAAGTCAGGATGGAAGCAAGTCCCAGGGAGAATAATAAAAAATGTATGCTGTCATATATATCATAGACATAGTTGCGCTTTTATACTTAATCTGGTTGTTGAATATCAGCACGACGATAAATAGCTATCGAAAAAAACCGTTTTTAATCGGAATAATACTTACCGTAATTATAATTCTAACTCAGGTGGGAACGTTTTTTACTGAAAACGCAAGCGTCAGCCTTCGCGGCATAAATATAATCTGTAATGTTCTCGGGTTTGCTCTTACCCCAATTATCCCGGTCGTGATAACGTTTATTATAAATAAAACCCTTTATAGAAAGCATAAAATCCTGCTGATTCCTACATTAATCAATATCGCTGCCGCATTATTGTCTCCGCTGCTCAAAATAATTTTTTATGTGGATGTTAACAACCGGTATTTCAGAGGAGATTACTACTTTATCTTTATAGCGGTTTACTTCATTAATTTTGTACTTCTCGTGATCAGCACCCTGGATATTGGGAAAAAATACAATTATCCGATTGCGCGCAAGATGGTTGCGCTTTCCCTTTTTACAATAGCCGGCACAAGCATCCAGCTCGTATATCCTTTTATATACTCCACATGGCACTGCGTAACGCTGGCTTTGTTCCTGTATTTTCTCCTGATGTCTGAGTTTGACAGCAGCTTTGACACGCTGACAGGCCTATATAACCGAGCAGCTTTCGACAATGCGACAAAACAGTTTATAAGGCCGAAGAAGTTTTCCGTTATCGTTCTTGATATAAACGATTTTAAAAGCATTAATGATACATACGGGCACGACTATGGCGATAAGATTATTAAAACAGTGGCGGAAATTATCAAAAAATCGTTTAACAGACGCTATACGTGCTATCGTTTGGGCGGAGACGAGTTTTCTATAATAAGCAATGAAACGGATCAAAAAAGAATCGAGTTTCAGTTAAGGAAAATGACAAACTCTCTTGCAAAAATGAGGGAAGAATACAACATGCTTCCGACAGTCTCATACGGGTATAGCATTTATCGAGAAAGGGAAAAGCTGGATTTCAATAAGGTTCTTAAAGAGGCCGACGATCAGATGTATAAATATAAAAAGGTCCATAAAGCTGAGGCTGAAAGCAAGATCAGTCTCCCCGTTTCATAATCAGAGGAGGCTTTCTGATATATTACTCCCACGCTTATGCTGGCATAGGCGTGGGAGCAGTTTTTTGCGCCGACATGGGGCTGACCAGGGTTTTTAATCCTGCATGACCAAACAGGCTGGATCTGTTGTATGCAGCCTGTTTATTGTGCAAAAAGGTGGTTATAAACTATGGATATTAAACTTAGATATGTAATATACAATAAAATTGAATAGGACATATCGTGAATTGAAATGGCTCGTTATTGGAATATGTAGTATAATTCCAATGAATTAAAAAGGGGGGGGGATTAGCCTATGAGGAAACTTCGCGAGAGGTTGCTGCTCGCATATTTAGACAAATGGATAGCAAAAATTGCGAGATGTTTTTCGTATCTCGGTTCGGCAGCAATCATAATAACTGCTTTTCTTGCGTTTGCCGGGATAGTAAGCTCAAAGCTGTTCCGCTTTTCAATTGCCAATGTAAATGAGCTTATCGATTACCTGCTTATTGCGGTCGTGTATTGCTGCGTGGCTGATATCCAGCTGGGGGGAGGGCTGATTCAAGTAGATATTTTTTATAGAAAATTCCCCAAAGCCCTAAAAAAAGTTATTAAGCTTTTCACTTCAGTCGCAGGCATGGCTATCTATGCCTTCGCTGCGTACCAAGCAATATCCCTCTTTGAGAAACACTATTCTTTGAAAACCACAGCCGCGGCTTCGATAAACTCCTTCGTAATATGGCCGTTTACGCTTTTGTACATAATCGGTTCTTTTATGCTGGCATTCGCCCTGCTGTGGTCAATCCTCCGTGAAATATTCATGCCGAATCTCCGCGACGACGTGGGAGCGCAAACGGGGGAGGTGTCGGCATGAGCCCCGCTGCAATATGCCTGTTCGTATTCGCTGTGATGACATTCCTTATTCTAATCGGCGTTCCGCTCTGCGTTTCAATGCTGCTTTGCGCATTTGTCGGCTTTGTTACCGTCAGCGGCTACGACCTGGCCGTGTCGCAGTTCACAAACGCGCTGTTTTCACTCAGCCACTCGTATAATTTTGCCGTAATACCTCTGTTTATGATAGTAGGTACGCTCGCCTCCGCAACGGGCATGGCGGAAGGTACGTTTTCTTCCGCGAAAAAATGGCTCGGGAGGCTGAGAGGCGGCCTTTTACACTCCGTTGTCATCGCCAATATGATTTTCGGCGCATGCTCGGGTATGTCCGCCGCGGGCAACATAGTGTTTTCTAAAATCGCCCTTCCCGAGCTGAGAAAGGCTGATTATGACGAGACATTTGCAATCGGCACTATTACCTGCGCAGGTTCGCTTTCGGTCCTCATCCCGCCCAGTGTGCCTATAGTTGCGTTCTGCCTGCTCGCCGGCGTATCAGTCGGTCAGGCCTTAGTAACAGGTGTTTCCACAGGTATATTGTTCGCAATAATCATGATGATTATGATAGCTGTCGTCGGGATCGTCAAACCGGAGAAGATACCCCTGGTCGACCGCGCCGCCGCGAAGGTTGCGCTGAAGGAAAAAATATTGACGCTTAGGCTGCTTCTCCCTATATTCCTGCTTTTCGCGCTTATAGTCGGCGGCAGCTTCCTCGGTTGGTTCCCCGCGACGGTCGGCGGCGCCGTGGCGGTTGTTGCGATATTGGCTTACGCGCTTTTCAAGAAAGTTCCGCTGAAAAATGTGCTCTCCGGCATACAGGAGGGCGTTTCCAGCTTCGCCGGCGTTTACCTTATCATCGTGGCCGGGCAGTTTTTCAGCCGCTTTGTCACAGTCACCGGCGTTGCCAGCGCAATTTCAGAGGCCATAGCGGCCGCCAATATGGCGCCGTATCTCGTATTCTGCCTCGTTTTCGTATTTTTCCTCTTCTGCGGCTGCTTCATGGATGTGCTTTCAATAATAATACTAACAGTCCCCATAGTTTTTCCAGTTCTCACGGAACTCGGTTTTAATGAACTCATACTCGTTATGCTGCTGGTTTTCTCCATGGAAATTGCCTCGCTCACGCCTCCGGTCGGGCTCGGGGTCTTTTATGTTGCAAACGCCACTAAACTGCCGGTTTCGCAGGTATTCAGGGGGGTGGTGCCTTATTTCATATTGGATGTAATTATCGTGCTTATAATCGCGGCGTTTCCGAATCTGATTTTGTGGCTGCCTCAAATCCTGGGATACGACGTCTAGTTCTTTAGAACGCAATGTAAACGAAAATTATTAGGGGGTCAAATCATGAAAAAGCTGGTTTCACTTCTGCTTGCAGTAGTATTAGCCTTTGCCCTCTTCTCGCTGGCGGCATGCAGCGGCAGTAAAAAAGGCGAAGAGCCGCCAAAAAGCGGAGAAAAAGCGCCGTCCGCCGGGGCGGAGCCGGTAAAAATATACGTGGCTACAGGCTACAACGACACCGAGATGAACGGCGAAATCGTTAAGTTCTATTGCGATTACGTTACCGAACATACAAACGGGGCGGTCGAATTTGAAATCTATTTCGGCGGGACGTTCTGTGCCGACGCGGAGGTTTTCGATTATGTGAAGGCAGGAGATATTGGGCTTGGCATAACGCAGCCTGTCTATGCTATGAGCTATATGCCTTTTACCTTCAGTATCTGCGGATACGACAGCATGGAAGGTACGATGGATATACTTTACGACATATTCCTGAATAATAAAGAGATGCACGATCTTATTCAAGAACAGTGCGCCGAGCATAACATGTACTTCCTCGGGTATACGGCCGCCGGCCCAAGCGTCATCCTTTCCAAGAACGAAGTAAAAAGCTGGAAGGACTGCGCGAAATATACAATCGGCTCGCCAATCAACCTGGATATATATGCCTCTCTCGGCTGCGGCACGGTAGCCATCGAGCCGCCGGACATGTACGACAGCCTTTCGCGCGGCGTCTGCGATATGGTCGCCTACGCTGCACCCAACGCCGTTGGCCAGAAGCTGTATGAGGTGGCCCCCCATGTAGGCGATATGCGCTCGTATTTTGCAAACCAGAGCATAGTCCTGAACCTGGAGATCTGGAATTCGCTGGAGCCTGAAATTCAAACAGTCTTTAAGGAAGCCGCTCTTTCAACCTCAGACTTTTCAATCAAGCGCTGTGAAGAACTCACAAACGAGCTTAAAGATATTATTATTGAAAACGGCGGCACGTGGAATACGTTTACGGATGAAGAGGGCAAGATGCTAAACGCCATGCTTATGAAGGCGACAAACGCAATGCTCAGGGGCTTTGCCGAAAACCTCGGATGCTCTGAAGGAATGGAGAAAATCATTGCCGCCTGGGGAGAGGGCCTCGGCCAGGATTTCTCGGCTTGAGAGACTGAAGAAAAACAATATGCGCCTAACCGGCACATATTGTTTTTCTTGGTCGATTATCTGTTATTCGCTGGCTTTTTTCATGGCCGATACGAACTGCTGTATGTTCTCGTTGTAATTGTCCTTGTTCCACATTGCGTATAAGCCGCTCTTGACCGAAAAATCCCCGAGCTCAATAATTCTCATGCCGCACGCTTGGACTATATCCCTCATATTGTCCGGCAAAATAGCAACTCCGTCCTCAAAAATTATCTTGAAAAAGAGATCGGTCCAGTGGTCGCAGACCTGCACGCCGGCGGAAACGCCGTACTCGTTCATAAAGCTGTATGTAACAGACTGGGGCATGTGGTCGTTGGATGCGTATAAAAGAGTGTTGATGCGCGGCAGTACAGCCTCGAGTCCTCCCGAAACATCCATATTGGGAGAGGCGGCCAGATAATTGTTTGAGGAATTGAGGCAGACATAATTGTTGTTTTGTCCCGCTCTCTCTTCCGCCTGGTGGTTGCTCAGCACGGTTATGATCAGGTCGAGACGGTTGCTGTTTAGGAATGTATAAAGCTCCGCGCAGCCATAGTATTTAATATCGAAGTTGACATGCGGGAAATCCGCGTGAAAGCTGTTGGCAGCCTTTATCAGGTTGAGGAAGAAAATATCCGGGGGAGAGACGGTAAGCATAGTGTCTATGCCAATCCGGAGAAGCGAGTACTTCTGGCCTTTCCTGAAATTTTTCAGGAATTTGAGCGATTCGGCTTCTTTTGCCAGCAGGTCTTTTGCGTAGGGCAGGAAAGCCGCGCCAAAGTCGCTTAGTATAACGCCCCTCCCGTCGCGAATAAAGAGAGTGTCGTTAAGCTCGTCCTCCAGGATGGAAATATACTTGCTGACCGAAGACTGTGAGGTATACGTGAGCTCCGCAACCTTGGAAAAGCTCAGATGTTCGGCCGCCATAACAAATATCCTGACATGTTTCAGCTCCAATCCTTACACCTCCAAATCTGACGGTATTATATACCGGAGTTTTCCAATACGCAAACTATCATTTCCAGCCGGGTTAATCCCGTTAAACCTCTCAAGCAAATAAAGAAACACCAAAGTATTAGGAGGAAGACTATGGGCAGAAACAGATACCCGCATTTGCTGGCTCCCGTAACAATAAACGGGGTCACGCTAAGAAACCGCGTCATCGCGACATGCAGCAGCCCGCATTTTATTCAGGGCACGGAGACATGGCCGACGGATGCCTTGATCACGCACTACGCCAACAAGGCAAAAGGAGGGGCCGCGGTCGTCACATGCAAGGGCAACCAGCCAAAGGTGGTGCTTGACCCGCACGACCAGAACCTCGATATCACCATACCCGCCAACCAGCATTATTTTGCCCAGATGGCGGACGCGGTGCATTATTACGGCGCTAAGGCCAGCATTCTCGTTCAGCCCCCGATTACCTTGACACAGGGCTGGGACGCCAGTACGGGCATACCCTCGGAGATCGTCGAGGGCGACGGAAGCGTTCAGGTCACGGGCAAGGAGGCTCCTGAAGACGTACTTATTAAGATCGCGGACTCCTATGCCGAACACGCCTACATCGCCAGGGGTCTCGGCTTTGATATGTGCTTTATACATATGGCCTACCGTCTTATGTTCCCCGGACGTTTCCTCTCCCCGTATACCAACAAGCGTACGGACAAGTACGGCGGGGACGTCCGCGGACGCGCCCAGTTCCCTCTTATGATCGCTAAAAAGATAAAGGAACTGTGCGGCCAGGACTTTCTGATAGAAGTGAGCTGCTCCGGCCACGAGCCGGAGCTTCAGGGCGGAGTAACAATACAGGATACAATACAACTGGCCAAAGAGGTCGAAGGTTACATCGACCTGCTCCAGATACGCGGCACTTTTATAGACCCATCCCAGCCGACATATATTAACCCGAAAAGGATCCCGCATCTTGAGGTAACCGAGCAGATCACTCAGGCCGTGCACGACATGGGCTTGCGCACGAAGATAACGCTTATAGGCGGCTGCCAGCGCCCGGACATACTCGACGATATTATAGAAAGGGGCGCGGCCGATATGATCGGCTCGGCGCGCGGCTTCCTCTCCGATCCCAACTGGGTCAATAAAGCTTATGACGGCAAGGCCGACGAAATTACGCCCTGCCTGCGCTGCAATAAGTGCCATCAGGCAAAGGTGGGCGACTGGAACAGCGTCTGCTCCGTCAACCCAACATTCGGCATAGAGCACAGGCTTGGGATGATAAACGTACCTCCTACTCCCAAAAAGACGGTAGCCGTCATTGGAGGCGGACCCGCCGGGATGCAGGCCGCGCTTGAGTGCGCAAAACGCGGCCACGATGTGACGCTCTATGAGCAAAGCGGAACGCTCGGCGGGCTTATGAACGACGCGAGCATATCAGCCATCAAGTGGACTCTGAAGGAGTTCAGGGATTACATGGTGCATATGGTGGCCAAATCGAATATAAACGTGCTGCTCAATACTAAGGCTACGCCGGAGATGATAGAGAAGCAGGGATACGATGTCGTCATCGCCGCCGTCGGCTCCGACCCGATTATTCCAAACATACCCGGCGCGGAGAAGGCTTTCACGGCGCCTGAAGCCCTGCGGGACCACACAAAGCTCGACGAGAACGTCGTTATAATAGGAGGCGGCGAAATCGGGGTTGAAACCGGCATACATCTGGCCGAAAACGGGCATAAGGTCACGATTCTTGAGATGCTGGACGTTTTAGCCCCGGACTGCGTGCCCATACATTTCCGCATATTATTCCGCGAGAAGTGGGAGAACACGCCAAACCTGAGCTGGCG
>JBMNQI010000032.1:0-27386 GCA_050944055.1 Oscillospiraceae bacterium | reverse complement strand
GGCAGGAACTTCGCGGCCGGAATGTCGGGCGGGATCGCATACGTGTACGACGAGGACGGCAGCTTCCCGCAACGCTGCAATACCGAGATGGTTGGGCTTGAAAATGTCCCGGGGGAAGAGGAAGAGGAGCTGAAGATGATGCTGGAGAAACATCTTCGGCACACGGGGAGCAAAAAAGCCGAAAATCTGCTTCGCAACTGGGAAGAATCCCTCGCGCGCTTTGTGCGCGTTATACCGCACGACTATAAATGCATGATGGAGGCGTTAAACGACGCTTATAGAACGGGCTACACGGGAGAAGAGGCAATGATGATCGCATTTGAAGCGAACAACCGGTCGCTTTCCCGGCTGAGCGGGAATTAGGAGGCGGACTCATGGGAAAACCAAACGGATTTCTTGAATACAGGAGAGAGAAGGCTCCGGAAAGGCCGGTGGCGGAGCGGATACGCGACTGGAAGGAGCTTCACGCCGCTATTCCCGCAGATAAGCGGCGCGAGCAGGGCGCGCGGTGCATGGACTGCGGAACCGCCTTCTGCCAGATGGGTATTGTCATAAACAAATCGCCCTCGGGCTGCCCGCTAAACAATTTCATTCCCGAGTGGAACGGGCTGTTGTACCTCGGCCTCTATGAAAAGGCCTATAAACGGCTCATAAAGACAAACAGCTTTCCCGAGTTTACATCGAGGGTCTGCCCGGCGCTGTGCGAGGGCTCGTGCACGCTGGGGCTGAACGACGAGGCGGTTTCGACAAAGGACAACGAGCGCGCGATAATCGAGCACGCGTTCAGCAGCGGCTGGGTTAAGCCGCGCCCTCCCCGGACGCGGACGGGGAAAAAGGTGGCGGTCGTGGGTTCGGGCCCGTCCGGCCTCGCCTGCGCCGATTTGCTCAACAGGCTCGGTCACAGCGTGACGGTATTCGAGAGGGACGACCGTCCGGGCGGCCTGCTCATGTACGGGATACCCAACATGAAGCTGGAAAAATCCGTGGTGCTGCGCCGTATTTCCCTCATGGAAGAGGAGGGAGTTATTTTCCGGACCGGCGTCGAGGTGGGCGAAGATTTGCCCGCCGCCGCGCTTAAGAAGGATTTCGACGCGGTCGTGCTATGCATCGGCTCGAAAAAGCCCCGCGACCTCAGTGTCGAAGGGCGAAACTGCTCCGGCGTGCACTTCGCGGTCGAATATCTCTCCGCGAATACTAAAAGCCTTTTGGATTCAAATTTTACAGACGGCAAAAACATCTCTGCGCGCGGGAAGGACGTCATAATAATAGGCGGCGGCGATACCGGCACGGACTGCGTCGCCTCGGCCATACGCCAGAAATGCCGCAGCGTCGTCCAGTTTGAGATTCTTCCCGCTTCGCCGAATGAGCGCGGCCCGGGCAACGAGTGGCCGGAATGGCCGAGGCTGTTTAAAACGGATTACGGCCAGGAGGAGGCGATCGAGCTTTTCGGCAAAGACCCGAGGAACTTCTGCCTGACGACGAAGAAAATAGAATCCGGTGAGGACGGCAATGTTAAAGCGCTGCACACCATAAGCGTCGACTGGAGCTCCGGGTCAATGAAGGAGATACCGGGCACCGAGAAGTTATGGCCCGCGCAGCTTGTTTTAATCGCGATGGGCTTTGTGGGGCCGGAGGACCGTATAATAGAGAAGCTCTCGCTGGAGCGCGACTTAAGAGGCAACATAAAGGCCGCGGAGGGAAGGTTTCAGACAAGCGAAGAGGGCGTGTTCGCCGCGGGCGACGCCAGGCGCGGCCAGAGCCTCGTAGTCTGGGCGATCGCCGAGGGGCGCAAAGCCGCGCAGGCATGCGATGAATACCTGAAAGCGAAATAGAGTTTGACGATACAAAAACCCGCTGCCGAAAACGCAGCGGGTTTCTCGTATTGCATTCGTTACCCGAAGACAATGCCGGCGCATATGCCTTCGACATACTGATTAAAACGAAGCGCACGCCCGCCCGGGAACGGCTAGATCTCCATGATCACGGGAAGTATCATCGGGTTTCTCTTGGTTTTCTTATAGAGGTAATTTGAAAGGTCGTTCTTAATTGTCGATTTTATAGTCGCCCAGTCCGTTATGCCGTCGGCGTAGCAATGCTCAAGCGATAAAACGGTTATCTCGCGCATTTCCTCAATAAGCGCGTCGGACTCCTTGACATAGACAAAGCCCCTTGTGATGATGTCGGGGCCGGAGATTATGCTGCCGTCCTCGCTGGAAAGGCTGAGCACAACGACAAGCATGCCGTCCTCGGCGAGATGCTTCCTGTCCCTGAGTACGACGGCGCCGACGTCGCCTACGCCGAGCCCGTCGACCATGATACGGCCGGAAGGCACCGTTCCGTTCTGCTTTATGCCCCTGCCGGAGATTTCGATTACGCTGCCTATATCGGCAACGACTATATGCTTAGGCGGGAAGCCCATGTCCGCGGCCATGGCGGCGTGTATCCTTAAGTGGCGCGGCTCGCCGTGCACGGGAATGAAGTACTTCGGCTTGGTGAGGGCCAGCATAATCTTCTGCTCCTCCTTGCAGGCGTGGCCCGAGACGTGCAGGTCGGAGAAGCGGTCGTATATGACCTCGGCGCCCTTGCGGAAGAGCTCGTCTATGACGCGCGAGATGGTGGTCTCATTGCCGGGCACTGCCGAAGCGGAGATGATGACGCGGTCCCCGGCGCTTATCTCCACCTGCTTGTGCCCGGAGAACGCCATACGGTACAGGGCGGACATGTTCTCGCCCTGGCTGCCGGTTGTAACTATGACCGTCTTGCTGCTTGGGAAGTTCTTAATCTGGTTTATATCTACAAGGACGCCGTCGGGTATGTCCATGTAGCCCAGCTCGGTGGAGACGCGCATGATATTCTCCATGCTGCGGCCCGTGACGGCCACCTTCCTCTTATACCGCGCGGCGATGTTTATAACCTGCTGTATGCGATCTACGTTTGAGGCGAAGGTCGTAACTATAATCCGCTTGTCGCAGCCCTTGAACAGGGCGTCGAAGCTTGCGCCGACCTTCATTTCAGATACGGAATAGCCCGGATGCTCGACGTTCGTCGAGTCCGAGAGCAGGGCGAGGACTCCCTGCTTGCCAAGTGTGCCGAGCCTGCCAAGGTCCATAATCTCGCCCTGTATGGGCGTAGGGTCGAGCTTATAGTCGCCCGTGTGGACGACGAGGCCGAGGGGCGTGGTAATAGCGAGGGCGACCGCGTCGGCTATGCTGTGGTTGACGTGTATGAACTCCACGCTGAAACAGCCCGCCTGGAAGCTTTCTCCCGCCTCGAGCGTAATGATATTTGCCTTATCCAGAAGCTTGTGCTCCGCGAGCTTTACCTTTATAAGCCCCGCCGTGAGGCGCGTAGTGTAAATCGTGGGATTGATGTCGCGCAGGACGTATGGTATGGCCCCGATATGGTCCTCGTGCCCGTGCGTCAGTATAAGCGCGCGTATACGGCCCTTGTTTTTAATCAGGTAGGTGATATCGGGCACAACCAGGTCAATGCCGTACATGTCGTCGTCGGGGAACCCGATTCCGGCATCCACGACAATAATGTCGTTTCCGCACTCATAGACGGTCATGTTTTTCCCGATCTCGTTTACGCCGCCCAGAGGTATGATCTTTAGTTTTTCAGACATAAATAGCGATTATTCTCCTTTTTAGTTGCCCCGCGGCTCACGCTTCAGCCGGCCGGGGGGTCAGAATTAAGTATAATAAATAAAGCGCATAAGCGCAAAATTCCATTCTAATCTAAATAAGTATATCACATTGTTTATAAAAAGTATACCAATATTTTGCTTTACGAATTTTTTAATTATGGTAGTATGATTATGATAAAATATCCGCGATATAATACCCGATAGTTTTGTATAAAGGAAGAGATTCATGAAGCTGCTTGTTCATTTTTGCTGCGCCCCCTGCGGCATAGCGGTCGTCAATACTCTTAAGTATGAGAAAGTGGAGTTTACGGGCTTCTGGTACAACCCGAATATACACCCGTATACTGAATACCGCTCAAGGCGTGATTCCCTGCGCCTTCTGGCCGAAACGAAGAGCTTTGAGCTTATAGAGAAAGACGAATACGGCCTGCGGCCGTTTGTCCGCGCCGTCGCAGGCGATATTGAGGGACGCTGCTCCTACTGTTACGCGTCAAGGCTCTTCGCCGCCGCAAAAGCGGCAAAAGAAGGCGGGTTTGACGCGTTCACGACGACGCTGCTCATTTCGCCCTACCAAAACCATGAGAAAATCACAGAGGCAGGCATGCGTGCCGCGATGGAATACGGGCTCAGCTTCTATTACAGGGATTTCCGCCCGATGTTCCGCGAAGGGCAGAAGCTTGCCCGGGAGTCGGGTCTTTATATGCAGAAATACTGCGGCTGTATTTTCAGCGAGGAGGAAAGGTACTTAAAGAAAAAAACTGAGGGCAGCGTCAGGTTGTAAGGACGGAGAAGCGACACGCGGCCGTTTCAGAAAGGCTTTTGTGGACCTGCAGGAAAAGCCCGATGCCTATGCGCAAATGACGCTGCGGCCGTTAACCGCCCTCGTTCTGTTCAGGGCGGTGCCGTGCCCGACGCCGGGAAATGGCTCGGAGAATACGGGGCTTACGGAGGGGGTGCCGCATCTCTTTCCCTGACAAGCTTCTCAAAGAACGAGCATATTTCAGCCGCGGTCTCGGACGCGGCGGCCTGGGCCGTAAGGCGCAGGTACTCGCCGGCCGTTCCGGGCCGTATGAGCATATCTCCGCGCTGCGTCGGTATGAGCAGGCCGCGGTCCGTGACGCTGCCCATGCAGCCCAGCTCGCGCATCATGCGCGCGCGCCCGGAGCGTATCGGAATGCGCCTTGTCACTTCGCTGTGCGCGGGCAGCGAGGAAATAAGCTCGCTGAGCTGAAGGCCGGTGTCCTTAAGCAGCCTTCTGAGCGCGCAGACTGCGAAAAAACCGTCGCGAAGCTGGGGGAATTGAGTAAGCAGTTCGCGCGCCCGCGAGTCCTTCGGGCTCCCGAGGCGCAGCACCTGCGCGCCGTAGCGCTTTGCCATGGTTTCGGCGCAGCCGGGGAAAGAGGAAGGCAGCCCGACCTCTGTGACGCCCGAGTCGAATATCTGGCCGAGCAGCAGGCAGAGGAGCTTTTCGGGGCGGACGAGGTTTCCGTTTTCGTCGCGCGCGCCGGCGAGAGAGCCGTCGGCGGCCAGAAAGAAGCAAGGGTAAATTGCCCCGGTTTTATCCGGAATATCCGCGGCGTCAGGCGGCGGCGCTTTTTTCTCGCTGTGGTTTTCAACCTCACGGACAAGCTCGCGCTCGGCAGGCAGCCCGAACTTCCCAAGCAGCGTAAGCCGGTCCTTCTCGAAAAAAAGGGAGGCCTCGAGCCCGAGCATGTTTGCTTCAAGCGACGCCCTTGTCAGCTTATTCTCGCGAAGGCGTATGCCGGAGCCGCCGGACAGGCGCAGGCCCCTAAGTGCGGCGTCCGCGGCGGAGAGTGCGGCGCCGGAGCCGTCCGAGCCTACGCCGACGGCAGTAAGGCGGCCGAGGGCGCGCCCGAGAAGCTCCGCGGAAGATAAGTCCGGAACTCCGAAATGGCGTCCCTGGCCGCAAAAAAAGCCCTTAAGGCTAAAACCGGAGCCGCCGCCGTAGTTTTCGGCGTTTCCGCCGGGGGGAAGAGGCAGCTTAAGCTTCCCCGACAATATATCTTCTATGCAGCAAGAGAGCGTCTCCGGGTCGCCCGCGTCGCACCAGTAGCCGTCGAGCTGGCAGGCAAACAGGCGCTCGCCACGGCTGAGCAGGGCGGGGAAGAGGTCGCGCGAAAAATCGAAGGGCACGCCGGGAGGAACCCTGTCCATAGCCTCGGGTTCAAGTATATATATGCCCGTGTTTACACAGTCTGTGAATACCCCGTCCCACCCGGGCTTTTCACGGAAGCGGCGCACTTCACCCCCGGGGCCGACGTCGACAAGGCCGAACTCCGTCGGCGACGGGTGTTGGCATAAAACGAGAGTCGCAAGCGCGCCTTTTTCGCGGTGGAAGCGCAGGGCCTCGGAGAGGTCAAGATCGCAGACGGCGTCGCCGGAGATAACGAGGAAGGTGCCGTCCTTGATGAAATCTCCGCAGTTTTTAACGCCGCCAGCCGTTCCGAGCGGCGTGCTTTCGACCGCGTAGCTCATATTGCAGCCCCAGGCGGAGCCGTCGCCGAAGTATTCTTTTATTTTTTCCGGAAGATATCCAAGCGTAGTGCAGACATCGATAAATCCATGCTGGACGAGCAGCGCGACGATGTATTCCATTATCGGCCTGCCGAGGAGAGTTACCATCGGCTTTGGAAGATTATCTGTAAGCGCACCGAGGCGCGTGCCGCGCCCGCCGGCCATAATTACTGCTTTCATTTGATCCTCCGTAATAATTTGCGTCTTTGAACGCCGGCTTATACCCAAAATACCGGCTTATTTAAAGCATTCCCCCTTTTTTCAACAAGCCTGAATACAATTTTCACCAAAAAAACATATTGTTTGAACGCGCCGGCTGTGATAAAATTAATATCTGAATAAATAATTTCAAATATAATGAGAGCCGCGGGGAGAGGGGGACACATATTTTGAATAAGAAACTCATCAGGCTGTTTGAGCCGGGAATGAAGTTTTATTTTATCGTCATGTTCCTGTTTGCCGCGGCTTCGGCAATATTCGGAGAAAATTATATACTCGCGGCCGTCGAGGGCGGGGCGGCGCTTTTGCTTCTCATATGGTTTTTTGCGCTTGGAGTGCGAAGGCGCCGGATACTCATAGACCAGATTGAGACGATAACCAGCAACGTAGACGCGGCGGGGAAGGATTCCGTCGCGAATTTCCCTTTGCCTACGGCAATTATCCGCCTGGACAACGAGGAAGTTATCTGGACCAACGAGCGGTTTAAGAGAATAAGCGACGGGCGCAAGCACCTTTTCGAAGTGAAGATTTCAGAGCTGGTTCCCGAGTTTTCGACGCGCTGGCTTTTGGAGGGCAAGCCCGAGTGCCCCTCGACCGTGACGCTCGGCAGCCGGAAGTATACCGTTTTCGGCAATCTTGTCCGTTCCGAGATAGGGGGCCAGCGCAGCAGCTCGCTGATTGGCACGACCTACTGGATGGACATCACGGATCATATCGAGCTGCGCGAAAAATACCTGATGACGCGGCCTGTCGTCTGCATAATCGTGCTGGACAACTACGACGAGCTTACAAAGAACCTGTCCACCTCGATGATCTCCACGCTGCAGGCGGAGATTGACGAGCGGATAAACGACTGGCTCAGCTTTGCGGAGGGCCTGCTGTGCAAGTACGACCGGGACAGATATTTATTCATATTTGAAGAGAAGGACCTTGTAAAGATGCAGGAGGAAAAGTTCTCCCTGCTGGAAAACATACGCAAGGTGGTAAGCCAATCGGGCATGCACGCCACAACGAGCCTGGGCTTCGGCAAGGACGGCGGCAGCTTCCTGGAAAACTACCAGTTCGCGTCGCTGGCGATAGAGATGGCGCTTTCCCGCGGAGGCGACCAGGCGGTCATAAAGAACCGCTTTAATTTTGAGTTTTACGGCGGCCGGTCCGGCGAGAAGGAAAAGCGCACGAAGGTCCGCTCCCGCGTCATGGCAAGCGCGCTGGGCGAGCTTATGTCGGGTGCGAGCCACGTTTTGGTCATGGGCCACGCCGTAGCCGACCTGGACAGCGTGGGCGCGGCCGTCGGAGTCTGCTGCGCGGCCCGGAAGCGCGGCAGGAAGGCGCGTATAGTCATTGACCTGGAGAAAAACAATGCCAAAAACATAATAGAAAAGCTGCAAAAACTCCCCGAGTACGAGGACTGCTTTTTAAGCCCGCAGGACGCGATGCTCCTGGCAGACACAAGGACGCTGCTTGTCGTCGTGGACACTAACCGGCCCGAGCAGGTCGAATCTCAGGAGCTGCTCTTCTCGTGCAACCATGTCGCGGTGATAGACCATCACCGCCGCGCCGCGACGTACATCAAAAACGCCGCGCTGAATTTCCAGGAGCCGTACGCCTCCTCCGCGTCGGAGCTCATTACGGAGCTGCTGCAGTATATCACCGAGACGGGAGATATCATAAAGGCGGAGGCGGAGGCGATGATGGCCGGCATAATGCTGGACACGAAGAACTTCACGATGCGCGTGGGCAGCCGCACGTTTGAGGCCGCCGCCTGGCTGCGGCGCTGCGGAGCGGACCCGATTGAAGTCAAGAAGCTTATGCAAAACGATTTTGAGAGCACGGTCGAGCGGTACGCGATCATTTCGTCGGCGCGCATGGTTCGCCCGGGCATCTCGGTCGCCGCAATGAAGAGGAAGGTAGACCGGGTTACCGCCGCCCAGGCGGCCGACGAGCTTTTGTCAATCGAGGGCATAAGCACAAGCTTCGTTTTGTATCCGGACGAAAACCGCGTAATGATCTCCGCCCGGTCCATGGGCGATGTCAACGTTCAGGTCATAATGGAAAAGCTCGGGGGCGGCGGCAACAACAACACCGCGGCCGCCCAGGTTTTAAACATATCCATTGACGAGGCTATTAACGAGCTGCTGTCAGCCATCAGCCAATACTTTGAAACGTAGGCATAAGGAAAGGAGCTTAATTATGAAAGTAATACTTTCGCAGGACATAAAGGAACTCGGAAAAAAGGGCCAGATGGTTGAGGTTGCGGAGGGCTACGCGCGCAACTACCTGCTGCCCCGCAAGCTTGCCGTGAAGGCAACGGCGGACAATCTCAACGTCATGAAGCAGCAGGAGAAGGCCAGGAAGGCACAGGAAGAGCGCGAGCGCGCCGAGGCCTTCGAAATCTCCAAAAAGCTTGAAAGCTGCGTTGTGAAGATAAAGGCAAGGGCGGGCTCCTCGGGGCGGCTTTTCGGCTCCGTCACCTCGCAGGAGATAGCGGACGCTTTGTCGGAGCAGTTCGGCATCAATATCGCAAAAAACAAGATAGTTCAGGACGAGCCGATAAAGCAGTTCGGGAGCTATCAGGTCAAATGCCGCCTCGGGTATGAGGTAAGCGGCATAATTAACCTGGTCGTAACGGAGGCTTAGGTGAATAAGTCACAGACTTTTTTTCCTGTTTGAGATTTACTTTTAGCGATTTGAGGTCATAATATGGACGAACTCCTGATGAAAAAAATGCCCTGCAGCATTGAGGCCGAGCAGGCCGTGCTGGGCTCCATACTTATAGACCCCCGCTGCGTGTCGGAGGTGGTCGAGCTTCTGCGCGCGGAGGACTTTTATTTCGAGCAGAACGCCGAGATTTACGGCGTGATATATAAAATGTTCAGCCTCTCGCAGAAGATAGACCCGGTGACCGTGCTCGACCAGATGCGCGTGGAGGGGCTGTATAAAGAGGGCGTTTCCCGGGAGTACTTCATAGAGCTCATGGAGATCACGCCGACCGCCGCCAACGTCAAGGAATATGCCCAGATAGTGCGCGACAAGGCGCTACTTAGGGCTGTGGCCGAGGCAGCTGGCGATATATCGAGCATGGTCTTTGACGGAACGGGCGAAGCGGACATGATACTGCAGGCCGCCGAGCAGCGTATATATGCCATACGCAAGGGTCGTTCAGCCCAGGGGCTGGAGCATATATCGTCCGTAATACTGGACGTTTTCGACAGGCTTGGAGAGCTCGCTAAATCCGGGCGGACGGTACCGGGCCTGACTACGGGCATCCCGGACCTGGATCGCAAGATTTCGGGCCTCGGGAAGGGCAATCTTATTATCCTGGCGTCAAGGCCCGGCATGGGAAAAACGAGCTTCGCCCTGAATATAGCTCTTGAGGCCGCAAAAAAGTCCGACCAGACAGTCGTTGTTTTTTCTCTTGAGATGTCGCGTGAAGAGCTTGCCATGCGCCTTTTGTCAAACGAGAGCCAGGTTGAGCTCAGCAAGCTCAATGCCGGCGACATACGCGACGACGAATGGGAGAAGATAACCGACGCGGGTACTCTTCTTAGCGCCCTGGACATAAAAATAGACGACAACCCCATGCTGAGCGCCGCCGATATGAACGCAAAATGCCGGCGCGAGAAGAATCTCGGCCTGGTTGTCGTCGACTATCTGCAGCTTATGACGAGCGCGACCGGCCAGAACCGTTCAAACGACAACAGGCAGCAGATCGTCTCCGACATCTCGCGCTCGCTGAAGATAATGGCAAAGGAACTGAACGTTCCCGTGCTGTGCCTCTCGCAGCTCTCGCGCGCAAACGAAAACCGCAGCAAAAAAAGGCCGATGCTCTCAGATCTTCGCGAATCCGGAGCTATAGAGCAGGATGCGGACGTCGTAATGTTTCTTTACAGAGAGTCATATTACGATACGGAAGACGACCAGGGCGCCGTGTCGGATCCCGGCGAGGCCGAGTGCATAGTGGCGAAGAACCGCCACGGCGAAACGGGGACTGTGCCGCTTCTTTGGATGCCGCAGTTTACCGTGTTCGAAGCCAGGGAATGGAAGCATGATGAAAAAGACGGTTACTGATTTTATTAGGGAGTGCGATCTGATATCGCGGGGCGACCGCGTGCTGGTCGCGATTTCGGGCGGGGCGGATTCGGTGTCGCTGCTCTCTTTGCTGTGCGAGCTGCGCGAAGACTTAGGTATTGAGCTTGAAGCTGCCCACTATAATCACCGTCTGCGCGAAACCTCGGACAGGGACGAGGACTTCTGCCGCGGCATATGCAAGAAGCTGGGCGTGTATTTGACCGTCGGCGGGGGAGACGTCGCCGGCGAGGCAAAAAGGCGCTCCAGCGGGATAGAAGAGACGGCGCGCGACATGCGTTACGGTTTTTTGGAAAATGTCCGCTTAGAGCGCGGCCTTACTTCCATAGCGACGGCGCATACGGCCGACGACGAGCTTGAAACGGTAATAATGAACCTCATACGCGGCGGCGGGACGCGAGGCTTGTCCGGCATACCGCCGCGCAGGGATAGAATAATACGCCCGATGCTGATGGTAACAAGGGATATGATAAACGAATATCTCGATAGCCGCGGGCTGCCCCATGTCGAGGACGAGACGAACCTTTCCGACGAATACGTCCGAAACCGCATCAGGAACCGTGTCGCGCCCGTATTGCGCGAAATAAACCCGCGGGCCTCGGAAAACGCTGCTAAGGCCGCCGTACGCCTTTTTTACGACGAGGAGTTTTTCAGGGAAGTAGCCGCGGATTACATTGAGATCTCCGTCAACGGGGACGGGAAGGGGGCGTCAATGCCCGCGCCGGCTCTTAACGCTTTGCCCCGCCCCATAGCCATACGCGTGCTGCGAGAGCTGACGGGCTCGTATCTGGACTCCGCCCACGTCGGCGCGATACTCGCCATATCCAAAGGAAGCGATCCGTCGGCGAGAATAAGCCTGCCAAACGGCATAACAGCCAGGCGGGAGTATGAAAAGCTCATAATCGAGCCGGAAGAACCCGTAAAGTCATTCAGCGAGACGGTTGTGAATATACCGGGGATAACCATAATTCCCGAAATCGGGCTGAAGCTGATATGCAGAATCCACAAAATGGACGAAAAAGTTCACAATTCGGTAAATACTTATTACCTCAGACGTGATATGATTGTTGGCAATTTGACGCTCAGGCCGCGCCGCGAGGGGGACATGATAAGGCTTTGCGGCAGGCCGGGCAAAAGCCTGAAGAAACTGTTTATCGAGGCTAAAATACCCGCCCGCGAGCGCTCCTCCGTTCCGGTATTGGCGGACGAAAGCGGTGTAGTGGCGGTCATAGGCTTCGGGCCGGATGAGCGGTTCGCGCCATGTGGAAAAGATACACTTGAGATTGAGGTGTTTTATGAAAAGCGATATTAAGGAAATACTTTTTTCCGCGGAGAGGATCGCGCAAAGGGTGGAGGAGCTCGGAGTCATGCTTATGCGGGATTACAAGGGCAAAAACCCTGTCTTCCTGGGCGTACTTAAGGGCAGCTTCATCTTTATGGCCGACCTTATCCGGCATGTCGACCTGGAATGCGAAGTTGACTTTATGTCCGTTTCCAGCTACGGCAGCGGAACCTCCACCACTGGCGCTGTCAAGATCCTCCAGGATCTTCGTAAGGACGTCGAGGGACGTCATGTGGTGATTGTCGAGGATATACTCGATTCAGGCGTTACGCTCAATTACCTTATACATTACCTTAAAGGCCGCAATCCCGCCTCAGTCAGTATCTGCGCGCTTCTCGACAAGCCCAGCCGCCGCAAGGCCGAAATCGCGGCCGATTACGTCGGCTTTGTCTGCCCCGATGCCTTCGTTGTCGGGTACGGGCTCGACTATGCGGAAAAATACCGAAATCTACCATATATCGGCGTGCTCAGACCTGAGGTCTATGGAGAGGAATAACCTCCGCGCCCAAGTAGGATGTGATGATATTTGAACAAGAAACCCAACGGAATGCGTGACTTCGCTTTTTATATACTCGTTTTTATTATCCTCGTGGCGACTGTGAGCGTATTATTCCAGTCTCCGGAGCCGGAGCCGATACAGTATTCCGAGGTACTGCAGCTTTTCAAAGACGAAAAGGTGGAGTCTTTCACGATAGAGGCCGACGAACTGCGCATGAACGTGCGCCAGGACGACGGCACGACAGCCGAGGTTACGCACAATCTTTACGACTTTTCAGTTTTCTACCTCGACCTTGGCGAGCTGATTGAGAAGCAGCGCGACGAAGGCATCATAACCGAATACAACTACGACGAGGGCTTTGTTTCGCCGTGGTGGGTGAGCTTTATTCCATACCTTGTAATCGCGGTCATCTTCGGACTTCTCTGGTACTTTATGATGAGGCGCGGAGCGGGGGCCGACGGGCGCACCGCCATGCGCTTCGGCAAGGCCCGCACGCGCCACGGGAACGAGGAACGCCGCAAGGTCACGTTTGAAGACGTGGCCGGGGCGGACGAGGAAAAGGAGGAGCTTCAGGAGATAGTGGAGTTCCTCAAAAATCCCGCTAAGTTTACAGAGATCGGCGCACGGATCCCGAAGGGCGTGCTGCTCGTCGGGCCTCCGGGAACAGGAAAGACGCTTATAGCGCGGGCGGTCGCCGGGGAAACGGGAGTCCAGTTTTTGAGCATCTCCGGCTCCGACTTCGTGGAGCTTTATGTCGGCGTCGGCGCTTCGCGCGTGCGCGACCTGTTTGACCAGGCTAAGAAAATTGCCCCCTGCGTCGTGTTCATAGACGAGATTGACGCGGTAGGCCGCCAGCGCGGGGCAGGCCTCGGCGGCGGCCATGACGAGCGCGAGCAGACATTGAACCAGCTGCTCGTGGAGATGGACGGCTTCGGAAACAACGAGGGCGTAATAGTCATGGCGGCGACTAACCGCGCCGATATACTTGACCCTGCACTGCTGCGCCCGGGACGGTTTGACCGCCAGGTCTATGTCGGCCTTCCGGATATAAGAGGCCGCGAGGCCATTCTTAAAGTCCATGCCAGGGGGAAACCCATAGCCGAGGACGTAGACTTTTCGGTTATAGCCAGGACTACGGCGGGCTTCACGGGCGCCGACCTTGAAAACGTGCTCAACGAGGCCGCGCTGCTCGCGGCGAGGCGCGACAAGCGCTTTATATCAATGCCCGAAATTGAGGACGCCATTATTAAGGTCATAGCGGGCCCCGAGAAGAAGAGCAAAAAGATATCGGAGAAGGAGCGCAGGCTGACAGCCTATCACGAGGCCGGGCACGCGGTCGTCATACATGAGCTGCCCACGCATGATCCTGTCCACTCCATAAGCATTATACCGCGCGGCAGGGCCGGCGGCATGACCATCTCGCTTCCCAGCGAGGACCGCAATTTTGTCGCCAAGAGCGAGATGCAGGAGCTGATTGTCAGCTTCCTCGGAGGCCGCGTCGCCGAAAAGCTGGTGCTCGACGATATATCCACCGGAGCCTCGAATGATATTCAGCGCGCGACGCAGTTAGCCCGCGACATGGTCACGAAATACGGCATGTCGGACGAGTTGGGCAACGTCAGCTTCGACACTTCGGGCAGCGAGGTTTTCATCGGCCGCAGCTTCGCACAGAGCCGCACATACTCCGAGATGGTCGCCGCGGCGATTGACAGGGAAGTTAAGTCGATAATAGACAGGGCTTATGAACGATGCACCGAAATCCTTAAGAGCCAGATGGATAAGCTGCACACGGTCGCCCAATACCTGCTGGAGCACGAGACGATGGACGGCGAAGAATTCAAGAAAGTATTTGAGACATAATAGAGCATTCGGGCGGCAGGCCGCCCATGACAGCATACACAAGGGGCGCCGGAATTTCCGGCGCCCCTCAGCTTTTGGGCCCTATCAATAGTTGGTTATATAAACGAAGCGGCATCCAAGGAGAATTATGAGATTTTCTAAAACGAAAGGCCAAACGTTTGCAATATTTGTATTAAGGCGCCAAAAAAAGAGTTTTCTTTTGTTTCGGGTGGACATCGACTGATGCGGAGCTGGATGGTAATATTGTTTATAATTAATAAGTTACCTAAACCATGCGCAATCTCTGCCGTTTGGCAGCAGACGGAATCAGTACCCGCAATCCCGAATAACTGACAGGAGGAAAGAAAATGAAAGAAAAAAGGCTATTGGCGCTATTCTTAGTTCTGGCAATTATGTTTTCCTTTGCAGGTTGCAGTTCCGGCGACAAGGGAGGCCAAGTCGTTTCGGAGGCTCCCGCAGCATCGGGCGCGAACGCTCCTGCGGAGCCTGCGCAGATCTCAGATGCGAAGAAGACCGCGCAGGAGGCCGCTGAAGCGTATAAAAACGATCCCGACGCCAAAGTTCTGCACGTTGGCACCACGGTGTCTGGCGGCGGCTTCCATTTCACGGAGCGTGCCGATACGCTGGCAAACTACCTGATATTTGAGTCCCTTGTCCGCATGGATAACGGCGTTTGCTATCCGCTCCTGGCGGAATCAATCACATGGGTGGACAATCTCACCTGCGAGGTGAAGGTCAATGAAAAAGCGACATTTAACAACGGCGAACCGGTCCTTGGCGAGGACGTTCTATATGCCTTCCAGATGTCGGCCGTCGGCATGATGGCAAGCAACTTTTCCAGTATTGACCTTGAGAACTCATATGTCAAGGACGACGGCATGACGGTTGTTTTCAAGCTCAACTACGAATACGGCCCGTTTGAAGAATATGCGCTGGAGATGCCCTCTATTGTGGACAAATCCGCCTGTGAGGACTGGGAGGTTAGCGATCCGCGCTGGTGGGATCAGCCCATCACTACCGGGCCATACCTCATTGCTGAAAACGTTTCCGGCTCCCATCTTACGCTTGTCAAGCGGGATGATTACTGGAACAAGGACAACATGCCTGAGTGGGATATGATAGTTATTCATTATTTTTCCGACCAGACGGCCATGTTTGTCGCTTTTGAGAACGGAGAGCTTGATATCGTAATGAACATGGCGTCCACGGACTATGACCGCATGGCTGCCGGAGACGTCAAAAACGCCGATACTGTCGCATACGGAACGGTTGGTTATAAGTCCAATTACTGCCTCTACATGAATCCGTACCGCCAGGAGTTCAGCGACCCGAAGGTACGCGAGGCCATTGCATATGCGATAGACCGCGAGGCTGTCGGCACCATTTGCTTTGGCGGACTGTACAAGCTGCCCACTTCCGTTCTTTCGGACAGCACCAGGTATTACAAGAAAACCGGGGCATATGACTATGACATCGAATATGCCAAGCAGTGCATGGCCGAATCCTCCTATTCCAAGGGCTTCTCCGTGGAGGCAGTCTGCGTCACCGGCGAGGATATTATGTGGGAGGTAATTCAGGGCAGCCTGTCGCAAATAGGCATTGACGTGAAAATCAGCTCCTATGATATGATGACCGCCATAGGAATGCTTTTGGGAGGCGCGGGAGACGTAATGCTGTTTTGTCCCGGCGGCGGGAACAAATTCTGCGAGCCCTATGTGGAGCTTTCCTCCGCTTATGACGAAAGCGGCCTTCCTGTAACCCGTATTATGGATGAGCAGTTCAACGAGTGGTTTGACGCCGCTCTGTTTACCACGGATACAGCCCAGCGCGAAGAAAACTATGCCAAGATGCAGCAGTGGCTGCACGACAACTTCCAGTACATACCCGTCGTAGAGCCGACATACTCCTATGCGTACCGGACGGACAAGATCTCCTCTGTGGAGATTGACAGTGTCGGCAATCCCAACCTGAACAACATCCATCCAAGATAAACTGAACGACGGCAGCTGTTGGCTGCCCGGCGGCTTCCGTATTCATATAATCCGAGCCGCATAATAAACCGGGTATGGTTGCAGACAGATAGCAGGCATATGAATGTGCCTGCTATCTGTTATTTGGCTGAAGCATTATGGCGGGTTATTGTCGGAAGAGCGCGGGAAATAAGTAAGAAGGATTTAAAGAGTCGAAGCGTTATATGCGATTGTCCGGTTCCGATAAAACTCACTTCGCTTTTTGGCGCTTAGGACAAAGACAAACAGGCGGTTTTTTATTAGAATGTTTAAGAAGAAGTTTACAAAATTTAAGCCTGATAAGGAAAGGAAAGTCGATTATGGGGAAAGATTTCGCTCATTTTCTCAGTCCGCTCACAATTCGCGGAAAGACATGGAAAAATCGTTCCGTCGCGGCTCCTATGGGGCTTATCGGGATTGAAAACGGCAGGCTGACAGAGCACGCAAAATACTTTATAGACTTTTATACACAGGGGGACCTGGCGGAATTCATTGTCGGCGAGACGGACGTCAACCGGGAAGGCTCACGGGCTCCCGGCGGAAACTATTTTGAAATGCGGGACCCGGAGAATATGCGGGGTCTCCGGGAATGTGCCGAGCGCGTCCACGCCAACGGCGCTTTGGCCTTGCTGGAGCTGAGCCATTGCGGCGCCAGCAAAATGGCAGGTCCGGATACCCGGCTTGTGGGGCCGATGAGTTTTGTGCGGGAGTCGGATGGCGCCGTTGTTCACGGCATGACGGAAGAGGATATCGCCAGGACCGTCGACGATTTTGCTTCCGGGGCCCGCGTGCTGAAGGACTGCGGCTTTGACGGGGCGCTCATCCACGCCGGCCACGGGTGGCTGCCGCATCAGTTCCTGTCCCCGCGCACCAATCAGAGGCAGGACCGGTTTGGCGGAAGTGTTGAAAACCGCGCCCGGTTCCTGACGATGATAATGGATGCAGTCCGCGCGTCCTGCGGAGAGGATTTTATTATTGAATGCCGGCTTTCCGGTTCGGAGAACGTCGACGACGGCTACTCACTGGACGATATTTGTAAGACCTGCGAAATTCTCTCCCGGCACTGCGACATTATACATGTGTCCGCCGGCCTTTATTATAATCCGGTGGATACGCTGATGATAAGCAGCATGTATGATGCGCACGGCTGCAATCTGCCGGTGGCGGCCGAGATTAAGAAGCATGTAAACATTTCCGTGGCCGTAGTCGGCGGTTTCACCGATCCCGCGCTGTGTGAAAAGGCAGTGGCCGAAGGGCAGGCGGACTTGATTGTCATGGGCCGGCAGCGTCTGGCCGACCCGCAGTTTGTCACAAAGTGCAGGGAGGGGCGGGCGGACGAAATACGCCGCTGTATCCGCTGCATGCGCTGCTTCCCCGGCCCCGCGGAGCATGTTACGGCGGAGCTCAGCCAGATGGGGTGTAAAGGCGACCCCATGCGGGAGATCATGGAAATCATCAGCCGGTGCACAATCAACCCGCAGTTCAAGCTGGGGCCTCTCGACAAGCAGCCGCCGGCCGAAAGAAGCAAAAAGGTGCTGATTGTAGGCGGCGGGTGCGCCGGCATGCAGGCGGCAATTACAGCGACGGAGCGGGGACACAAAGTAACGCTGATTGAAAAAACAGGAAAGCTTGGCGGCAAACTGAACTTTGGAGAGGAAGACCCGATCAAGGGAGAACTGGCCGACCTTGCAAAAAGCATGTCGGCTGAAATGAAGAGGCAGAATGTGGAGGTTCGGCTCAATACGGCCTTTTCAAAGGAGCTTCTGGCCCAGCTCAAGCCGGACGCCGTTATTGCGGCCGTGGGCTCGAAGCAGTCCACAAAAAACACGCCGGGAATAGACAGTCCCCACGTTCTCAGCGCCATGGACTGCTACAAAAAGGGGATGGACTTCGGAAAGAGGGCTGTGGTCATCGGCGGCGGTCAGATAGGCTGCGAGACGTCGGTACATATCGCGCAGGCCGGCTGTCAGGTGACTTTGATTGTCAAATATGATAAGCCGTGCCGGAATGCGTTCCGTCTGCACAGGCTTAAGCTGCAGAGCCTGCTTGAAAAGCTCCAATGCCGCGTGATGAAAAACACCGTCTGCACGGAGGTTCTGAAAAACGGGATCAAAACCAGAGACAGCGAGGGACGGGAGGAGTTTATCGAAGCTGACTGCATAATCAATGCCCTGGGTATGGAGGCGGCGCCGTTTGCCGATGTGGAGCAGGCCTGCGAGGGGCTCGAGTTTTATTCCATTGGCGACTGTGTGAAAGCCCGCAATATCTGCGATGCCCTGGAAGAGGGCTATCTGGCGGCCATCCGCCTGTAAAACTCAAAAAGCGTATCTGTTGAAAAATATCAACATGTCAGCACATGTTGCAATATTAAGGAGGATAAAAATGAAAAAAATTCTTGCTGTGCTTCTGGCGCTGCTGATGATAGGCTTATGTGCCTGCGGCGGCCAGAACGGAAACAAGGCCACAGACTCCCCTGCCCAAACCGGTAAGGCCGCGGAACCTGCCGTTGGTGAAGCTGCAGAGGCAGAGGACGACTACCGCGTGCTGCGGGTGGGCACCATGGACTCCGGCGGCTCATTTGACCCCTGGTCCGGCACCTCAGGGCCGCAGAATTATCTTGCATTCGAGACTATTCTAATGCGCACCGGCACCGGCGAGTATGAGCCCTGGCTGGCCGAATCCGTGGAATGGGTGGACGATACCACATTGGAAATCAAGCTCCGGGACGACGCCTATTTTGCAGACGGAGATCAGGTTCTGGGCGAAGACGTTGTCTATACCTTCTACAAGAGCGCCACGGCCGCCTCTGTTATGGCTGTGCACTTTTCCAACATCGATTTTGAGGCGTCCACGGTATCCGAGGACGGCCTGACTGTCACTTTCAAGCTCAAGCAGCCCTACGGCCCGCTGATGGCCTATATGGACATACCTTATGTTGTCAACAAATCCGCCTGCGAGGACTGGGGACCCAGCGACGAACGCTGGTGGGACAGCCCGCCCACCTCGTCCGCATATGAAATTGTGGAGAATGTCAGCGGATCCCATGTTACCTTCAGGCTCCGGGAGGATTACTGGAACAAAGACCGCATGCCCCAGTGGGACGAGATTGTCATTAACTTTTACTCCAACCCCACGGCTATGTTCATCGCCTTTGAGACCGGGGAGATCGATATAGTGCTTGGCGTTCAAAACAACGACGTCGACCGTTTGAAGAGCGGCGATATCCAGAATGCGGAGAACATCGCGTATAAGCAGATTCCCTCCAAGGCCTCCTACCTGTTATGCATGAGCCCCTACAAGGAGGAGTTCAATGACATCAAAGTTCGTGAAGCTATTGCCCATGTCATAGACCAGGACGCCATCGGCGCGGTTGCTTTCGGCGGCGAATACTTGAAAAGCGACTCTGTTATCTGCGAAGGCGTCAATTTCTATAAGTCCACCGGTTTATATGAGCTGGATACGGAATATGCCAAGCAGTGCATGGCCGAATCCGCCTATCCCGACGGATTTGAAATCAATGTTGTTACCATGGAAAGCGACGCGCCTATCTGGGAGGTCATTCAGGGATGCCTTGCGCCGCTGAATATTAGTGTCAATTTCCAGAGCTATGATATGGCTACCAGCATTGGCCTTTGGATGCAGGAGGACGGCTCGGACTGCATGCTTATAACCGCGGCAGGCGGCAACGTGACGCGCGAGCCCTATGCCGACCTGTCTGCCAACTGGCAGAACGGCATGCTTTGTCCAGCACGTGTACTTGATCCCGAATACAACGAAATCTTCTCCAAGTTTGTATATACGGCCGATACGGCCGTCCGTGAGGAGTATTGCGGCAAGATTCAGCAGTGGCTGCATGACAACTATCACTGCATTCCCTGCGGCCAGCCGGTATATACTTTTGCCTACCGCTCTGATAAGGTCGGTTCCTGTGACTTCTTCAGCGCTACGAGAGCAAATATGCTTTACGCCAGCCCGGCGGCATAAGGCATTCTGAAGACCCGTACATATAAACTTCGGGCGGTTCTGTTTTTTCAATGGAACCGCCCGCTTTTTAAAGAAAGGAGCAGCTATGGATAAGAGGACATCAATGCCTGATGCACCGGAAGAAATGCCAGCAGGCGCTCTTGAGGAAATGATGATGGGCGCCAGCCTGCCGGACGACGGGCTCGACAGCGGCTGGCTGGAGCCGGAGCCGCAGATTGACGAGGCGGAGATTAAGAACAGCCTCACGGCGGATGTGGTTGTTGTCGGTGCCGGTGTGGCCGGCGTATGCGCCGCCCGCTCCGCGGCGGAGGCGGGGGCTTCGGTGATTGTTCTGGAGAAGACTGCCGGTATAAGCGCCCGGAGCGGTCAGTTTGCCGTGATAGGCGGCCGCATAAACGAGTATTTCGGCCGTCCCTCCGTGGATCCGGACGAGGTGACAAACCGCATAATGCAGGAATGCTCCTACCGCATTAAACGCACCATTATTTCCCGCTGGGCCCATAATGCCCATAAGGTCTTTGACTGGTTTATTGACGTTGTACCCGAGCTGTATATTGCCCGGTGCTCAGACGAGGTGATTCCGGAGGACAAGCGCAGGTTCCATATGAAGCCTCTGTCCTGGCCGCTTCCGGAAAAGTACGACTTCACGAAGGAAGAGTTCCCTGTTTATCCCAACTCTCTCATCTTCATTCCGGGACATAAGCCCGTGTTGAAGGCGACGATGAAAAAATGTACTGAGGAGCTGGGCGTTCAGGCCCTTTACGGCTTCTCCGCTTCGAAGCTGGAGCAGAAAAACGGGCGGGTCTGCGCCGTTTTGGCAAAGGACTGCCAGGATGGGCGCTATATACGCGTTACGGCAAAGAAGGGCATCGTGCTGGCCACGGGCGATAACTCCGGCAATCCCGCGATTATGACCCACTTTACGCCGGGAGTTTTGCGCAAGAAGACGCCGGTCATGTCTATGAAGGCAAAGGATACAGCCGGCCGATTTGTTGTCCAGAATACCGGAGACGGCCTTAAGCTTGGATCCTGGCTGGGGGCGGCGGTGCAGCAGAACCATGCGGTAATGAGCCACAACATGGGCCGGCCGGGATTTCTGGGGCTGGGCAACACGCCGTTTTTATTCCTGAACAAGCACGGGCAGAGATTTATGAATGAAAATGTTCCCGGTCAGCAGCTGCAAAACCAGATTGAGCTTCAGCCCGGACGCTTTATCTATCAGATTTTCGATGATAATTGGCGGGAGCAGCTGGCCTACATGCCTCCCAACCACGGCTGCGTCAGCTCCTATGATAGGGACCGGCCTTTGAATATGATGGATGAGACCATGTCGGAGGCAAAATTCCGGGTTGCAATAGAAAAGGGTGCGGTAATTGCAGCCGATACCCTGGAAGAGCTTCTTGAGAAGCTGGATATCGACAAGGAAGCGGCGCTGCGCTCTATTGCCCGGTATAATGAGCTTGCCCGCAACGGCTTCGACGCTGATTTCAACAAGGCGGCAAGCCGTCTGTTCCCCATCGAAAAACCCCCCTTCTATGCAAGCGGCTTCGGCCTTTCCGCAATGCTTGTTGACATAGGCGGCCTGGAGAGCGACGAGGAGTGCAGGGTCTATACAAACGAGGGGGATATACTGCAGGGGCTGTTTGTAGCGGGTAACGTGCAGGGCAACTGCTACGCCGTGGAGTATCCCATCTGCATCCCCGGCCTGAGTCATTCCCTGTGTATGTTTTACGGATATGTGGCAGGCAGAAACGCAGCGGCCGGAAAGTAATAAGGAGAAAAGTGTATGGATATATCCGAAAAGAAGAAAACTCCCGATAATGATAAACCGGAACATGAGGGGCCTCCCGTCATGGAAGACAGGCCTTCTACGCCGGAAGAGTATGCAAAGGCCCGTGCGGCGGCCAGGGCGGACAACCGCGTATATGGCATAAGCGGACCTGGCGACTGGCTGGGGGAAGCGCCGGTTATTGACCCGAAGAAGGTTAAAGAAATCATCACCCGAGATGTGGTGGTGGTCGGCGGAGGCAACGGAGGCCTTGCGGCAGCTTTGGGCGCAGTGGACGAAGGCGCAACCGTGGCGGTTCTGGAAGTTCAGCCTGTGGACGGTTTTGTGAAGCTTGCCAACAAGAATATGGCTTCCGGAGGCTGGTATGGCGGCGATATCGGACATGTCAATTCCAAATGGCTGATTGAAAGAGGCTTCGGCCCATACAATACCGGCGAAATCGCTTACGAGTTTTTCAAACGAAGCAACGGAAACTGCGACCCGGATCTTATCCGGAAATTTGTCCAATATTCCGGCCCCATGATGGACCGAATGATGGAAGTATTCGAAAGCATGCGCGAGCGCCGGCAGAAGGAGGATGGAGCCGTTGAGCTTAAGGTCGATATTTTCGGCCGTCGGGACGTCACGGTGGACTATACCGATTTGCTGGAGCATCCCCTGGCCATCAATCACCACCAGCACGAGGGCGTAAGCTATCCCATAGTACAGGCGGACTATAAGACATGGCCCTGCAATATCCAGTTTTATGGTCATCAGGGCAACGACCTTGGCTACTTTAACAAGTATATCATGTATTACACCCAGGAGCATGGAGCGGACTGGTTCTTTGAGCACCGGGGGATAGTCCTGCAGCAGAATGAGGCGGGGGACGTCACGGGCGTCTATGCAGAGGACATGCGCAATCCGGGTACATACCGTCTGTTCCGGGCGGAAAAGGGCGTGGTCGTGGCCGCCGGCGACTTTATCGGAGACGAAAAAATGTGCTGGGCGCTTATCAATAGCCTCATGGAATACGGCGAACGCAACGGCCAGACAATGGAGAACTGGCGGCGCAAATCAACCCGCCGTGGCGACGGGCACAAGATGATGTGCTGGGCCGGGGCTGTGATGCAGGCAAGCCCCCGCGGCAGCATTATGGGGAAAATCAGCCCCTCCGGGCCCTGGGGAACTGTTCCGATCCTCCAGCTGAACTGCCTGGGCAAGCGCTTTTATAACGAAGCCTGCTTTAACGGAGCGGCCAGCGCCCTGTTTCAGCAGCCCGACGGGCTGGCCTGCTATGTAGCTGACAAAAAGATCTGGCAAACCATATATAAAGCGACACTGGACCACGGCGCGCCCAACTTCGGACTGCCTGAAATGACAAGAATCTGCCAGGAAAGCTTCGCGCAGATTAAGGTGGGCGACCCCAATGGCTCGAAGGTGTACGGCATGCATCTGCCAGGAGCCAGCCGTTTCCCCGAAACGGTTTATGCCGCCGAGACGCTGGATGAGCTAGCGGATTTCCTTGGATATAAAGGGCAGGCAAAAGAGACCTTCCTTGCGGAGATTGAACACTATAATGAGCTTTGCCGCAGTCCGGAAGGCGATACGGACTACGGTAAAGACAAGGACCTGATGATTCCTATAGACGAACCCCCCTTCTACGGCGGCAAGACGCAGCTGAGCGGTAAACCGAGCCTGGGCCTTGCGACGCTGGCAGGAGTAATAGCGGACAGCGAATTCCGTGTGGCCCGCGGCGGCGACAAGCAAAACCCCATCCGCGGCCTTTACACCTGCGGCAATTGCCTCGGCAATCGCTACGGCGAGAAGTATGTTACGCCCATGGCCGGGAACTCTATCGGCATGGCCATGACGCATGGCTGGCTGGCGGGGAAAAATGCCGCTCACGCTGTTTAACCCGGAATTGCAGCGCAATGCGCAATAGCTCACGGCTTAATTTAAAACCTCATTATTACCGCGCAGAAAGCCGCTGTTCTCTGGGACAGCGGCTTTCCTTCAATACTTACCAAAGGTCATAAGAAGCTTCCAGAGAGGCTCAAAGCCCGCAGCTTTTTTCCTTGTCTGTATCGGACAAGCGCCAATAAATAATTTGTCTGCTGCGATTAAAGACAGGCAGATAAGGCTGTGGTAAACTCTTAGCATAATAACAGCGGATTCTTATAATGGAGGAATTACGATGTCTGAGCTTATGTATCCCAGCCTTTTTTCTCCGATAACTATCCGGGGGAAAACCTATCGCAACCGCATTTGTGTGGCGCCGCTTGGCGCCGAGATTCCAAATGAGGGCGCAAACGGCGCCATGTCGGATCAGGCCATTAATTTCTACCGTGATGTGGCTCGGGGTGGCTGCGCGCGGGTTATGTCCGGCGAGAACGATATCATTTACGGCTGTGCAGTACACGCTATGTACGCTTTCTGCGAGGCGGAGCCCACTGAGCTGCTCAAGGACAGCTTTCGCCGCTATGCCCAGGCTTGCCACGAGGAAGGAGCTCTTGCATTTACATCATTTAGCCACACCGGAGTTTTCGGCCACGCCGATGGCGGCGACGGTATTCCCGGCCTGCCGGGCATGGAGCCTCCTGCCGGCCCGGGCGGCGGCGTGCCGCCTACGGACCTCAAGGGCATGCCTCCTATGCCTCCTGCATATGTGCCCAAGGATAAAAACGGGCGGCCTATGAAGCGCCCGGACAAGATTTACGGCCCAAGCGACATGATTCTCACGGAGAACTATGACGGGTACAGCCGCCCCAAATTCGGGGGTATGGGCAGTCATGACGGCCTTGTGATACACGGCGCTACGCGTGAGCAGATGGAGGAATTCGCGGATGCCCTGGCTCATTGCGCCAAGGTGGCCAAGGACTGCGGGCTGGACGGCATAAACATACACAGCGGACACGGATTTATGTTTTCCCAGTGGCTGTCTCCCCGGTTTAATAAGCGTACGGATGAGTTCGGCGGTTCCTTTGAAAATCGCTGCCGCTTTCCTATAATGGTTTTGCAGCGTGTCCGCGAGGCTGTCGGCGAGGAGTTCATCATTGAAATGCGCTGGTCCGGCGAAGAGAATTGCCGTCCGCTGTCAGATCATCTGGCATTTGAACATATGCTCTCGGTGGAGGATTCAGTGCGCTTCTTCCAGGAATTGGACAAGTATCCAGGTCTTTTGGATATTGCCCACATCTCAGCCGGGCTGCATCACAACGCGCTGTATAACAGCCGCACTATCAGCAACTTCTACTATCCGGAAGGCCTGAATCTCGAGTGCGCCGCGGCCGTAAAGGCAGCCGTGAAGAACATCAGGGTGGGCGTTGTCGGCGGTATGACCGACCCGGCTCTTTGCGACAGGGCGATTGCCGACGGTAAGGTTGATTTTGTCATTATGGCGCGTCAGCTGCTTATTGCCGACCCCGCGTTTGCACGAAAAGCCTACGAGGGAAAGCCTGAGTTCATCAATAACTGCTTGCGCTGCGCCCAGTGCAGGCTGAACGGGCACTGCACCGTAAACCCCGTGAACCTGATGACATGCAGCGAGGAAGAGCGGCAGATTAAGAAGACCGTTGAAGGGAAGAAACTTGTTATAGTCGGCGGCGGCATTGCCGGCATGAAGGCCGCGGAATTTGCTGCGGCCCGGGGCTTCCGGGTAATTCTCTTTGAGAAGGAACGCGAGCTTGGCGGCATTCTCCGGTATGCGGATTTTGACCGCTTCAAAACAACCCTCAAACGCTATAAGGACAATGTAGCCAAACGCATTGCGAAGATGGGCGTGGATATCCGCCTGGGCCATGCTGTTACGCCGGAGGAAGTCAAGGCCGAACATGCGGACGCCGTCATTGTTGCCACTGGCGGCAAGCCCGCGCAGCTCAAGTGTCCCTGCAAGGCCGGCGCAAATGTCCTCGATGCCACAACGGCCTATTTGCATCCGGAAAAGGTCGGGCAGAAGGTTGTTGTTGTGGGAGGCGGGCTTACAGGCTGCGAAGCGGCTATACATTGGGGCGACCAGGGGCGCAAGGTCACGCTGCTCAGCCGGTCGCCGCAGATCCTGAAGAATTTTGGCCCGCCTAACGGTACGCCGTTCGATTCCGTGGAGACTTATCTGCTGATGTTTGAGAATACCGGCGTTGAACTGTATGAGGGATACGCCTGCGTGTCCGTAACGGAAAAAGGCGTGACCGCCAGGGGGGCCGCGGGCGAAGTTTTCATACCGGCGGACACCGTCATAAACTGCGCGGGCATGGTACCCGTGCCGGACGCAGCCGCTCCGTTTGAGGGCACTGCGCCCGTTGTCAAGCCCGTCGGCGACTGTGTGGTCCCGACGGTTATCGGCGCAGCGACATACGGGGCCTACCAGGCGGTTATGTTGCTGTAAGAGAGGTAAAATTTCCAAGTCGCTTAAATTATATCGCAATAAATGATGGGATGCGCAGCAGCTGCATCCCATCATCAATTTAGAGCCGTTTTTTGATGTTTTACTAAATCCTCTTCCCGGCGCCGTACAGAGACGAACCGGTGTCAGGGAATCTCCTTGTGCCTGGGGTGCCCGGTTACGACCTCCCATGGAGTGGTCCAGCCGATGTCCTCTTCCCGCGTCAGGCGGCGAAAGACGCCGGTCGCTTCGCAGCGGTATAGGATATCGCGGAAGGCCTTAAACTGGGCGCGGCTCTCTTCCTCGGTCTTGGGGGGCGGGTTGAATTTGACGTGCAGGGCGCCTGTGGGGCAGACACCCTCGCAGAAATTGCAGGGCTCGCAGAAGGGATTCTTCAGCGTGGGCGGCTTGGTGGAGCCGTCAATATTGTCGCAGAAGCAGGCCTTCACGCAGCGGTTGCAGCCGATGCAGGTCTCAGGGTCAAACCAGACCTCCCGACCCACGGAGTTTGGATCAGCATCCATGGAGAAGCCCTCCAGCTCCATGACATAAGCCATGGAGCTCTGATATTTAAGCGGCGGATACTCGCCGGGCTTTTTGAATTTGGGCCCGTCGGAGTCAAACTGAGGTTGGGGGGGCTCATGTCCGGGCTGTGTAAAGATGAATGGGTGACCGATGCCGTACAGGGCGTCGCATACAGCCTCGCCGGGGAATTCGGGCACTACCGAGGTATCGCCCGCGCTGCAGGCCAGGCTGTGACGCACCATGGCGGCGCCGAAGGCTTCGGCATAAGCCAGGTCAATTTCATCCGGATGGCCGTCGGTAAACCAGGGCTTCAGATGACCGGGCAGGGAAGCGGAGCCGTACCAGTCCTTCCAGCCAAGAACCACAAAGCCCTTGTCATTCAAAGGGCGTATGCCGCGCAGCACACATCGGCCGGGCGTCATGCCGTGCGTGCAGTAGAAGAAGGCGTGCTTGCCGGCCACGCTGTCGGGCAGCTCCTCAATGTAGGTGAGCAGATTCATCGTCGGAAGGCTGGACCAGACGGGACTGCCGA
>JBMNQI010000031.1:0-28000 GCA_050944055.1 Oscillospiraceae bacterium | reverse complement strand
CCGAGGACGCGGAGATCATATCCGGAAGCGAGCTTCTCTCTCTCAAGCCCGTCATTTACGCCGCGAATCTCAGCGAGGATTCCTTCACCGGAGATTACGCTTCGGACAAGTATTATACTCGGGTACTGGAGCATGCCGCAAAAGAGGGCAGCGAGGTCATACCCGTCTGCGCGAGGCTTGAGCAGGAAATAGCCGAATTGGGACCGGAAGACAAGAAGCTCTTCCTCGAGGACCTGGGCATCGGGGAGTCGGGCCTCGACCGCCTGATAAAATCGTCCTATTCGCTTCTGGGGCTTATTTCATTCCTCACTGCCGGCGAGGACGAGTGCCGCGCGTGGACAATTAAGCGCGGGACCAGGGCGCCTCAGGCGGCGGGGAAGATACATTCGGATTTTGAGCGCGGCTTTATAAGGGCGGAGGTAGTATCCTATGACGACCTGATGCGCTGCGGCACAATGCAGGCGGCAAAGGAGAAGGGCCTTGTGCGCTCGGAGGGGAAAGAGTATGTTATGCAGGACGGGGACATAGTCCTTTTCAGGTTCAACGTATGACGTACGGTGCGAAGAAGAACAGGATAGAGGCGCTCGACGCCGTCAGGGGGATATGCATAATCCTGATGGTCGTCTATCACGGCGCGTTTGACCTTATAGAATTCGGTTTCCTCGACGCCAGGCTCATATATAACGGTCTTGTTATATTCCTGCAGTTTGTGTTTTCGTCGATGTTCATACTGATTTCGGGCATATCCTCGAATTTTTCGCACAGCAACGTAAAAAGGGGCTTTATAGCGCTTGGAGCGGCGGTGCTAGTGTCGGCCGCGACTTATTTCGCGGGCGCCTTAGTCAGGTTCGGAATACTCCATTTTCTGGGCTGCGCTATGGTGTTTTACGGTTTGACCTCCCGCTTCTGGGACAGGATACCCCGGTATGTTGCACCCATACTGTACATCGCTCTTTTTGCCCTGTTCTGGAAGCTCACGCAGGGGCGTTTCGATTTACCTTACCTGGGCTGGCTCGGCTTTCCTGCTAAGGATTATACGTCGGCCGACTACTACCCGATTCTGCCGTGGATATTTATGTTCCTGCTCGGCACCTGGCTTGGAAAGCCTGTAAAGCAGCGCCGCCTGCCGGAGCGCTTTTATACTGTGCGCATACCCGTTTTGCCTGTCATCGGGCGCTGGAGCCTTGTGATATATCTTGTTCATCAGCCCGTTATGTACGGTCTGGTGACGCTGCTGTCCAAGTTGACACAGGGCGTATATTAGTATATAATACCGAGATATGATTTAATGAATATTGATTTTGGGCAGGCCGGGATATTTTAAGAATATTTGTCTTACATCAGGCAAGGGCGGGGCTCTTGCCTTTAACGCACAGGGGGATAAGTTATGATCAACGTAACGCTCAAGGACGGCAGCGTTCTTCCGTTTCCAAGGGGGACGACCTGCCTGCAGGTGGCGGAGTATTTAAGCGAGGGGCTGGCGCGCGCGGCTATGGCAGCGGAGCTGGACGGCGAGGTCGTCGACCTGAGAACGCCTATTGACAGGGACAGCGCCGTGAACATCCTCACCTGGGACTCCGAAGGCGGCAAGCTCGCTTACCGCCATACCGCCTCGCACGTGCTTGCGCAGGCGGTAAAACACCTGTATCCGGATACTAAACTCGCCATTGGCCCCGCTATTGCCGACGGCTTTTATTACGACCTCGATTCAGAGACGGCCTTCACACCGGAGCATCTTGAGAAGATAGAGGCCGAGATGAGGAATATTATCAAGCAGAAAATACCGCTGGAGCGCTTTGAGCTGCCCCGCGGCGAGGCGCTTAAGCTGATGAAGGACGAGCCTTACAAAGTAGAGCTTATAGAGGCTTTGCCCGAGGACGCGGTTATCAGCTTCTACCGCCAGGGCGATTTCACCGATCTCTGCGCCGGCCCGCACCTTTTGGATACAGGCAGGCTCAAGGCAAACGCCGTTAAGCTGACATCCTGCACCGGCGCATACTGGCGCGGCGACTCGAGCCGCAAGATGCTCCAGCGCATATACGGTACGGCGTTTTCAAAAAAGGATGAGCTGGACGAGTATCTTAACCGCCTGAAGGAGGCCAGAAAACGCGACCACCGCAAGCTTGGCCGCGAGCTCGATCTCTTCGCCCTGTTCGACGAGGGCCCCGGCTTCCCGTTCTTCTTCCCGAAGGGCGTGGAGCTTCGCAACCGCCTTGAAGCCTTCTGGCGCGAGGAGCACAGGCGCGCGGGCTATGAAGAGATACGCACTCCGATTATCCTCAACGAGGAGCTTTGGCACCGATCAGGCCACTGGGATCATTATAAGAACAACATGTATTTCACAAAGATAGACGGCGAGGATTACGCGGTAAAGCCTATGAACTGCCCGGGAGGCATGCTGGCGTATAAGCGCAGGAAATGGTCGTACAAGGACCTTCCGATACGCATGGCGGAGATGGGGCTGGTCCACCGCCACGAGCTCTCCGGCGCGCTGCACGGGCTTATGCGCGTACGCTGCTTTACTCAGGACGACGCGCATATCTATATGACCCCGGAGCAGGTGCCTGATGAGATACAGGGCGTGATAGAGCTTATCGACCGTGTCTACAGGGTTTTTGGCTTTACCTATCACGTGGAGCTGTCGACACGCCCGGAAGACTATATGGGAGAGCTTGAACAGTGGAATGAAGCTGAAAGGACGCTGGAGCAGGCGCTTATACAGCGCGGGCTAAGCTATAAGATTAACCCGGGCGACGGCGCTTTCTACGGCCCGAAGATTGACTTCCACCTTGTGGATTCGATAGGGCGCACCTGGCAGTGCGGCACTTTGCAGCTGGACTTCCAGATGCCGGAGCGCTTTGAGCTGGAGTATACAGGCCCTGACGGGAAGGAGCACCGCCCCGTCATGATACACCGCGTTGTATACGGCTCAATGGAGCGTTTTATCGGCATACTTATCGAGCATTACGCCGGCGCGTTTCCCGCCTGGCTTGCCCCCGTCCAGGTCATGGTTCTGCCCATTACCGACAGGGTCCAGGAATATGCCCAAAGCGTGGCGGACAGCCTGAAAAAAGAAGGCTTCTCAGCCGAAACCGACTTCCGCAATGAGAAGATAGGCTATAAAATCCGCGAGGCGCAGCTTCAGAAGATACCGTACATGCTTGTCGTCGGGGACAAGGAAGTCGAAAACGGCACCGTGAGCGTGCGCACACGCTCCGGCGGCGACGAGGGAGCCATGAGCCTTAGTGACTTCGCTGAAAAACTAAAAAAAGAGATAGAAGAAAAAAGATAGGAAGCAGCGGATAGTTGGTTGAGCGTAAAGAACTTTTGAAGGGGAGCGGAAATGCTCTCCTTCAATTATATGGAAACAAAACAAACTTTCCTCCTATTAAGCTTGACATTAAACGTGCTGTAAAATAAAATAAAAAGATAATAAGCAAATATATGATGTCTATTCGAAAAGTAAGGGAGAGAGTAATAATGAAAAGAATCACCAGGACTGCTGTTGCGTGCCTGCTTTTTGCGCTTTGCATCTTCAGCCTTGCCGGATGCGGCGGTTCTTCCGACAAGAAGTATACTATATGCTCCGATAACGCCTTCGCCCCGTTTGAGTACTATGATGAAGCCACCGAGCAGTATGTAGGCGTCGACATGGACATTCTCGCAGCGATAGCTAAGGACCAGGGCTTTGAGTACGAGGTCAATAACGTGGGCTTCGACGCCTCCATGGGCGCCGTACAGGCAGGACAGGCCGACGGCATGATCGCCGGCATGACGATAACCGAAAAGAGAAAAGAGACATTTGATTTTTCAGACGGCTACTTCGATGACGGGCAGATCCTGGTGGTCTCCGCCGACAGCAACATCTCCTCCCTGGAGGATCTTGAGGGCCAGGTCGTCGCCGTAAAGACCAGCACGCAGGGCGCGAGCTATGCCGAAAGCGTCGCTGAGGAATATGGATTCACCATCCAGTATTACGACGATTCCCCAACCATGTACACCGCTGTCGTTAACGGCAACAATGCGGCCTGCTTTGAAGACCGCTCCGTCGTCGGCTGGGCTATCAAGAACGAATCCCTCCCGCTGAAGACCGTCGGCGAATTGATCAATCCGGGTTCCTATGGATTTGCCGTGAAGAAGGGAACGAACGCCGAGCTGATCAAGGCTTTCAACGCGGGTCTGGCTAACATCAAGAAGAGCGGGGAGTACGACAAGATCCTCGCAAAATACGGCTATTAATAATTGTTTTCCCTTGGTTTTATATAAAAGCTTAAGGCTCTTCCGTAGGGCTTACGGATTAAGATTACTACAGCACCGCGCGGGTGCGGTGCTGTAGTTTTTTAGTCTATGATTGTGGTGAGATAAGGCATATGGATTTTCTAAGAACGATAAACGAGGCTACGCCTCTGCTTCTGTACGGGATCAGAATGACGGTGTTGGTTTCCGTCGTATCGATCCTGATCGGCATCCTTATAGGATTTTTCAGCTGCCTGATGAGCATATCCAGTTTTCGGATACTGCGGGCAATCTCAGGATTATACATATGGCTCATACGGGGGACGCCCATGCTTGTTCAGGCGCTCATCGTGTATTTCGGCTTTCCGCAGCTTGTGCAGCTTATCATACCGGGCTTCAGGCTCGGCCCGTTTTCCGCGGCTATAATTACGCTAAGCCTTAACGCCGGCGCATATATTTCGGAGATTTTCCGCGGGGGCATAAAAGCCGTCGACGTCGGGCAGGTCGAAGCGGCCAGAAGCCTCGGGCTGAGCAGCGCCAGAACGATGATAAAAGTCATACTCCCGCAGGCTTTTAAAATCGCGATTCCCTCGATGGTAAACCAGTTCATTATCTCGATAAAGGACACCTCCATCCTCTCGGTCATAGGGCTCGCGGAATTGGTTAACAAAGCCAGGGTCTATGTAGGCGCCTCATATCAGTATTTTGCAACGTATTCTCTGGTGGCGCTCTACTATCTGGTTGTCATCTCAATACTGATGATCCTTATGAAGAAAGTGGAGAAGAAGCTGAACTATGAAAGAAAAGATAATAGTAAAGAATTTGCATAAACACTTTTCAGGCCTGAAAGTCCTCAACGGGATCAATCTGACGGTATATGAAGGGGAAGTCGTCTGCATTATCGGGCCCTCCGGGTCCGGCAAGTCCACGCTGCTGCGGTGTCTCAACAAGCTTGAGGAGCCTGAGGACGGGGAGATAATAGTTGACGGATACGTCATCACGGACAAACGCATCGATATAAACAAGGTGCGGGAAAATATCGGTATGGTGTTCCAGAGTTTTAACCTGTTCAGCCACCTGACCGTAAAAAAGAATATCATGCTCGCTCCCGTGGACCTTAAAAAGATGACGAAGCCGGAGGCTGAGATGAAGGCCCTGGAGCTTCTCAGACGGGTCGGGCTGGAGGATAAAGCCGACAACTATCCGCACGAGCTTTCCGGCGGGCAGAAGCAGCGCGTGGCCATTGCCCGCTCGCTTGCCATGCAGCCGGACATCATGCTGTTCGACGAGCCGACCTCGGCCCTCGACCCCGAGATGATCGGCGAGGTGCTACAAGTCATGAAGCAGCTTGCCGCCGACGGGATGACTATGGTGGTCGTCACGCATGAGATGGGTTTCGCGCGTGACGTAGCGGACCGAGTGATCTTTATGTCGGACGGGGCAATAGTGGAAGAAGGGAAGCCGGCGGACCTGTTCAGCAACCCCTCCGAGACGCGCACTAAGGAATTTCTCAGCTGTATTCTCTAGCGGCACCGCTTCGTACGCGACCGTTGACGGGAATACGGCTTGACGCCTCTTCTCATCAATAGACGAATAATACATTTAACTATATAAAAATGTTGGATGCGGCAGCTCCGCGTCCAACGCTTGAGAGCCGTAAAAGTTGGTGTTCATCATAAAGAACGCCAGCTTTTTTTTACGCTGATTGTAATGCAGAAAGAACCGGCAAATAATTTTTAAAAAAATATACTTTTTTTAAAAAATATACCTTGACAGGCGAGGTATATCGTGGTAATATCTATCTCGAAAGGGGGGACTGATCCTTTGTCTATTGCATCAGACCTCATCCGAGGCAATACAGAGACTATAATCCTTGCCAACCTCATGACAGGCGAAAGTTACGGCTATCAGATAAATAAGTCTATTAAGGAGAAGACGGACAACAGCTACGAACTGAAGGAGGCCACTTTGTATACCGCGTTCCAGAGGCTTGAAAAGAGCGGCTGCATAGAGTCTTACTGGGGCGACGAGGAACGCGGCGCGCGGCGCCGGTACTACAGAATAACGGATCGCGGCCGCGAGATGTATTATGAACTTCGCAGAGACTGGGAAAGAGCGAAGGCTATAATCGACACACTAATAAATTTGGAGGAGAATTAACATGGAAGAAAAACTCAGTAGGTTTATCGATACTCTTTTTGAAGACGCCGCGCAAAACTCCGCTGTCGCCGAGCTTAAGCAAGAGATGACAATGAATCTGATAGACAAGTATAACGATTTGCTCGCAGAAGGGCGCAGCGAGGAAACAGCCTATAATATGGCGGTAGCCAGCGTCGGCGATGTGCGCGGGCTTATAGACGAAATTGAAAACCCCGGCGTTAAATCCGGCGAGGCCCGGGACAAACTGCACAGATCCCAGAAAAAATCGGCCGCGATGCTCGCAATTGCCATAGCGCTTTATATAATTTGCGTCGTTCCGATAATCCTGCTCCAAAGCGAGCTGGGCGTAATACTTATGTTCGTTATAATAGCGGCGGCCACCGCGCTTGTAATATATTACGGGATGACAAAGCGCAGGTATGTCCGAATGGACGAAACTGTTGTAGAGGAATTCAAGGAATGGAAGGAATCCACAAACGAGAAGCGCCAGATTTTACGCGCACTGAACGGCGTGCTTTGGACTGTCTGCGTCGCCGTTTACTTCATATTGAGCTTCACAACGGGCGCTTGGCACATTACCTGGGTGATATTCCCGATAGCGGCGGCTTTGAGCGCCGCGCTGCGGGCGGCATTCGAGCTGAAAGGTTAGGGCAGGGAACATGGTTAAGACAGCGGTAATAGTAAGAATAATAGTCTGGCTCGTGGTAGCCGCGGTTTTAATAGCTGTGCTTGCGGCCGGGCTGGCAGGTTATAAGGTTTTTAAATGGGATTTCAATCTCTTCAACATTAATCTCGGAAGGTATTCCTATGAGGACAGCGGGAAATACACAGCCGGGAATGCGGAGTTGAACGCCTCCGGCCTCGACAGTATTGATATAGACTGGGTAAGCGGCGGAGTAAACATAACGCCATATGAAGGCGACACCTTGAAAATCAGCGAGAGCTCGAACGGACATATTAGCGCGGAAGAACAGCTGCGCTGGTATTATAACGGCGAAAGCCTGGTAATAAAGTTCTGCGCTCCCCGCACAAAGCTGAGCTTAGGTACGCTGGAAAAAGAACTGACTGTGTTCGTTCCCGAAACTATTGCGCGGGATTTGGAAAATGTTAACGTCAATTCAGTTTCCGCTTACGTTAAGCTATCAGGCTTGGAATGCGGCTCCATACGGGCTGAAACGGTTTCGGGGGAATCAAGCTTCGCCGGGCTCAACGCAGCCGGACTTCAATCCTCGACCGTATCCGGCTCAATTAAGCTTAAGGATGCGGTTATACAAAATATAATGCTTGAGAGCGTAAGCGGGGGAATAGACTCTGAAAACCTGTCGGCAGGCAGCGTGAAGGCAATATCTAATTCCGGCAGGATCAGGATTGGCGGAAGCGTCGGCTCATTCAAAGCGGAAACTACATCCGGGCGCATCATTCTGGATTCAACCATCTGCCCGAAAAGCATAGACGCGGAGACGGTCAGCGGAAGTATTGAATTACTGCTGCCCTCCGACAGCTCGTTCACGGCCGAGCTGGACAGCGTCAGCGGCAGCATTGAGTACGACTTCATGGCCAAGGGCGGCAAAAACTATATAATCGTCGGCGACGGTTCGTCTGAATTCCGGATAGAGAGCATTTCCGGCGGACTTAGCATAAGGCAGAGAGATAAGTAAACGGCGCGAGAAACGCTGAAGCATAGTTTAACGCGCTTGTATAAAGCTTAAGGGCCCGGCAATATGCTTGCCGGGCCCTTAAGCTTTACTTCTTTTGGGGGCTGAGGGGCATGTCCCAAAGCGTATGGTCCGTATGCAAAAGCTTTGAAACGTGGTAGAGCATCGGGCGGCCCGCATAGTGCTCGTACATGTGCTTGACGGACGCATTTTCGTGCGAGAAGCGCAGGGCAGAGACAGCGTCGAGGCCGTAAAGATTGTCGCCGCGCTCGTCCGCAAGGTCGTTTACAGGGTTAATTGGCTGACCGCCGCCTCCCGCGCAGCCTCCGGGGCAGGCCATTACCTCTACGAAGTGATAGAACACCTCGCCGCGCCTTATAGCCTCAACCAGCCTGCGGGCGTTGCCAAGGCCGCTGGCAACAGCGACTTTTACGGTTTTGCCGTCTATACTGAAGGCGGCTTCTCTCCAGCCGTCCATACCTCTTACGTCCGTAAAGGCGTCCGCATCGGGGTTTTTACCAGTTATCAGGTAATAAACCGAGCGCAGGGCGGCTTCCATAACGCCGCCGGACGCGCCGAAAATAACGCCGGCTCCGGAGCCTATGCCGACAGGCGCGTCAAAATCCTCCTCGGGCAGCTCCTGCGGTACAATGTGCTCTGCCTTTATCATGCGGTCTATCTCCCGTGTTGTGAGAACCGCGTCGACGTCCGGGTACCCGTCCGGATTCTTCATTGTAGGCAGCTCGCACTCATGCTTTTTTGCCACGCAGGGCATAACGGAGACGCTGAATATCCTCGAGGCGTCCACGTTTATAAGCTCGGTGAGATAGTATTTGGCAACCGCCCCGAACATCTGCTGGGGCGACTTGGCCGTCGAGAGATGATCAACCATATCGGGGTAATGCGATTTGACATATCGTATCCATCCGGGGCAGCAGGATGTAAAGAGCGGGAATTTCGCCTTGTCCTCGCTGTTGCACAGCATCTCGGCAAACTCGCTGCCCTCCTCCATTATGGTCAGGTCGGCCGAGAAGCTGGTGTCGAAGATATAATCAAAGCCCATCTTTCTCAAAGCGGCGACCAGGCGGCGGACGGTGGCAAACTCGCGCTCAAGGCCGAGGGATTCGCCCCAAGCCGCGCGCACCGCCGGGGCTATCTGGACGACGGTTATCTTATCCGGGTCGGCGAGAGCTTCAAAAACCCTCCCCGTATCGTCCCTTTCGCGAAGCGCGCCTACAGGGCAGTGTGTAATACACTGACCGCAAAGCGTGCAGTCAGAGGATCGAATATCACGCCCGTGCGATACGCCGACAGTCGTGCGGCCGCCTGTGTTAACGGCGTCCCAGACTCCGATGTTCTGCACGTTGTTGCAGACCTGAACGCAGCGCATGCATTTTATGCACTTGGACTCATGGCGAATAATAGGAAAGCTCTTGTCCCAGTTGTCCCTCGGAACGTCCTTTTTGTAGTCCTGCCAGAGTATGCCGAGATCGTTCGCAATTGTCTGGAGGGAGCAGTTTGTGCTTCTTGCGCAGGAGGCGCAGGATGCGTCGTGCTGTGAAAGTATCAGCTCGACGTTTACGCGTCGCGCCTCGCGCGCCTTCGGGCTGTTTGTGAGCACCTCCATGCCGTCCTCCACGGGCGTGTTGCAGGAGGTAACCAGGCGGTCAACGCCCTTGACCTCGACTACGCAGACCCTGCAGGCGCCGATGTCGTTGAGCCCTTCCAGGTAACAAAGCGTGGGGAGGAAAACGCCGACCGATTTTGCCGCGTTAAGTATCGTCGTACCTTCCGGGACTTCTACGGGCCTTCCGTCTATAGTTATCCGGAGCATTTTCTTTTCATCCATTTTATTCACCACTTTCTCCGCCTGTCTTCCCAATACGGCCCGAAGCCGTAATGGTCGCAGCGAAGACAGCGCGAGCACTCCTTCTCGGCCATACTGAGGTTGTAGGGCTGTTCAATCATCTCGAAGTCGCGCCGGCGCTCTTCTGCAAGGCGTTCTGTCATGTTTGCGCGGCCCCAGGCGGGGACGTTGTTGATTTTTGCGGGCGGTATGTCCACTTCGGGCGAGATTATGTGATTAAAGCCCAGATACTCGTCAATATTCGCGGCGGCAACCTTGCCCGCGGCGATGGCGCGTATGACGGTTGCCGGGCCGGTGACGCAGTCTCCGCCGGCAAACAGGCCCTTATGCCCGGGAACCTCGGTCGTCATCTTGGCGTCAATTACGTCGCGGTTGAGCTGTATGCCGGAAAAACGGAAGTGCTCGGATTCGACGTTCTGTCCGATGGCCACTATGATCAGATCGCAGGACAGCCGCGTTTTCGGCTCCCTGGCGTCAAGCGGCTCCGGGCGGCCGGAGCTGTCTATTTTGCCGGAGATCTGCGGGCGCAGCCAAAGCCCTGTTATGAGGCCTTCGTCATTGCGCTCTATACTATCCGGGGCGGAAAGCGTGATAAGCTCGCAGCCTTCGGCCAGGGCCCCTTCGACTTCCTCGGGCAGGGCCGGCATGTCCTGCTTGCGGCGGCGGTAGACTATGTTGACCTTCTTCGCGCCCAGCCTTACAGCCGAGCGGGCCGCGTCCATCGCTACGTTGCCGCCCCCGATTACTGCCACAGTCCTGCCGGTGAGGTCGACCTCGTCTCCGTCGCCGAGATTGCGTAGCATTTCTATCGCGGGGATGACATCCAGGCCGTCAGATCCGTCTATCGTCAGCTTTTTATCTATATGGGCCCCTATGGAGATATAGACGGCGTCAAAATCGCGCCTCAGCTCCCGGAGCTTGACGGTGCCGCCTATCTCGGTGTTGAGGACGACCTCTATGCCGGTCTTTAGTATCGCTTCTATATCAGTGTTGAGCTTGTCCGCCGGCAGTCGGTAACGGGGGATGCCGTACCAGAGCATTCCGCCGAGCCTCTTGCGCTTCTCAAACAGCGTCACCTTATGCCCCATAAGCGAAAGGTAATACGCGGCTGTCAGCCCCGCGGGGCCGCCGCCTATGACTGCTACGGTTTTCCCGGTCGGCGGCGCGTTTTTCGGGGGGTCTACCTCTCCGGCGTTATCGGCCGCGAAGCGCTTTATGCCGCGTATATTGATTGCGTCGTCCATAACGCGGCGGCGGCAGCGGGCCTCGCAGGGATGCTCGCAGACATAGCCGCAGACGGTGGGGAAGGGGTTGTCCTTCCTAATAAGTCTTATTGCATCGGCGTAACGTCCTTCGCCGACGAGAGCTATATAGCCGGGTATCTCCACCCCGGCGGGGCAGAGGGACATGCAGGGGACGCCCTGCTCGCAGCCGAGCGTGCAGCGGCCGTTTACTATATGGCCGACGTAGTCGTCCTTAAAACCGTCCAGCCCTCGCAGGACAATATTGGCCGCCTCGTACCCGATTGCGCAGTCAGCGGAATTATATATGGCGCGCGCCGTTTTACGCATCAGCTCAAGGTCCGCCATAGTGGCAGTGCCCGCAAGTATGCTCTCCATTATATTTGTCAACTGTCCGAGCCCAATACGGCAGGGGACGCATTTCCCGCAGCTCTGGGCGTGGCACAGGCGCAAAAAGGCGGCCGCCATATCGACAGGGCAAAGCATGGACGATCCGGAGGATATGCGGCGCAGCACAACGCCGGACAGCTCGTTTAGAACTAATTCAGCTCCTGTTTGCGAATTCAGGCTGAGTCTCATTATTAACACTCCTTAGCCGGAACCTGCTAAGGCTCCGAGTACTGTGTCTCACAAGAGCACCATATGTTAAAAATTTAACAACTATTCAGGATAAGTATAAAACATAGTCAAACTTTTGTCAATATATCGATTGACAAAAGTTTGACAATATATATGGCTGTTGTTATAAATATTGTCATTAAGCTGTTTTATTAATTAGGGAAAAGGAAAAGCGTGCGGCGTCCTGCATGGCGGCACGCTTGAAGGGCAAGCTGTTTTCTTAGTATTATTGAGCCTTTTTAGCGCTCAGACCATTTCTTCAAAGCATTTCCTCAGCTTTTCAAGAGCTTTTTTTTCTATCCTCGATACATATGAGCGTGAAATACCGCACTTTTGCGCTATTTCGCGCTGTGTCAGTGGGGCGCGGTTGTCTAGCCCATAGCGCAGCCGGATTATTTCGCTTTCGCGGGGCGTAAGGCTTTTGACAACGGCTTTGCGCAGCTTGTTCTGTGTATCGCGCGCCGACAGGTCGTCGAGCATAGTGTCGGCGACGCTTATTACGTCAATCAGCGAAAGCGTGTTGCCGTCCTTATCCGTGTCGATGGAATCGGAGAGCAGCACCTCGACCGAAACTCTTTTCCGGCTGCGAAAATACATTAGTATTTCATTTTCAATACATTTGGAAACATAGGTTGCAAGGCGGACGCCCTTTTCAGCATTATAGGATGAAATGCCTTTTATCAGCCCGATTGTTCCGATTGAAATGAGGTCGTCGCCGTCGTCCCTGCCCGTATAGTATTTTTTTATAATGTGCGCTACAAGGCGGAGATTTCTTTCAATGAGCATATTGCGCGCTTCAATGTCGCCATCCGCCATCCTCTTGAGGCACTCGGCTTCCTCTTCCGCCGTAAGAGGCCTGGGAAACGAACCCGCTCCTCCCGTGAGGTGGAGGGATAAGAACAGACTGTTCAAAATAAGCATTACGGAGGCCGTAAGCATTGGTTTCACTCCTTTCCGCTTCGCCAAAGCCAAATCCCGCAGGCCTGGATTCAAAGGCATTAGGCGACTTGCCGTGTCGGCCTGCACAGCGATCCGCCCGGACATTCGGGGGCCGGCGTAAAAACGTATAAAAAATGCCTTCGCTATTGCATTCTATGTTGCACACGCAAGTCCGAATACGGGGAATATTTAAGAAAAAGAGTGGAATTCGGCGCCGCTGCAGGGACGGGTTACAGCTCAAAAAAAGATGGAAGGAGTTTTAGCCTTCCGTCTTTTATATGGCCTGTAAATCTGATGCTTATGGTAGGCTCTGCCCTAGGCAGTCCGGAGGGGCCAGGGCCGCGAAGCCGCCGGGGGTGATTACTTGCTAATCTGATAATTATATAATCGCGGGGCCGCCCGGGGGGCCGATAGGTTCGTCCCACGTCCAGTAGGGCTTGGGAGGCTCCGGAATAAGGTTATGTATGTCGCAGTCGGGGGAGGTGATTGAAAATGGCTTCATCTCCTCGCCCGGAGCGAAATATGTGACATAGTTGGTACCGGGCTTTGCCAGGCCGCGCTTGACCGCTACCTCGTGTATAGGATAGTACGGCGTCTCAGTCCAGCCGCCCCCGGCAAACGGGGTCAGGAAGGTGATATAAAGCCTCATATTCCAGATTTTCCACTCGCCGTCCTCCTTGGCAAAATTCCAGCGGTAGCGCGAGAAGGCCCAAAGGGACACGTTGCCCTCGGTTTCGCCCGGCCCGGTTTCGCAGCCCATGGTGTTAATCAGGCATTTTGCCGTCTGACAGTCGCCCGCGACCTCTATAAGCGGAGTAACCATCTCATGCAGATAGAGCCTGCCTGTCAGGTCCTTTTCGTTGTCTCCCATGTGGTGAACAAAATGGTCTCTGACGCCCTGATGGCCGTTGTAAACCGCGTTGCCTACCATCCAATAAGTGCCGGGAGTTTTCTTGCAGAAGAGCTCGCACGTCTCCTCCTGCCTGCTCGCCGCGTGGAGTGCGGTGTAACGGGCGATTATATTCTGAATCGCGTTAACAGCCTCCAACCGCTCAATACGTCTTACAAGATCGCTATCCACACTTAATCTCCTTTCCTTACATAGAATCAAGTTGAGTTTGTATTCCCGGATTGTAATAAATCATACAGTAACATTTTATTTATGTATAATATCTATTTACGATTATTTTTCCATCCGTCATTTGTTAGACCGATTGATAACTTTTGACAGTTTACGCGTTATTGGTTATACTCAGAATGCTGGGGGGTATAGACGAATGGATTTTAGATCTTTACGTTACTTTCTCGCCGTCGCGAGCTATCTTAATTTCAGCCGGGCGGCCGAATCCCTATTCATATCGCAATCCAGCCTGAGCCAGCAGATTATGCAGCTCGAGGAACGGCTGGGGGTAAAACTGTTTGAGCGCCATGGCAAGAAAATCTCCCTTACTTCGGAGGGCGTTATCCTGCAGAGCGAAGCGAAGCGGATACTCTACGACTGTGAAAGACTTGAGACGCGCCTGCGGGAAGCGAGCAGGGAGAATCTGACCCAATACCCGCTGCGTATATACATCGACCCGCACATCGGCAGAGACATAGACCTATGCTACTCGCTTTCCCTCGCGATAAATGAAGTCAAGAAGCGGTTTAATATAATGCGGCTGTTTTTCCATGACTACGATACGCATCAGTATATGATTTTTGACGACAGGGAAATCGACCTATGGCTGACTATCTCACACAGTATACCGAAAACAAACAATTTTGAGCATATAGTGCTTTCAGAGGACCGGTTCGTTCTTTCGATAGCTGAGTCCCACCCAAAATATAGGGAAGGAACAGAAGCCCGTGAGCTGCTTGAGACTGTTCCGATGTTTCTGGTACAGGACAATCCGTCCGGCGCAGTCAATATTATAAGGATGATTACGGACATGGGCGTTTTACCCAGAATACAGTTCAGCGATTCTTCGAGCGTCACGTCGATGTACATAGCCACGGGGGAGGGCGTAGGAATCATTCCAGAGAGCCATTTGAAATATCTCGCATACCCGAATATCAAGGGGAATCCCCTTGGGCTGGAATCGGACAAGCTATTCAAAATCGTGAGCTACAGGAGCGGGGACGACAATCCCGTCCTTCCGCTGCTTGTCGATAAGCTGCGGGAAATCTATCCGGCAAAGTAAAACAACATATTGTTTATTAAAGCCGCGGAGAGAGTTCCTCCGCGGCTTTCGCTGTCGTTGTAATAAATCAATAATATATAACGGATTTTATTATCTATTTTTATAATAATTTTAAAAAATACTATTAAAAAAAGATATTATACGAGCTAATGACACTGCCGGGTTCATATGTTAGAATTTAATGTAAGTTGTATTTTGTATTGTCCGGAAAATGCTGTAATCGCTATGAGAACTATTATTGTATATCAAGGAGGAGACAAAATGAAAAAATCTGGAAGAATCCTTGCGGGTGTCCTGGCTTTTCTGCTCTTTCTTATTCCGGCGGCCTGCGACTCAACTGCCGGCGGCACGGACAGCCCAAACAGCCCGGCCGCGGGTTCGTCCGATACGCCTGATGAATCCGCCGCGCCGGCGCCGGAAGGCGGCGGCGAGAAGATTACAATTAATGTCGGAACCACAGACGAGTTAGGCTCATTCCTCTACGGCGGAGCCGCGGCAACCTGCCTGATTGGATCATACCTTGTCTACGACAGCATGTTCTACATGGACCCGGAAACAAAGGAGACGTTTTCCCTGATTCTTGACGACTGGTATTATGAAGATGACACGACCTTCGTCATGAAGCTGAAGGAGGGAATCACTTTTTCCAACGGCTACAAGATGACCGGCGAGGACCTGATATTCAGCCTCTCCAACTACGCTGACCGACAGGCGATGGTAGCCCAGATGTTCCTTGCTTTTGATTTCGCAAATTCCTATGTCGAGGACGACGGGCTCACAACCGTTATCAAGACCTTTGAGCCTTACGGTCCAGGCATCAGCGCAATCTGCGTACCGGTGATGTGCAAGAAATGGTGCGAAGAAGTGGGCTGGGAGTCCCAGGACTGGTATAATAACCCCGTTGGGAGCGGTCCGTATAGGGTTACCGAATACAAGACCGACTCATACGTCAAGCTTGAACGCAGGGAGGATTACTGGGGAGATTTGAGCCAGTACCCGGTTGATGAGTTCGTCATCAGGTATTATGCCGAGGACGCGACTGAATTTATAGACCTTGAGACAGGCGCAATAGATATTGCTGCCGGCATAGCCGAAGCCGATTACGCGCGCGCAAAGGCCGGTGTTGAGGGTATCGCTGTGGAGAAGATATCCAGCGGAGACAATATGTTCTTCTGTATGGACATAAAAAATCAGTACTTAAGCAACCCGAGAGTGCGCGAGGCCATTGCGTGTGCCGTCGACTGGAACGCGGTCGGGGTGGCGGGTTACGGCGAACTGTATGCCGAACCGACTTCCATTCTGTCGTCCAGCAACCCGTACTATGTAAATACGGGTACGTATAAATACGACCCGGACAGGGCCAGGAAGTTCCTCGCTGATGCGGGATACTCCGAGGGAGAGATATCGTTTAAATTCGTCTGTATGGAACAGGAACAGATGAAAACCATGTCGGAGGCCATCCAGTTCTACCTCAGCGAGGTCGGCATATCGCTCAGTCTTGAATACTATGACTTCGCGACGACTTTGGGTAAATGGCTCAGCGAGGGAGGCTCCGACTTTAACTTCCAGAGTACGACCACCGGGGCGCCGACCGGAGAACCGTTTATATCCCTGCAGAGCCTTATGGTCGGTTACGGTTCCTTCGCGGTTTGCACGATAGATGATGATACTTTCAACCGGATTGCATATGAGGGGCTTAAAAGCATCGACAGCAAAGTGCGCGCCGCCGCGTATGCGGAACTGCAGAAATACGCCTATAATAACTTCCTTGTCATACCCCTTGTGGAAAACGCTTTGGCTGTCGCTTATAGGACCGACGTCGTAGCGGACATCAACTTCTGGCACGGCAAGGACTGCAACCTGAGATACATAACACTCGCCTGAAATTTTGCGGTAAAACACGGGCCGCCGCCATAGCTGGAGCGGCGGCCCAAAACAACTCCGGAGGAAATTAAATTGATAAAATACATATTAAAGCGGCTGCTGTGGATGATACCCGTCATCCTCGGAGTTCTCTTCATAGTGTTTACAATAAGCTATTTCACCCCGGGAGACCCTGTCGTCGCACTGCTGGGGTCGAACTATACTCAGGAGGCGTATGACAGGAAGGTCATCGAGCTTGGCCTGGACAAGCCGTTTGTTGTGCAGTTTATTAGCTATGTATGGGGTATTGTGACTAGGTTGGATTTCGGCGTTTCGTACTCATACGGCCATCTGGTCGGTGTGGAAATGTCGTCCCGCCTCGGTACCACTTTTACTCTCGGCATGCTCAGCGTCTGCGTAACTATACTGCTCGGCATACCCTTCGGCCTTCTATCCGCGACGAAGCAGTATTCGCTCCTCGACTACGGTGTGACTTCGTTATCAATGATTTTCGCGGCGATGCCGGGTTACTGGCTGGCGCTGATGTGCATTCTGCTCTTCGCTCTTAAGCTCGAGTGGCTTCCCGCGACGGGGCTTGGCTCATGGCGGCACTGGGTTCTGCCGGTCCTATCAAACTCTTTGACCTCAGTTGCCGTCGTAGCACGCATGACCCGCTCGAGCATGCTGGAGGTTATTAGGCAGGATTATATACGCACGGCACGCGCAAAGGGGCTTAAAGAGAGCAAGGTTATCAGCAGACACGCGTTAAAAAACGCGCTCATACCCGTGATCACTATCGTAGGCATGCAGATGAGCATGGTAATGGGCGGCTCTGTAATCATAGAGACAATATTCACCATACCCGGCCTCGGTACGTACCTGATGTCGGGGATCAGCGCGAGGGATTATCCGGTCATCAACGGCTGTGTTCTGCTCCTTTCCCTATGCATATGCGCGATGAATCTTCTCGTGGACGTCTGCTACGCCTATGTCGACCCCCGGATAAAAGCCCAGTACGAATCCGGGAAAAAGCGCGGACAGGCAAAAAAGGAGGCCGCATGATGCTTATAACGCGCAAACAGAAGCTGGAGCACAACGACACGCTGGAAGAAATCATGAAGAAACACGGCCAGTGGAAGGATGTCGTCCGGCGGCTTTTTAAGAACAAGCTTGCCGTCGTCGGACTGGCTATCGTGGTCGTTCTGCTGCTTTCGACCATATTTGCGGACTTTATCACGAAGTACGACTACAGCATGCAGGATCCGAAGAGCCGCTTTGCCCCGCTAAGCTCCGAGCACTTTTTCGGGGCGGATAATTTAGGGCGCGACCTGTTCAGCAGAATCCTCTATGGCGGGCGCATCTCTCTGCTTGTGGCTTTGATGTCCGTCATACTCTCACTGGTGACAGGCGGCTTTTTCGGCGCGACGGCTGGGTATTTCGGCGGTAAATACGAACATGCCGTCATGCGAATAATGGACATCATTATGGCCATTCCGGGCCTGCTGCTCGCTGTTGCTGTCTCGGCGGCGCTGGGTTCCGGGGTATTCAATACGGCGCTGGCCATATCCATTTCGGGCGTTCCGGCCTCGGCGAGGATACTGCGCGCGACGGTGCTCTCTATACGTGACCAGGAATTCGTCGAGGCGGCAAGGGCTACGGGCTCGAAACATCTGCGCATTATTTTCAGGCACATTCTCCCCAACACAATAGCGCCGCTTATTGTCGATTCGACTCTTCGAATCGGCATGTCCATACTCCAGATATCCGGTCTTAGCTTTATCGGCCTGGGCGTCCAGCCACCTACGCCGGAATGGGGTTCCATTCTGGCGAGCGGGCGCACATACATAAGGGATTATTGGCCGCTGATTACTTTCCCGGGCGTTGCCATCGTGCTGACGCTCTTCGGCTTTAACCTATTGGGGGACGGGCTGCGCGATGCACTCGACCCAAGGCTGAAGCAGTAGGAGGGCTTAATATGAGTCTGCTGGAAATCAACAATCTGTCCATACACTACCATACCGATAACGCTGTTATCAGGGCGGTAAACGACGTAAGCCTGAGTATAGGCAAAGGGGAGACTCTCGGCCTCGTTGGCGAGACGGGAGCGGGAAAGACTACAACGGCGCTTGGGATCATGCGCCTTATACCCCAGCCTCCCGGTAAAATAGTAAACGGCGAAGTGTATTTCAAAGAGGACGACCTGCTAAAAAAGCGCGACCACGAGATGCGGAAAATCAGGGGCAACGAAATCGCGATGATATTCCAAGACCCGATGACCGCCTTAAATCCCGTACTTCGTGTCGGCGACCAGATAGCCGAAGTCATCGCCCTGCATGAAAACTGCTCGCGGGCGCTGGCGGTTAAAAAGAGCCTTGAGATGCTTGAGATGGTGGGAATAAGCGCGGAGCGCAGCGCCGATTACCCGCACCAGTTTTCAGGCGGCATGAAGCAGCGCGTCATCATCGCGATCGCTCTTGCCTGTTCGCCCGCACTGCTGATAGCGGACGAGCCAACGACGGCGCTGGACGTGACTATACAGGCGCAGATACTCAAAATGATAAACGAGCTGAAGAAAAAACTCGGAACCTCCGTACTTTTAATCACGCATGACCTCGGGATTGTTGCGGAGACGTGCAGCAAGGTCGCTATCATGTACGCCGGAGAAATTGTCGAGTACGGTTCGATTGCTCAAATCTTTAAGAATACATCCCATCCGTACACGAGAGGCCTTTTTGGTTCCCTGCCGTCGCTTGATAAGGAAGTGCGAAGATTAAGCCCAATTGCGGGACTTATGCCAGACCCTGCAAACCTGCCCAACGGGTGCAAATTCCACCCGCGCTGCAAAGAGACCACGGAAAAGTGCCGGGTATGCACACCGAAGGCAATAGAAATAGAGCCGGGTCATTTAGTCAAATGCCTGCTCTATGCGGGAGAGGGGGCAGGTTGATGAGCGAGCTTCTAAGGGTGAATAACCTGAAAAAATACTTTAAAGTCAAGCAGGGCATGCTCCACGCGGTGGAGAAGGTCTCGTTCTCGATTGACGAGGGAAAGACCTTGGGAGTCGTCGGAGAATCCGGCTGCGGGAAATCGACGCTTGGGCGCGTTATCCTCGGACTATTAGACGCGACGGACGGCGAAATTATATTTAACGGCAGGGATATTACAAACGCCAAGGGCGCAGAGCGGCAAGAGCTTATTAAAAATATGCAGATAGTCTTCCAGGACCCGTTTTCCTCTCTGAACCCGCGCATGTCCGCATTTGAGCTCATCGCGGACCCGCTCAAGACGTATCGGATCTATAAGAAAAAAGCCGAGCTTAATGCCAGGGTGTTTGAGCTTATGGAGATGGTTGGCCTTGCCCGCCGCTTCGCTTTTTCCTACCCGCACGAGTTAGACGGCGGGCGCAGGCAGCGCATAGGCATTGCCCGGGCTCTCGCGCTTAAACCGAAATTCATCGTATGCGACGAGCCCGTTTCCGCGCTGGACGTGTCGATTCAGGCGCAGATACTTAACCTTCTGCAGGACCTTCAGGAGCAGCATGCTCTGACCTACATATTTATAACTCATGACCTTTCCGTGGTAAAGCACATTTCGGACGACATTCTTGTCATGTATGCCGGGACCATGGTGGAGAAATGCCCCTCGAAGGAGCTTTTCAGGCGGCCGCTGCACCCCTATACAAAGGCCCTGCTCTCCGCGATACCTGTGCCGAATATCGACTATATAAAGGAACAGATTATACTCCGGGGCGAAATATCCTCGCCCGTAAACCCCCAGCCGGGCTGCCGTTTCGCGCCCCGTTGCGAATATGCGACCGAACACTGCCATAATCAAGCGCCGGCATTCGAAGAGGTGATATCGGAACACTATGTGTCATGCCACCATGTCAGGGAGCTCAATGAATCGATTTTACAGGCGAACGCGTAGGCTGCTCACACTGATGCTGATTTGCGTTATCCTTTTGTCCAAAGCCTCTGCTGTGTCCAGCATGGACGGAGTAATAGGCTCCGTTCCCGCAGTCCTGACGGCGATGAACGACCCGGACGCCCGTATAGCCGAGACAAAGCTCGGAAACGTATCCGCCGATGCGGCGAGGCTGTCCACTGGAGCGGATATAGCCATACTCAACGGCGGAGACTTTGCCGCAAACCTGCAGGCAGGGGAAACGACCATGGCGGAGGTTTTCGCCGTCTTCACGGAAGACAGGGAACTGGCCATGGCGGAAGTCACGCCTCGCCAGCTGCGGGAAATCCTCGAAAACGGAATATCACGCATAACGATTGACGAGCGGGAAAGAATTGACCGCTCTCTTTCGGCCTGGGACGGCTTCCCGCAGATTTCGGGATTTGAATTCAAATACGACGCGACCTTGCCCGCAGGGCGAAGAGTCATGTCAATAACGCTCTCTACCGGAGAGGAACTGGAGCTTAGTGACAACGAAACCAAAATCAGACTGACGGCTACGGAGTTTATGCTTGGCGGAGGCTACGGCATGCCTCAAATAGAACACGCATCCGCGACAGGCACAACCCTGGCCGGCGCGTTGGCGGACTATGTCAGCGCCGGTTTCCCTGAGCCGAAAGCGCCGGAGCGCATAACCGTCGCCGGAACCACCGAAAACGCCATCATTTCAAGATTTCCTACCGGACTTTCTTTCGCCGTTATACTGCTTTTCGCGCTGGCAAACGGAGCGAGGTATAGAAGAAGCTTCAACTTTGAAAGGTAGATTTCCGATATCCACAGGCGGAAAGGCGTGTATAAAAAAGCGCTGCGGGAGAATGAACCCGCGGCGTACTATTTAGCTGTCACTTACTAAATACTTTGACGCCTCCAACCCCGCGTTGCGGCCGGACCAGATTGTGAAGCTCATCTCGCTGCCAAAGAAGCAGTAGGCGCCGTTGCACCAGCCTGAACACATTACGCCCGCGGCATAAAGGCCGGGAATATAGCTCCCGTCGGGTTTCATGACGTGCTGGTGGTTGTCGATTTTAAGGCCGCCGATGCACGTGTCGATTCCCGAAAGGCCGAGCATGACGTAATACGGGGGCTTATTCACCGGTATGAGGTAGGTCGGAGCTTTCAGGAAATCGTCGTCATGCCTCCTGGCGCAGTATATATTATATGTGTCGAGCGTATTTTGCAGCGTGTTTTTATCGCAGCCTATATATTCCGCCACCTCTGCAAGATTCCGGCATATTTTAGCGCGCCCGAAGCTTTCCTCATATTTAAAATGGTCAATCACACGCTCGCGCCAAGTAGACGAGTCTTTCCCCTTTTCGATAGGGACGGTGCCAAAAGCCGTCGGGGGATTTTCCAGCATACTGCCGCCGTCAATCCGCGGCGGCATATACTCCCTGTGAGCCATGACGTCGTCTATCTGAGCCTGGTCCATTATGACATAGCATTTTTTCCCCGGCTGGTTATCTACCGCGAGGCTCAGCATCCAGCCGAATTCCTGCTCGAGCGGGATGCTCTCGTCCACAAATCTCTCGCCGTACATATTGACTTTGACGCCGTGCGGGCGGCGCATAAGCATGCCTGTCAGTTCGCTAGCGCCGGCAAAATGGTTATGAGGGCCGATGAATAGGGAAGCTATGCGCCCGACCGCTGCGCCGGCTTCCTCAGCCATGATAAGCCCATCCCCCGTATTGTGCGGCACCTGCGCCATTATGCGCATGTCCTTGTATTCGGTTGAGCCGTAAAAGCGGTTTATCAGCTCCTGATTGCTGGATATTGAACCTGTGGCGAGTATGACCGCGCCTGCATGCACGGTCAGCGGACCGTCCGGACCCTCTGCTTCGACTCCGACAACCCTGCCGTTTTCATCTTGTATCAGATGCTTGGCGCGCGTCGAGGTTAGAATCTCCGCACCGTATTTTTTACAGTTATCTTCAAGGCATTTGGTAAGTATCGGGCCCTGATGCTTCATCACCCACTTCTGGCCGTCCCATTGGGAAATCCTGTGATGTGTGTTTCGGTTTTTACTCGGGTCAGAGCTGTCCGTCGTCACAATGTCGTATGTAAGGCCGAGGCTTTCCAGCCAGCTTATGTTTTCACCGGAGCCCTTGAGCCATTTGCGCACCAGCATTGCGTCGCAGTTCCAGTTGTGGATTTTTATCAGGTCGCGGAACGCGTCGTCCGCCGAGTAATACAGGCCGAAACGCTTTTGAACAGGGCTTTCAAACGCCATTATGCCTGCGCTCATCTTAGTGCAGCCGCCTGTCGTCTTCATCTTTTCAAGAATCAGAATATCCTTGACGCCGTGCTGCGCGGCATATATTGCCGCGGACATGCCGGCGCCGGAAGCTCCGACTATGCAGAGACTTACCCGCCTTTCCATATGAACAGTCCTTTCATTAATTTTGGGTTCTAACCATATTTTACTTTTTAATGTAATATAAGTCAAATTATAATTCGCAATAAAACTTTTGTATACTATTCAGCAAACCGATAAAGCAGCCGACGCAAAATGATCTGAGAGGAAGCGTGCCGTACTGCCTGTTCCATTTATATAAGGCGGTGGTGAGGGGCGGAGCGTACAAAAGACGGAAGGAATTTGATCCTTCCGTCTTTTATATGGCCTGCTGACACTTAGCGCCAGTTTTTGCAATTGGTTGTTTAGCGGCTATAGACTCTGCTTGCGGTCCGCTTCTATTAGCAGCTTAAGCGCCTCGACAGCAACACTGATGGCGGATTCGGTGTCGTCGCTGTCAGGCTCGTCGAACCCGGCAGCTTTGCGCTCCTGGTTCCATACCACATGAAATACTGCGCCGCAGCGGACATTGAGCGTGTTTGCGACTACGAAGAGCGCCGCCGCCTCCATTTCGCTGGCGAGCACGCCGAGCCTCTTCCACGCTTCCCAGCGGCTGAGAAGAAAATCCGAGGTTGGCATCCTGCCGGGGCTGTGCTGCCCGTAAAAACTGTCCTTGCTCTGGACTACGCCGAGATGCCTAGTGTAACCAAGTGCGTCGGCGCCGGCGGCAAGAGCGGAGACAACGCCGAAATCCGCGACGGCCGGGTATTCCAATGGAGCGTATTCGCGGCTCGTGCCGTCCTGACGGACGGCGCCTGTAGCGATGACCACGTCGCCGCTTCTGACCTTCATGTTAATTCCGCCGCAGGTCCCTACGCGAATAAACGTATCCGCGCCGGCAGCGGCAAGCTCCTCAATAGCAATCGCGGCCGAAGGCCCGCCTATCCCGGTTGAAGTGACGCTGACCTTTTCGCCGGCCAGGCTTCCCGTGTAAGTCACGAATTCACGGTTGCCGGCTTTGAACTCAGCGTTTTCAAAGTGAGCGGCTATCTTTTCACAGCGTCCGGGATCTCCCGGCAGCAGGCAGTAGCGTCCAACATCGCCGCTCCCGCAGGAAATATGGTATTGGCGTCTGTCCTCAGGCATGTGATATTCCTCCCGTGTTACGATTTGTAAACCTTTGTTGTTGTCTGTCCTTTGATATAAAGGTAAAATGCTCTTACTTAAAGCGCATGAAGGAGAGAATATGAAGCTCAAAACTTTTTTGCTGTGTTTGCTTATGTTCCTTGTCGGCGCGGGAGCGGGGATACTGGTATCCGGAGTATTGGGCGCATCGGCTGAGGAAACCGGAGCGCCGAAGGTTACGGAACCGGTATTGACAGTCAATACCGAGAAAAATGTATCTGACGTCCAGGAATCAGAAAATCTCGGGTTCCTGCGCTTTGCGGACAGCGTTTTAAAAACTCTGAGGGGTAAAGACTATGAGGCGCTTTCCGCCTTTGTGCATCCCGAGAAGGGGCTCTTATTCGTGCCCTACTCGACCGTGAACACGACGGCGAACCTCCGTTTTACTTCCGATGAGATTGCTGCTCTCAAGGGTGATGATAAGAAACGCGTATGGGGTATATACGACGGCAGCGGGGAGCCCATAGAACTGACTGTCGCCGAATACTTCGACAAATTTGTATACAACGCCGATTATCTGAACGCGCCTCAGGTGGGCATAAACAGCATCCTATACTCAGGAAACTCGCTTGAAAACGTAACGGAAGCATTTCCGGAAGCCTCGTTCGTAGAATACCACTTCAAAGGATTTGACCCTCAGTACGAGGGGCTTGACTGGTGCAGCCTCAAGGTCGTGGCTGAAAAACTAAACGGAGAATGGAAGCTTATCGCGCTGATTCACAGCCAGTGGACTATCTGATACTTTTGCTGCGGATAATCGTGAAGGAAAGCAATTTCCTTCACGATTACTTTTTGCGTCAGATTCTGGTTTATACCGCCCGCGGCGCCGGGGCGAGCATCTGAAAGGCCGTATTTGGCGAAGCCCGTGCCCTATGCCAAATTCGCCGGCGTCTATGTGAAAATTTTACTATAGAGAGGGCGTTAAGTCAAGAAAGGTTAATTGAGAAGCGTTTTGCGAGGGCAATCGGCCCTCATATTGGAATCAGGAATATAGAAAAGCCCGCAATCCCTTGGTGCGCAGGGGATTGCGGGCTTCCATGGAGGCGCCATCCAGATTTGAACTGGAGAGTCGCGGATTTGCAGTCCGCTGCCTTACCACTTGGCTATGGCGCCGTTTTCTCATATTACTTCCATATAACAAGCACTGTTCCACATAGTGCTTATTAAACAAACTGGAGCGGGCGACGAGGCTCGAACTCGCTACCTCCACCTTGGCAAGGTGGCGCTCTACCAGATGAGCTACGCCCGCAGATATGGCCGGCTGAGATACGGCCATTTAAAATTGGTGCCTCCGGTCGGAATTGAACCAACGACACGAGGATTTTCAGTCCTCTGCTCTACCGACTGAGCTACAGAGGCAAATTGGCGACCCAGAACGGGCTCGAACCGTCGACCTCCAGCGTGACAGGCTGGCGTTCTAACCAACTGAACTACTGGGCCATAATATCCACCTGGAGGTGGATCTGGTGGGAACAACAGGGCTCGAACCTGTGACCCCTTGCTTGTAAGGCAAGTGCTCTCCCGGCTGAGCTATGCTCCCAACTGTACTGCCAGGTGAACTGCCGAAGCAGCGAAAATTATTCTACCAAAGCACGTCGGCATTGTCAAGTGCAAGTTGCTTCGATATTACAAGTTTAGTGCAGGACTACAATATATCTTGGAAAACAGGGGAGAAATAGGTGCAATCAGTTAGAATGGAGACCCAAACAGCATTTCCCGCGTAAAGCCCGTAAGACCAAAGCGGGAGTTGCATAAAGCAGCTCCCGCTCCGATTTATAATGCTCTGGCTGGGATGGCAGGACTCGAACCTGCGAATGCCAGAGTCAAAGTCTGGTGCCTTACCGACTTGGCTACACCCCAATGTGGCAGGGCGAATGATTAATGATGGGGTGGATGATCGGACTCGAACCGACGGCCTCCAGGGCCACAACCTGGCGCTCTAACCACCTGAGCTACACCCACCATATTTATACTATTTTTGGTACGCCAGAAGGGACTCGAACCCCCGGCCTACTGCTTAGAAGGCAGTTGCTCTATCCTGCTGAGCTACTGGCGCATAATTAATCCCGTGCAGTTTATGGCACAGAAAAGCGGGCCGCGGCAGGCGGGCACGTCAGGCCGATTTGTGCGCACGGGAGGCTTATATAAAGTGGAGCGGGTGATGGGAATCGAACCCACGCGGCCAGCTTGGAAGGCTGGAATTCTACCATTGAACTACACCCGCATATGACTCCCCTGAATAATCAGCCTTGAAATATTATCACAAGTTCCACATAGTTGTCAACAGCAATTTAGGGCAATCTAGAGCAAAATAAAAGTAACTCCGTTGTTGTGGCGGTCAAGGTCGCGGTCGTCGCGCAAGGCGTCGCAGTTTCGGAAGGCAAGCCTCGTTTCCTCGTCAAAGATTGAAAACCGTTCGCCCTCAATAAAACCTTTTATCTCGCCTCGCCGCGCAAGGCGCTCAAGATAAGCCCGCGCCTCGACACGTATTCGGCCGCCCGCTCCGGAAGAACCGTAGCCATGGATTATCTTTAAAACGCTCGCGCCGAGACGACGCGAGGTATGTATTTCATAAGTAAGCCGCTTGATAGCGGCATCGGCCGAGGGCCTGCCAAGCTCCAAATTGACTTCCCTGAGGTTTAATGCCGGCACGGACGCACCTCCCGCATTACAATATTTCACATTATTATTATATATCACGACTTCCATTTTAGCAATAATAGTTATATAATGAGCAAAATAAATCATAAAAGGAGAGATGTTTATGCTGATGAACGATACGATCAAGTCTATACTCGAGCGGAGAAGCTACAAAGCCTTCAGGAGCGACCCGATTGAGGATGAAAAACTGGAAACCATAATCGAGGCGGCAAAATACGCACCCACAGGAATGAACCGTCAGGCGTGGCATTTTACGGTAGTCAGGAGCGCGGAGGGAAAGGCGAAGTTCAAGGCGGCATTCGATAAGTTTGTCAAAGAAAAAGGGCCGTTCGGGCCTCCCCCGGGAGTAAAAATGCCGCCTCAGGACCCAAACATCATAATGAAGCCCGAAAATGAGATGAGAGGCGCTCCGGTTATGATTATCGTTTCGGGCGACGCGTCGGTTCCGACTATCATGCAGGACTGCCTACTTGCAACTGAAAACCTGTATATATCGGCCGCATCTCTGGGCATTATGTCGGGTTGGTCTCATATGGTTACGAAGGACCTGTTCGGCGAGGAGGAGTACTGCCGCGAATTCGGCATTCCCGAGGGTTATAAGGTGTTTTCCGCCAGCTTTTTCGGCTATCCGGAAGGGCCGGCAAAGGACCGCGGCCCGAGAAAAGAAGGAACTGTAACGTTCATATAAAGCATTCCGCGGGCGGCACTCCGCCCGCGGATTAATCCTTGACATAAGCACACAGAATATTTATAATGTAAAATCGGGCGGTCGGTTAGAATGGCCTGGCCGGTCGTTAAGCAGTCAATTCGAAAAACTGAATAGCAATACGGAGAGGTATCGAAGTGGTCATAACGGGGCTGACTCGAAATCATGGTCGCTATCCGGTAGCTCTGTTCTGAAAAACCTTGATTTTACGGGGGTTTTCGGGTACTCACAACTTAATATTTTTTCTTGTTCTCCCCATCAGTTCTCCCCGTTTTCCGAGGTGCTGATGTTGAGATAAATACGGAGACGTATCGAAGTGGTCATAACGAGAACGACTCGAAATCGTTTGATCCGCAAGGGTCCGTGGGTTCGAATCCCACCGTCTCCGCCATTCAAAGCCTGTAAACCTTGTGTTTGCAGGCTTTTTTCTGTC